>JAYTTY010000400.1:0-5260 GCA_043744795.1 Zavarzinella sp. | reverse complement strand
CTCGTAGCTCGAATTGGCGTCGAAGCGGGCGGTAACGCGCTCCTGCGGCAGCTCGACCCGGTAGCCGTCAACGCGGGGAAAGCGGATTTCAAGCGCGTCGCGCGCCGGACTGACCGCGCGGACGGTGATCAGATTGTCGGGCTTCGCCGGCGGCGCCTTAACCGCCTGGGCGGTGAAGTCGAACGGGATGCCGAACACGTCGGCGTACTCCGGGTCGAACAGGCCCTTGGCGTTCAACTCGTAGGACTGGCGCCGTAAGGCGCGGCCGATCACCTGTTCGCACAGCAGTTGCGTGCCGAAGGCCCGGACGCCGAGGACGTGCGTGACGGTGTTGGCGTCCCATCCCTCGGTGAGCATCGAGACGGACACGACGCAGCGGATGCCGCCGCCCAAGGCGTCCGGCTTGCCGACGGTGTTCATCACCTCGCGCAGCAGTTCCTGGTCCGTGTCGGCGCCGGCCCGCGGGTCGCCGCCGCGCTGGACTTTCTCGGCCCGGAAGCGGGCGATCTCAGCGGCGAACATGGCCCGGAAGTTGGGGTCGAGGGCGTCTCCGGCTTCGAGTTGCTCGCTGTCAATCAGCAGCGTGTTCGGCCGGGCCAAGGGCCGGCCGTTGTCGTCGTAGTTGCGGAACAGCGGCAGGCGGCCGTTCACCACGGCGGGCGTGCCGTCCGCATTCGGCCGCGGGAAGCCGGCGACGAACTTGTACACGAGGTCGGAGATGGCCGTGTTTTGGCAGACGACGATGAAGCACGGCGGCACGCGGACGCCGGCGGCCTGCCAGCCTTGAAAGGTCTTCTCGTAGTGGCCGTACAGGGCGTGCAGGGCGGTTTGCAAGCGCGTGGGGAGTTTCAGCGGGTCGAGGTCGCCGGCCTGGCCGCGGCCCGTCTTGGGCATGTCGGCCCGGACGTGCTCCCACAGGTTGCGGAACATCGGCATCTCGTCGCCGGGGATGTTCTCGGCCACCGGGACGCGCGGCAGCTTGACGATGCCGCACTCGATGGCGTCCATCAGCGAGAAGTCGCTCATCGTCCACGGGAAAATGGTCCCCTCCCGGTAGCCGGACCCGCCGAGGAAGAACGGCGTCGCCGACAAGTCGATGACGCGCGCCGCCACGTTTGGCAGGCGGGTGACGGCCTCCAGCCCGGAGACCCACAGGCGGGCGGCCGCGTTGTTCCGCTCGGCCTCCTTCTTCTCGTCCCCCGTGAGGGCTTCGGCCTCCGGGTCCGGCTTCTCGCGGTAGCAGTGGTGCGCCTCGTCGTTCAGGACGAGGATGTTCTTCAGGCCCATGAGCGCCGGCATGACGCGCTGGATCATCTGGCCGTCGGTCTCTTTCGTGGGCAACTCGTCGCCGCGGCCCTGCAACAGGGCGCGCGTGCCGGCCGCCAGGCCGTCGCGCTCGCCCTTGCGGAAGGCGTGGAAATTGGTGACGACGATGCGGGCCGCGTTCAGGTCCGCGAGCATGTCGCGCGGGACGAGTTCCCGGCTCTCGTAATAGCTGTTCGGGTCGTTCGGCATCAGGACGCGCAGGCGGTCCTTGATGGTCAGCCCCGGCGTGACGACGAGGAAGCCGGTCGTGAACTTCTTGCCCGCGGTCCGCTTGGCGTTGACGGTCTGCCACGCGATCAGCATGGCCATCACGGTCGTCTTGCCCGCCCCGGTCGCCAGTTTGAGGGCCAAGCGGGACAGCCCGGGATTGGCCTCGGCGTTGGCGGCCTTCAGGAAGGCCAGCGTGTCCGCCCCGGCCTTCGTTTGCGGGGCGACCTCGGTGAGCCAGACGGCCGTTTCCACGGCCTCGATCTGGCAGAAGAACGGCCGCAGGCCGTTGAAGCGGTGATGCCGCCAGTGCTTCAACAACTGGGCCGTGACGGGCGTCACCTGCCAGTTGTCGGAATCGGGGACGGCCCGCCACTTCGCGACTTGGAGCCGCACTTCGTTGATGCGGGCGGTCACGTCGTACTGCTGCGCCGCGGTGGTGAGGCCGCCGCCGTCGTAGTCCAGCACCGGCTGGGCGGGGCCGGCCCGGCGCTTGCGCGGGGCCGGGATGGGCGTAATGAACTCGGCCTTGCGCCGGGCTTCGATCACGCGCTGCGTCGGCTGCCCGGCGGCGTCGAGTTCCCAGTGCCGCGCGGGCGGCGCGTAGGGGGAGTTGAGAATCGGGCGTGTGAAGAAGTCGTCGGACATGGTGGCGAGAATCTTATGGACGCGACCGAACCCCGTTTAGCCGCGACGCGCAGTCTTCGGAGCGGAGCGCGGACTTCCTGACATCAATCGCTTCCCGTTCGGCCGGCGATTTGACGCGGGGAGTCCGCGCTCCGCTGCGGAAACCCTCCGCGTCGCGGCTAAACAAAGGCAACGCGCCATTACAGCCGGATAGTCGCCGCGCCACTCACCCGCGAGGCCGAACCGCGCGGATTGCCAAGAATTCGGCAAATGGGTCGCGCGCAATGGCAGACAATTTGGCAGGGCTTCACAATTCCTTCACAAAGCGCTCACCCGTCGTCGCGCCGCGGCGGCGGGCCGGTCACGATGCGGTAATTCGCCTTGGCCACGATGTCGGCGTACCGCAGCACGGCGTCGCGGTCCTTCTGCTTCTCTCGCTCGGTGAGGGCGGCGAACGGCTTGAGACTGGAATGCGTCCGGCGGGCCATGCTTTTTTCGGCGCACGGCGTCCAGCCATTGCGCCGGCGCGACTCTGCCCAGCCGTCGTGCTCGGCCTCGGCCAGCAGGTCCAAGTTGTCCTCGATCACGCGGCCCACGTCTTCGTTGCCGGCCGCCGACTTGGCGAGGTGGGCCGGGACAACGTACAGGCCGACGCCGCCCAGCACTTCGCCGATGCGCCGGGCGGCCGCCCGGTTGTCGTCCTTCAGGAACTCCGCCAAGTCGGCGAACGGCTTGCCCGTGTGTTCGTCCCCGCCGAACTTCTCGCGGTAGAACTCGTGGTACGCCTCGGCCATCGGCTCCGCGTCGGCCTGGAACGCCAAGTCCCGCTCGGCCAGCGTCAGGAACTCGTCCGCGTCCACGTGCAGGCTCAGGAGTTGCGGCGGCGGCAAGTGGCTGCGCCCGGCCCGGCCGTGCCCGGCCGCCGCCCGCGTCTGCTCGACGATCTTCTCCATCGACCGCGCCCCGTGCGTGTACTGCCCGATTTCCAAGAAAGCGGACAGCAGCCCCGGCTCGACGGCCAAGCGGTCGGCGCCGGACAGGCCCATCTTGGCCCGCAGCAACAGCGCCCGGCGGACCGGGAAGTTCACGTCCGCCGGGTCCGGCCCGGCCGCCGTGCGGCGCGGGTTCGGGCCGAGGACGTCCAAGTACCCGCTCAGCCGGCTCTTGAAGTCCGGCCCCTTGGCGTCGCGGAACGCCTGCCACGCCTCGGCGTCCGCCGCCGGCGGGCCGAACCCGGCGAACTCGTGACTGGTCCCGCCGGCGAACACGAACAGGCACTTCCCGATCGGGTGCGACACCTGCCCGTCCTGCACGCGGCCGTCCTGCATGGGGGCCAAGAGGTATTGAAGCCACATCAGTTTCTTGGAGTCGAACTCGTCCCAGAAGACGACCGGCATGCGGCCTTCGAGCACCTTGTCCCGCACTTGGTGCAGCATCCCGAGCAAGTCGGCCGGGCCGTCGAACTGGGCGAGGTTGAATTCGAGGATCGGCACCTCGTCGGCGCCGTCGCCCTTGAGGACGGCCCGCGTCAGCTCCTTCACGCCGAACGATTTGCCGGACCCCGGCGCGCCGAACACGGCGATGGACAGCGGCTTGTCGGCGCGCGGCAGGCGGGCGTAGTCCGTCACCAGCCGGTGCAGGCCGCGCAGGCTTTCGATCTCCTTGCGGTCCACGATAAACAGCTTGCCGAACTGCTGGAACGGCAGCCCCGCCAACGCGCTCACGCCCTTCAACGCCACGCGGCGCGCCAGCCCGAACAGCGGGCGGCTCGCCGAGGCCGCGGCGATGGACCACTTCGGATTCCCAACGGGCACGGAAGCGGCCGAGTACGCCCACGTCGGCTTGGCGACTTCTTGCGCCAAGGCGGCGAACGGGAACGCGGGGGCCTCGGCCGCCGGGCCGTGGCCGGCGACGGCGAGGCGGCGGGCGGCCGACAAGCCGGCGGCGATGCCCTTCTCGATGTGCGCCGCCGCGTCCGCGGCGTCGTGCGGAACCGCGGCCAAGGCGGCGGCGACGGCGGCGGTGAAGACGGTGTGGTAGCCGTACACGCGGCCGGGCGTACGGGCCGCCCAGTCCCCCTCCAAATTCGCCGGGTCGAACAGCAGGCGGAACGCCGGGGCGGCCGGGGCGGTGAAGTCGGCCAAGAGGGCGCCGTCCGTGTCGAAGCGGACGACGACGAATCGGCACTTGCCGAGCGCGGCCATCGGGTGGCGGCGGAACTCGCCGGCCAAGTCCACGGCCGCCCGCTCCCACGACAGGCCGGGCGTCACGCGCACCTGCTCGGCCCGCACTTCGGGGCACGGCACGACGGCCACGCACCGCTTCGCCAAGCCGCGCGGATCGGCCGTCAGGTGGTGCCACAAGTCGCCGGCGGCCAGCGGGGCGTGCCCTTGGAGGACGACCCAATCCGGCGCCTCGGCCGTTTCGTCCCGGATTGCCGCCGGCCACGCGGGCCGGGCCGCCTCGCGGCGGAAATCCAGCCCGGCGTCGTCGAGGACGACGACATCGGGCCGCCCGGCGCCTTCCTCGGCGGCGAAGGCGGTGACATCAACCGGGGCGCCGGCGAACCCGAGCGCCTCGCGCATGCGCCACACGGGCCGCTTGTCCGCGGCGGCCGGGCCGGCGGGGAAGCGGTCGAACACGGCGAACGCCCGCG
The DNA here is from genome assembly GCA_043744795.1 of Zavarzinella sp. Taxonomy (GTDB): domain Bacteria; phylum Planctomycetota; class Planctomycetia; order Gemmatales; family Gemmataceae; genus Zavarzinella. The sequence continues at coordinate 444 of JAYTTY010000400.1, read as the reverse complement.
GCCACGCGGCTTGCGTCGCCTCGTCGGCCGCCAAGGCGACGGCCGCGCCGGGCAGGAAGGCCGTCAGTACGTCGGCCAGCAGGGCGGCCCCGCCGCGCAGGTCCGCGGCGGCGGTCCCGAGTTGCAGCGTGCTGTCCGGCCGCCGCTCGTGCCCGGCGTACACCACGTGGTCAATAAATACGTCCCCGGCGACGAGGACGGACGGCTTACTCATGGGAACACTCGGAGAGAGAGGAGTCATCGCGGCCAGCGTGCGGGCATCCTAACGAACGGAAAGAGGGTCGCCCATCCGTTTCCCGCGGCTTGGACACTGTTAACACGGGAATGCCATTCACTCCACGAACACCTCAGACTAGTCTTTCGCACTTTTTGGCGGGTTGAAAAGGAGTGGCGGGGCTTGAGCGCCGGCGGTAGAGTGTTGGTGCTCAAACCTTCACCCTCACG
>JAYTTY010000399.1:0-5280 GCA_043744795.1 Zavarzinella sp. | reverse complement strand
CAGAGAACACAGAGGAAAGACGAGAAGAGAGAAGACATTCTTATAAATGCCTTTCCTCTGTCTCGGATTTCCTCTGTGTTCTCTGTGTCCTCTGTGGTGAAGTTCTTCTCTTTTCTTCACTCCAGCCCGACGCCCATCTTCTCCCGCAAGTCTCTCCGCTTGGCCCCGTCGCCGACCGCTCTCACGAAATGGACCAAGTCCCATAATCTCGATTGCCCGTTTTCCTTCTCGGCCTCGGTCGGCAACAGGTGCTTATGGCTCGGCATGCCGACGCCGGGGATGCCGCAGTAGAGGCGGGCGTACAGGTCTTCCGAATTCTTGCTGACCCGATACGTGCCTTGGAACAAATTCCGCGGGCGGGTGATGCCGCCCCACGCGTCGAACTGGAACAGGGCGTTGCGGCCGTAGTTCAAGTGGCAGGCGGTGCAGCCGCCTTGGGTGCCATCGAGGAAAATGCGGTGCCCGCGGGCGGCGGCGACCAAGCGTTCCTCGTCCGTCGTGTACGGGTCGGGTTGCATCTCGAAGGGTTGGGCGTCGCTGCGCTGCCACGTTTTCAGAATCTTGTCCATCGCCGCGAACATCGTCTTCTCGGCCTCGGACGGCACGAAGTCGTCGGCCTTGCGCTTGTCGGCCGCGACCTTCATCAACTGGAACTCGCTCTCCCCGCGGACGCTGAGGAAGATCACGTAGCTGGTCAGCGCGTCGATTTCTTCCCACTTCAGCCCGGCGAAGGACGGCATCGCCGACCCGTCCAGCCCGTTGCGGATCGTGCGGGCCAAGTCTTCCCGGCGGGCCTTTGTCCCCGCGTCGCTCGGCTCGGCGGTGATGAACTTGAACACCCCCGCCCGGTAGTCGCGCGGCAACGGCTGGAGATACTTGCCGCCGGGGCCGTTGCCGTCGCCGGTCAGCCCGTGGCATTGTTGGCAATAGTTGCGGAACAGATGGCCCCCGGTCTTCAACGTCGCCGCGTCCAACTTCAAATCGGTGACGGCCTGCTCAACGCCGGGCCACGCCTTCCGCACGCCTTCCAGCGCTTTGAGGTCTTCCTTCAAGCTGGCCTTCTCGTCCGGGTCTTTCTTCGCGTCGATCTCGGCCTGCATGGCCGTCACACGGCGGTCGAACTCGGCGGCCCCCGGCCCGATCCGCGGCTCGGCCGGCGTGCCGAACAGGCTGTCCAGCCCCTTCTGAATCAGCGGCCGCGGGTCTTCTTCCAAATGCTTGAACGCTTTCGTGTTCAGAATCGCCCCGGCCGTCACTTCGGGGCCGAGCAAGGCCGCGTCCCCGGTCTGCGAACCGGCCGGCTCGTCCAAAAAACCCAACGGCGGACGGCCGGGGACGTACCACCCCGCCGGCGTCGCCTTCGGCGTGCTGACGACCATCCAGTCGGCCCGCACGGGGAACACCGGCTCGGCGGCGAATGGCCGGATCGGGTCGGGGGAGGGCTTGGCGCAGCCGAGGACGGTGAGGGCGAGGAGCGGGAGAACGCGGTTCATTCGCAAGCACCAAATTTCAATGACTGTTTAGCCGCGACGCGACGCTTCGGAGTGGAGCGCGGGCTTCCCGCATCAAATCGCCGAGTGAGCGGGCAGGGATTTCTGGCCGGCAGCCCACGCTCCGCTCCGAAGCGTCGCGTCGCGGCTAAACAAATGCGCCCATGTCAAAACTTCGGCAGCCGCCCGGCGATCACGTCGGCTTCCCACTCGTGCAGCAGCGGCCAGTCCACGGCGCAGGTGCCGAAGTCGGCCATGTACTGGTACTCGCTCAGGCGGTCGATGGCCTTCTGGATGATGCGGGCGTCGCGGCGGAACACCGGGCCGTGGCTCGGCAGCAGGTACTCGGAGTCGTCCGCGAGGATGCGCTTCAGGGACCGCACGAAGTCGGGCAGGCTGGAGCCGTGGTGGGCGTCGATCACGCCGACGCAACTGTCGCGGTAAATGTTGTCCCCGCTGAACAAGAGGTTCCCCATCTTGAACGCGAGTTGTCCCGGCGTGTGGCCGGGCGTGTGCCAGACGGCCAGCTTCAACTGGCCGACGGCCAGCACGTCCCCTTCGGTGATCGTCTCGTCGATCTTGCACGGCGGCATCGGGATGTCGATCCCTTGGGCCGGGATCGAGGCGTAGGTCATGATGGCGTCGCCGCGCTCGATGGGGGAGACGCTCAGCGGGTGGGCGACCACCTTCGCCTTGAGCCGGGCGCGGGCGCGGCTCAGGCCCTGAATGTGGTCCGCGTCCGCGTGGGTGGCGACGATGGCCTTGCACTTCGTCAGGCTGAAGTCGAGCTGCCGGATCAACTCGATGATGTCGTCCACGGCGTCCTCGAACCCCACGTCGATGAGGACATATTCCCCGCCGTCCTCGACGAGGTAGACGTTCACCCCGAGCCGGCGGCCGGCTTGGTAGTTCAGTTCGATCACGTTCGGAAAAATGTACTTCCGGCGCAGCATAAGTCCGTTCCCCGCGGGGTGACAGTCGGTTTCCCTGACCCTGTATGATAAGGCTTACGCACGGCGGGAGAACACCTCGGATGAATCGGCGCGTCTTCATCGGCTCGGCCGTGGCCGGCGCGGCGGCCCTCGCCGTGCGCCGAGGCCACCGTTCCGCCGGCCTCGGCCCGGTGCAATATGCGTGGGCCGGCGGGGTGACGCCCACGGCCGCCCGCGTCACCGTGCGGGCCAAAAACCCGTCGTCGGCCGTCACGCTCGTCATCGACCAAAACGCGGATTTCTCGGACCCCGTGCGGAGCGCGCCGCAACCGGCCGTCGCGGATACGGGGGCGCACCTCACGTTTGACGTGGCGAAACTGACGCCCAAGACGACGTACCACTACGGCTTCGAGATCGAAGTCGACGGCCAACCGCAGTGGGTTCCGGCCGGCCGGTTCCGCACGTTCCCGGCGGGGGCGGCCGACTTTCAAATTGCCTTGGCGTCGTGCGCCCAAACCGGGTCTGAATCCGCGGTGTTCGAGGCCATCGCCGCCAACAACCCCGACCTGTTCATCCACATGGGGGACTTCCACTACGAGAACGTCGGCGACGTGGCCCCCGCCCGGCGCCGGGCGGCCTACGCCCAAGTCCACGCCTCCGCGACGCAGGCGAATCTCTACCGCCACGTCCCGGTCGCCTACATGTGGGACGACCACGACTTCCTCGGGAACAACACGGACGCCTCGGCCCCGGCGGCCGTCGTCACCGACGCCCGCTTGACGTACCAGCAGTGCGTGCCGCACTACCCGCTGGCCCTCGGCGCCGGGGACTCGGTCATCGGGCAGGCGTTCACCCTGGGTCGAGTTCGCTTCCTCATGACCGACTTGCGGTCCGCGAAACTCCCCGGCGAGACGATGCTGGGGGCCGCCCAGAAAAAGTGGTTCAAGGACGAAGTCCGCGCCGCCAAGGCGTCTCACCCGTTGATCGCGTGGGTCTCCACGGTCCCGTGGATCGGCGCCGCGAACCCGTCGGCCGACTATTGGGCCGGGTACGTCGAGGAACGCCGGGAACTGGCCGACTTTTTCAAGGCCGAGGGACTGGCTGGCCGCCTCTGCATCCTGAGCGGCGACGCGCACATGCTGACCATCGACGATGGCGCGCACAGCGACTACGCGACCGGCGGCGGCATGCCGATCCCGGTGTTCCAAGCCGCCGCGCTGGACCAAAGCCCCAACGACAAGGGGGGGCCGTACACGCACCCCAAGAGCGTTCGGCGCGGCCAGTTCGGCCTGATGCGCGTGCGGGACGCCGGCACGGAAATCCGCGTGCAATGGCAGGGGATGAACTGGGCTGACGCCGCGGTGCCGGGCATCGAACACACGTTCCGCGTGAGTGGGTGAGTAATCAGGGAGACTGAGGCATGAGCGAGTTTTTGGCCGCCGTCGACGACATGAAGGCCATCGTGGCCCGCGGCGGCACGACCGACGAAATGGACGCGGCCACGGCCGTCGTCTACCGGACCATGCCGGACGCCGCCACCGGGGAGCGGGCCGACGCCCAGCGCCGGCTGACGGCCGACATGGGGGCGATCCACCCGGTCGCGGCCGCCCACTTCGCGCGCGTCTGCGGGGCCATCGTCGAGAACAGCGGCGACCCGCTCGTGAGCGGCCCGGCCATCCTAGGCCTCGTGCCGCGCTCCCTGGACGGCACCGCCCGGTTCTACAAGTTGTGCGCCGAGCGCGAGCCGGCCGCCGGCGAGGACGACGACCCGCCGAACCCGGAAGAGTTAGCCGAGAAGCACTTCGCGGTCCTGTACGAGGCCCACCCGGAAGAGGCGTTCGCCTACGCGGGCGGGGAGAACGTGGCCCTGGCCGCCATCGCCCACCTGAGCCGGTCCAAGCGGCTGCGGGACGGCGGGCGGGCCGGGCCGGACCTGCTGAAAAAGTCGCTGGCCCTCGACCAGGCGTACCGCGCCGGCCACAGTTTCCTGACCAAGATGCTGCTGACGCTTGACGACGAGCCGCTGCTCGTCCTGGACGCGGACCAAGGCCGCGGCTACCGCGTCACGATCAGCGGCATCTCGGACAACTTCTCCCTGCACACGCACCTGATGGGCCATCTCATCGGCGACCCGGCCAAAGGGCTGATCGCCGCCAAGGGCTTCGACACGGCCGCCATCCGGTACGCCATGACCCACATCGCCGACAACGCGGCCCCAACGCTGACCGGGGCCTTCAACCTCTGGAATTGGACCGGCGTGAAGACGGACGGCACCCTCCCCACGGGCAACCTCGACTCGGACGCCTGGATCTGGAACGAGGGCGTCCCGGCCGACATCCTCCATTTCGAGGGCACGCGGGTGATCGTCCTCGGCCCCCCGGCGTATGCCCGCCACTGGCACGGCGGCCTGATCTTCGGCGGCATGAAGACGGAGTTCAGCGTGGATGAGGTATTGCCGGAGCCGGAAGTCCGGGCGTGGCTAATGCGATTGGGGGCCGCGCCGCGGCCGGGGGCGTGATAAACTGACGGTAAGACGACTGGAGGGCCGCCATGAGTGCCGTGCTGGAAGAGCCGATCCCGACTTCGCCGACTGGGTGTCCCGCCTCGGCGACATTCCCTTGAACCGCATCTTGATGAAGCCGGAGCCGGGGACGGCGACGGAGGCCGACCTGCTTTGGGTGAACGCCCGCGACCACCTGTGCGAACTGATCGACGGCGTCTTGGCGGAGAAGGCGATGGGGAATCGCGCGGCGTTGACGGGCTTGTGGCTGAGCCACCTATTGATCAGTTTTGTACAGCAAAACCGCTTGGGCGTCATGCTGCCGGCCGACGGCATGTTGCGGTTGCTCCCCGGGAAT
>JAYTTY010000398.1:0-5293 GCA_043744795.1 Zavarzinella sp. | reverse complement strand
GCGGAGAGGAGCGCGTTCAGCAACCGTCACCGAAATCCATTGATCGCGGACATGGGTGACAATCTCCGAACGCGCTCCTCTCCGCAAAGCCTCCGCGTTGCGGCTTCCAAATTAAAATGCCATTTGTAAGTGAAGTCGGGTGTCTGTGATCGGTTCTCATTCGGTTGGATAATACCCATGCCCGCCGCCGACCTCGTCGTCGCCGTCACCGGGGCCAGCGGGTCGGCCTACGGCGTCCGCTTGGTCGAAACGTTGCTGCGGGCCGGCCGCACCGTTCACCTCGTCATCAGCCCGGCGGCGACGGAAGTCTTCAAGCAAGAACTCGCGCTCACCGTGGACTTGGCGAACTTCGACGCCGCCGCCCTGTTCCCCGCCTTCGGCCTCGACCTGTCTCGGCTCCGCTACCACCATTACCGCGACTTCGGGGCGGGGATCGCCAGCGGGTCGTTCCTGACGGCCGGGATGGTGATTTGCCCGTGCAGCATGGGCACGGTCGCCGCCGTCGCGCACGGCGTCTCCGAGAACCTGATCCACCGGGCCGCCGACGTGCATCTGAAGGAACGCCGCAAACTGGTGCTCGTCCCGCGCGAGACCCCCCTCGGCGTGATCCAACTGCGGAACCTCGCCACCGTCGCCGAAGCCGGCGCCGTGGTCCTCCCGGCAATGCCCGCGTTTTACACGATGCCGAAGACCGTGGACGACATGGTGAACTTCATCGTCGGCCGCATCTGCGACCAACTGGGCGTCGAGCACGGGTTGCTGAAGCGGTGGGGCGGGGAGAATGTGGAATTCTGAATAACAAACTGTTCAAACAATCGGGCATGTGGAAATTTGAACCAGTGTTGCCTACCTTGTGTCCATGTCTGACACAACGTTAAAATCAGACAAGGAAGCGTACATGGCGATCTGTGCCTTTTGCCGTCAAACCTTGGTGGAGAAAACAGTTGACCATGTGCCCCCTCGCAGATTGTTCGGCGACAATCCGAAAGGCAATCTAATTACGGTTCCGGCGTGCGAGGAGTGCAACCACAGCACAAGTAACGACGACGAGTATTTTCGGCTTCTTGCTCTCGAAATCGGGGCATCCGAAGTTTCCGCCGCGCAACAAGCCAATGATCGCAACTTGCGTGCGATTCTTCATCCGAAAAAGAAGGGCTTCAGAGACTCGATCTTCCGGTCGCTGAGTCCGGTCACTGGAATTCCCTACCAAGGCGGCTTTATTGACAAAACGTTCACGATGGAACTAAAGACTGATCGATTGCTCCGAACCGTCACGAAGACGATTCGCGGGATGTTCCACCATTTGCAGGGATATCCGGTGCCAGAGGATCATCGGGTTGACTGCCATCTCCAAGAAGTAATGACAGAAGACCAACTTCGACTCTTCCAAGAGGTGGTGTTTCCGAACCTTCACGACGAGCCTTCCCATGAGGTCGGGGACAAGGTGTTTCGCTACCGCTTCGCGCACGAACCAGAAGAGCCGAATACGTACATCTTCCATTTCGTCATCTACGAACGCTTCAACTTCTTCGGCTTCGTCCACCCGATTTCTCTCGGCGAAACCGAAGTGGGCGGGGCGTCGACCAGCGATTGAACACGCGGAAAAGTGGGTGCATGGAGGAGCTCTCTTTGGCGTCGATGGTCAGTACAAAGATTGCACTGATCCACTGGAATCCCCGAGAACCGCACATGCTACACATCCACGGCATCATCCCGCCCGTCGTCACGCCGATGCTCCCGAACGAGGACGTGGACTACGCCGGGTTGCGGGCGGTCATTGACTACCAGATCGCTCACGGCGTCCACGGGATTTTCGTGATGGGGACGACCGGAGAGTGCTACGCCCTTTCGGACGAGGAAAAGCAGCGGATTGTCGCCACGGCGGTGGAGCACGTCAACAAGCGGGTGCCGGTGTTCGCGGGGACCGGGGCCGAGACGACGCGGGAGGCGATTCGGCACACCAAGATGGCCGAGAAGGAAGGGGTTAGTGGGGTGTCGGTGATTACGCCGTACTTCGTGATGCCGAACCAGAGCGAGATCGCCGACCACTACCGGCGCGTGGCGGACGCGACGACCCTCCCGGTGATCCTGTACTCGAACCCGGCGACGTGCGGCGGGTTGAAGATCGACCCGGACACGGTCGGGAAGCTGGCCAAGGTGCCGAACATCGTGGCGGTCAAGGACTCGTCCGGCGACCTGACGAACTTGATCGAGACGGTGCGGCTGGTGCCGCCGACGTTCTCCGTGTTGCAGGGGCGGGACACGCTCATCGCCGCGGCCCTGCTGTTCGGGGCGCGCGGGGCGGTGCCGGCGTCCAGCAACATCGCGCCGGACATCCTTGTCGAGATTTACAACAGCTTCGTGGCCGGGGACATCGAGAAGTCGCAGGCGGCCCAGGCCCGCCTCAGCCCGGTGCGGCTGGCCCTGATGATCGGCACCGCCCCCGGCGTTGTGAAACAGGCGATGTCTCTGTGCGGCCGGAGCGCCGGCCCGAGTCGGTCGCCTATTGCTCCGCTGTCCCCGGAGAAGAGGCAGCAGTTGGCCCAGATTCTGGGGGAGGCGGGGCTGCTGGCGTGAGACGGGCGAAAGCCCACGGACGGCCGTCCGTGGGCTTTCGGTTTAAGAGACTGTCCGGAAAGTCCAAAATCCCCGGCGTTTTGAGGGGATCGCCATGCGAAAACGCCGGCGTTTCTGACCTTTCCGGACAGTCTCTAAGAGGGACAACGGCAAATCACCCGAACTTCTTGTGGCACTCGCCCGAAGTCATTTTCTTGGCCTTGATGAGGCCGCCGGCCATCTTCTCCCCTTCGGGGTCAAGGTACAAGCGGTTGCCGGAGGACTTGATTGTCGGGTCGTAGCCGTTGAAGTGCATGTTGAAGATGAAGCCTGCGTCGGCGGTGCAAGTGAACCAGTGGACGTTGTCCTTGTGGTCGGAGACCGTGGACACTTCTCCGGGCTTGAACGCCCGGTCGATGGTCGGCTTGATGACGAAGTGTTCGTCGAGCGTCTCCACTTTGTCGAAGTGCCGGCCGCGGAACGTCCCCTTGAGGACGATGAACCCCGTACACATGTTCTCATGCCCGTGCGGGACCACGGCGCGATTTTTCCCCATGCAGAAGATCTGCTTGCCGAAGTTGATTCTGGCCGGCATGCCTTCGATCTTGCCCAAGTCGAAGCCCGTGCTGAACGCCCCGTTGGCCGGGAGCTTGACCTTTTCGGCGATCTTGTCCAACTCGATGTACTTGAGCAGTTCGGCGAGGTCGATCTTCTTGTACAGTTCCTCCATCTTGGCCTGGAACTCGGTGTCCTTGAGTTTCCGGCCGCGGAGGTCGTCCCCCAAGGCGTTCAAGTCCTTGAACCACGCCCCGACGACGGGCTTCACGCCCTCCGCGAACAGCCCCCGGCTCCAGGCCATTTCCAACAGGCTAAAGGCCATCACGGCGCCGGCAAATTCTCTTCGGGTCGGGTTCATGACTCACTTGGGGGAAAGAGTTATAAAAGGCGCTCACCACAAAGGCACGAAGGTCACACAAAGCTTCACAAAGGAGACGAAAAAGATTCTTCTCCGGTATTTCTCTGTGATGCTTTGTGTGACCTTCGTGCCTTTGTGGTGAGTTCTAAATTACATTCATCCGGCCGGGTCTTTGCCGTCCACCCACGGGCCGGCGAGCTTTTGGTACTCGGGCGGGTTGAGGACGCTGCCCTCCTCGCCGCCGGTCCAGCCGGCGATCTGGTTCGGCTTGCCGCGGCCCTTGGACCGCTGTTCCCACATGGCGGCCCAACTGGCGTCGGCCTCGACCGGCTTGCGGGCTTCCTTGTCCCAGAACAACGCCTTGCCCTGGCGGTAACTCTGGACGCCCATGTTGACCGTCGTGAACGCGGCCGCCCCGAGGGCCGGGGTGCTGAACGTGTCCTGGTCCTTCTTGGCGACGTGCTCGATGAAGTTGGCCCACAGGGCGTAGGTGTCGTCCCCCTTGAGGCCGCCGGGCACCCACGTGCCTTCGGTGATGGCTTGGCCGCCCGGCCCCTTCGGGGCAGATTGGACTTTCTGCGGCAGGATCGTGTAGCCGAACTCCTTCGGCCCGTCCGGCTTCTTGGGGTCCACGGGCTTCGAGTCGAACACCAGCGTCGCCGAGTGGCCGCGGATGGCTTCTTCAATGCGGTGGTCGTTCACCATCGTCGCGGTGATGATGACTTGGCAGCCCTCTTCGTAGTCGGCCACCACGGTCGCCACGTCCGGCACGTCGCGCGTGTCGTACTCCATATAAATGCCGCCGCCGCCGACGACGCGCTTCGGGTAACGCAGGCCCATCGCGGCGATCAGGTGCGTCGTCTGGTGGACGAACAAGTCGGTGAACATGCCGCCGCCGAATTGCCAGTAACAACGCCACTGGCCGAAGATGGCCCGGTCGAACGGCACGTCCTTGAAGTTCGGCCCGATCGGCTCGCCGTTGACCGCGAAGCCTTCCCCGAGGAACCGCTTCCAGTCGATGGTCGTCGGGTTCATGTCCTTGGTCAACGAGTAGTACCGCCACTGGCCCACGTCCGAGTTGCGGAAGTAGCTCGTCTGCCCCTGCACCACTTTGCCGATCTTGCCGCTGCGGATGTGCTCGTTGGCCAGCCGCCACGTCGGGTCGGCCATCGACTGCACGCCGACGGTCATCACCCGGCCGGCCTTCTTCCAGGCGTCCACGACGGCGTGGGCCTCGCCGATGGTCCGCGTCATCGGCTTTTCGCAGTACACGTCCTTGCCGGCCTCCAGCGCGTCGATGGTCATGCGGGCGTGCCAGTGGTCCGGGCTGGCGATGCACACGGCGTCCACGTCTTTTTGCGCCAAGACGACTTGGTAGTCCTTGGTGCAGTGCGTCTTGTCCGTCTCGGCGATGCCGCAGCGCTTGGCGGCCGGGAACAGCCCTTGGCCCTTGGCGATGCCGGTCTTGCGGTTCATCCCCTTGGTGAAGTCGCCGTCCCACACGTCGCACACGGCGACGGGCCGGACGCCCTTGCCCTCGGCCTGCATTTGCAGGATCACGTCGATGTGCTGCTGGCACCGCCCGCCGACGCCGAGGAAGCCGACCCGCAGGGCCTCGTTGGCCCCGTACACGCGGTCGTAGCTCGCGGCCGTCATGGCGACGGCCGCCGTGGCGACCGCCGACCCCTTGAGGAAGTCGCGGCGGTCGGCGCTGGATGATTCGGACATGGTGAAATCCTTTGGTGGTGAATGTGGGAATGATATACGGCCGAAGGCCCGGGGTTCGCAGAGCCTCACCCACGGGCTACAGTCCGTCGCCCC
>JAYTTY010000397.1:0-20635 GCA_043744795.1 Zavarzinella sp. | reverse complement strand
CAAGTTGAAGTCGTGCGCGCCGACGACACGCGGCGCGACCTTGGAATTCAGGCGGCTTCAGAGATGTGACCCGAGTTTAGCCGGACAGTTGTGATTTTTCTTGCATTCCATTTTCCGCGCCGTTACATTCTCACCATCCCGTGACAGGCCGTCACCACCCCCCAGGCTGACCGCCATGCCCGCCGCCCCGCCCGCCGCCGACGACTCGTCGCCGTTTCTCCTCAGCGGGATTAACGGGACGACCGGCGCTTACCTGCCGGCCCCCGCCGACTTGGACGCGGTGTACGCGGCCGCCGCCGGCAGGCCGAACGTGGCCGCGGTGATCGACACCGGGCATTACGAAACCCTCCGCACGCGAGACGGCCGCCTCGTCAACAAGTCCCTCGGGGTGGCCTTCGGCATCGACCCGAAGCGGCTGGACCAAACCGGGTGGGGGGCCGTCTTCCCGGCCGACGCCCCGCCAGAACTGCGGGAGGCGTTACGTCCGCTGTTGGACCACCGCAAATCGCAGATGGCCGCGGCCCGCCCAGACTTCTACCAGGAATTCGCGGGAAAAACCCGCGGCCACCAGCCGGGGGACGACGCGGCCCGCTTCTTGAAGCGGCTCAAGCGGGACCACGCCCAGCCGGCCGACCCGAAGCGCGGCGTCCCGTATTACCTGTTGCTGGTCGGGTCGCCGCAACAAATCCCGTGGCGCTTCCAGTACGACTTGGACGTCAACTACGCGGTCGGCCGCCTTCACTTCGAGGCCGGGGACGGCCGGCCCGATTACGACGCTTACGGCCGCTACGCCCGCAGCGTGGTGGCGGCCGAGACGGCGGCGCCGGCCCGGCCGCGGTCGGTCGCGTTCTTCGCCCCGAACCACGACACGGCGACGGCGTTCAGCGCCGGCAAACTGGTCGGCCCGCTCGCGGCCGACGTGGACGAGTGGAACACGGCCGCCAAGGCGGGCTGGGCCTTCGCCACGCACCTGCGCGGGGCGGCCACCAAGGCCCAGTTGGGCAAGTTGCTCGGCGGGGAGGAGACCCCGGCCGTCCTGTTCACGGCCGGCCACGGGATCGGGTTCGATAAGGACGACCCCCGCCAACTCGCCCACCAAGGGGGGCTTGTGTGCCAGGACATCGGGCCAGTCCGCGGGGGCGCGCCGGTGCCGGCGACGGCGTACTTCCACGCCGGGGACGTGGGGCCGGCGGCGAAGTTGCACGGGCTGCTGTCGTTCCACTTCGCCTGCTACGGGGCGGGGACGCCGGCGGAGGACGACTTCCCGGACGCGGAGCAGCGGGTGTTCCTCAACCGGCCGCTCGCCCCGCACGCCTTCGCCGCCCGGCTGCCGCAGGCGCTGCTCGGGCACCCGGACGGCGGGGCGCTCGCCTTCGTCGGCCACGTGGACCGGGCGTGGGCGTGCTCGTTCCTCATGCCCGGCGCCCAAGAGCAGACCGACGTGTTCTCCGGCTTCCTGAAGGAACTGCTCGACGGCGCCCCGGTCGGCCGGGCGATGGAGTACTTCAACGGGCGGTACGCGGCGCTCGCCGCCGCCCTCACGTCGCGGCTCCAGGAGGTCCGCAACCGGGTGATCCCGGACGAGGCCTTCAAGAAGGACGTGGCCGCCAATTGGCTGGCCCACAACGACGCGCGGAACTACGTCATCTTCGGCGACCCCGCCGTCCGCGTGCGGGCGGCCGCCGCCGAATTGGCCCCCGGCTGACCAGGAGATTCGCCCGTGTACCCCGAACTCGAAATCCAGCTCCTCCAGCGCGGCCCGACCGTGTACTCGGCCGTGTTCCGGTTCCGCGCCCCCGACAGCGCGACGGTGGCCGTCACCGAAGTCCGGCGGGTCCGGATCGACCCCGCCAAGTTCGACGACGACCTGCTGCGGGCGGACCCGAACCAATACGGGCTGGAACTCGGCAAGCTGCTCTTCGCCGACCCGGCCGCCCGCGCGGCGTACGACGGGGCGGTCGGCGCCGCCGCCGGGCACCCGGCCCTGCGCGTCCGGCTCGCCACCGACCAAGGGGCGGGCGAGTTGCTGCCGCTGCGCTGGGAATTGTTGCGCGTGCCGGACCCGGCCGACCCGGACGGCGGCGCGTTGCTGGCGGGCACGGGCCGGGTCTTCTTCTCGCGGCACTTGGCGAGCCGGGACATGCGCGAAGTCCGGCTCCGGCCGAAGTCGAGCCTGTCGGCCCTGGTCGCGGTCGCCTCGCCGACCGACATCGGCCGCTTCGCCGACGGGGCGGGCAACCCCCTCTCGCCCATCGCCGTGACCGGGCCGGACGGCGCGTTGACGGTCGCCGAGGCCGGCTTGGCGGGCTTGCGGCTGTCGCCGGCGCCGCTGGTGCCGACCGCCGGGGGGCCGCGCGTCACACTACGGCGGATTCTGGCGGCCCTCCGCGAAGAGCCGGACATCCTGTACTTGGTCTGCCACGGGGCGATGATCGACGGGGAGCCGCAACTCCTGTTGGAGAAGGAGGACGGGACCACGGACTTCTCCTCCGGGGACGATTTCGTCGAGGCGTTCAAGGGCCTCCGCGTCCTGCCGCGGCTCGTGGCGCTCATCTCGTGCCAGAGCGGCGGGGACACGGCGGCCGCGCCCGGCAGTCCCGGCGCGGCCCGCGCCGTCTTGGCGGCCGTCGGCCCGCGGCTGGCGGCGGCCGGCGTGCCGGCCGTCTTGGCCATGCAGGGCGAACTGGACATGGCCACCGCCCGCGTATTCCTCCCGGCGTTTTTCACCGCCCTCAACAAGACCGGCCAAGTGGACGAGGCGGTGACGGCCGGGCGCGTGGCGGCCGCGCACCGGCCGGACTTTTGGGTGCCGGTCTTGTACACGCGATTGGTCGAAGGCCGCATCTGGTTCGCCAAGGGACTCGCCGCCCGCGCCGACGGGGCGAAGGTCGGCTGGCGGGCGTTGGCGCAGGACATCCACGGCAAGAAGTGCGTCCCCATCCTCGGGTCCGGCGTCCTGGAGCCGTTCGTCGGGACGACGCGGGACGTGGCCCGGCGGCTGGCCGGGCTGAACGGCTACCCGCCGTCCCTGAGCGGGCGGGAGGACTTGCCGCAGGTGGCGCAATTCCTGGACACGATGGGCGGGTCGGTCGACACCTTGGTGCAAGAACAAGTCATCACCGAAATGGCCGGCGCCGTCGCCGAGCGCTTCCCGGCCTTGGGGTTCGGGGCGGTGGACGGTCTCGACCCCGGGGCCGACTTGGGCCGCCGGCTCGGCGCGGCGTGGGAGACCTACCGGGCCGGCCGGCCGTTCGAGCCGCACCAGTACTTGGCCCGGATGCCACAGTTGACGACGATCATCACGACCAACCCGGACGACTTGATGGAGCGGGCGCTGCGGGCCGCCGGCCGGCTGCCGCAAGTTCACTACTGCCAATGGGCCGACGACCCGGCCGCCCAGAAGCCGCCGGCCGGGCCGGAGGGCGGGACGCCCCGCGTGTTCCACCTGTTGGGCGACCTGTCGGACTACCGCTCTATCACCATGACCGAGGACCAGTACTTCCAATTCCTGACGGCGAACGCCCGCCGGGCGGTCTGGAAAAAGGTGACTCACCAATTCGACGGGCCGGGCGCGGCGGGCCTCCCGGACGACTTGGGTGATGACCTTCTCCGCGGGGCCTTGGCCAACTCGGCGCTGCTGTTCCTCGGGTTCCGGGTGACGGACTGGGACTTCCGCACGCTGTTCCGGCTGCTCCTCGACCAGAACGGGGCGAGCGGCGGGAACAAGTTCACGCACGTCGGCGTGCAGGTGGACCCGGAGACCGGCACGCACGGGGACGCGGTGAAGGCCCGGGAGTACATCGAGCGACTGTTCCGGGAGTTGCTCGGCCGCCGCGCCGGGAGCCGGGTGGCCGTGTACTGGGGCAGCGTCGAGGACTTCCTCGAAGACTTGGACGCCGAGTGGAAAAAGTTGCAGCCGGCCGCGCCGGCGGGGGGGCCGGCGTGACGGACCGAAATGCCTTCGTCGGGCCGCGGCCCGTCCCCGCGGACCGCCGCCTGTACGGCCGGGACCGGGAACTGCTGGCCCTGACCAACCGGCTCATGTCGGAGCGGCTGATCCTGCTGTACTCCCCGTCCGGGGCCGGGAAGTCGTCGCTGTTGATGGCGGCCAACGGCTTGGTCGCGCGGATGGCGGACGAGGGCTTCACCCCGCTCCCGCCGGCCACGTCGCCGCCGATCCGGCTCGCCCAATTCGCGGACGTGGCCGCCGCCGCCGGGGTCAACCGCTACTTGTTGAGCGCCGTGATCGCCTTGGAGGCGGCGCGGCCGGCGGCCGCTCGCCGCTCGCCCGCCGCCGTGGCCGCGGAACTCCGGGCGGCCGGCCCCGAACTGAAAGCAGACTTCCTGCACCGCTACCTCGTGGACCTGTTGCGGCCCGCGCCGGCCCCGTCGGTCCCGCCGGACGAGGCGGACGAGCCGGCCCCGCACGCCCAGCCGTTCCTGGTATTCGACCAGTTCGAGGAACTGCTCACGCTGGACCCAACCGACGCGGCGGCCAAGCAGGCGTTTCTCCGGCAACTCGGCACGGCGCTGAAGGACGCGGACCGGTGGGCCGTGATCGCCATGCGGGAGGACCACGTCGCGAAGCTGGACCCGTATCTGCCGCTTTTGCCGACGCGGCTGGCGGCGACGTTCCGGCTCGACTTCCTGGGGGCCGCCGCCGCGCTGCAGGCGGCGCAACTGCCGCCGAAGGAGGCGGCGTTCGGCGTCCTCTTCGACGACGACGCGGCCGCGGCGCTGGTGAAGGAGCTGGCGAAGATCAACGTCCAGGACCCGCAGACCTCGAAGTCGGAGCCGAAGGAGGGCCAGTACGTCGAGCCGCTGTACCTCCAAGTCGTGTGCGAGCGACTGTGGGCCGAGCGGAAGCCGGCGGCGGGGGACCACATCACCCTCGCCGACGTCACGCGCTTGGCCGCGGCCATGGCGCCGGCGGCCGGGCCGGCCGGCGAGGGCGCGGCCCCGGTCGGGCCGTTCGTGGACGCGGCGCTGGCCGCGTATTACGTCGATACGATCCGGGAGGTGGCCGCCCTGCCCGCCGCCGCGGGGGTGACGGAGCGGAAACTGCGCGAGTGGTTCGACCGGGCGCTGATCTCGGCGAGCGACCTGCGGCTGCCGGTGCTGCTCGGGACGGAGAAGGAGTACGGCCTCACCCCGCCGACCCTCCTGGCCTTGGCCGGCCGCTACCTGATCCGGGCCGAGCCGCGCCTGGGCAGCGTGTACTACGAGTTGGCCCACGACCGGCTGGTGCGGCCCGTCCGCAAGAGCAACGCGGCGTGGCGGGCGACGCAATTGACCGCGTTCCAGCGGCAGGCGGACGCGTGGGACGCCGCCGCCCGCCCGGCCCGCCTGCTCGCGGACGGAGACCTCTTGGCGGCGGGGGAAAAGGAACAGGCCGCCGGCGCCCTGAGCGCCGAGGACGCCGAATTCTTGGCAGTTGGCGTGGCCGCGCGCCGCGAGCAGGACGACCGGCGGGACCGCAAGCGGCAACTGCGAATACAGCGGCAAACCGTGGTCGGCATCTTGGGGGGCCTGATCACCGTAACCTTCGGATGCTTTGTGTGGGCGGCCCGCAACAGCGAACTCCACCGCCGGGACAACGAAGAGTTGAAAACAATCAACACGTTAAACGGCGCGTACAAGAGCTACTTGCAGGCGTGGCCAGAACTCGCAGACAACCCGGACGCGAGCGCCAAGCTTGCGGCGGACGCCCTAAAGGGCTTTGCCGACTACGCCGCCGGCAAGCCGGACGAGACGCCGGATCTGTTGCTCAAATTCCTGCTCCCCAAGGCCTTGGCCAACCGCGGCCTGACGACGTTCGGCCGCCGCCCGACCCTGACGACCGACGCGGCCTCGGCCGCGGCCGACACCGAGTCGATCGGCCACCGGCTCCCGGTCATGGACCTGGCGCTGGCGGGCGCGCGCGACGAGAAGCTGCTGAGCCGCGACTCGCGGGGGAACGTCTACGGGTGGCTGAACGACCCGGCGGACCGCGCCGCCGGGGACAAGCGGCAACGGACCGTCAGCCTCGTCGGCCAGATGGCGGTGACGCCGGACGGCCAGTTCCTGCTGGCGGGCCACACCTACGGCTCCGTCTGCCGGTGGGAGATGGCGGACTGGGCCAAGGAGCCGCCGTACGAGCAGCATCTGGTCGCCGGGTCCGACGCCCCAGTAACGGCCGTTCAAGTCGCGGTCAACAAAACAAAGCGGTTCGCGGTGGCCGGGTACGCCGACGGGTGGATCCGCGTGTTCGCGTGGGCCACGCCCGGCGTGTGGGCGCCCGTGGCCGAGCGCCGCAACCTCGGCGGGCGGCCGGTCGTCGGCCTCGTCGTGTCGGCGGACGGGGACACCGTGGTCATCAATGACCGCAGCGACCACCTGATGCGGTGGAACATCCAGTGGGCCTCCGGGTGGATGTGGCTGCGGCCCGAGTTCACCGAGGCCCCGTTCGTCCCGTTGATTGACAAGGACGTGAACCTGAAAGAAATGAGCCAGACGGCCGTCGCGGCGGACCAGGGCGTGTTCGTCATCGGCACGGAAAAGGGGGCGGTCGGCGTGTACCGCTTCCGCGGCAAGGAGACGGAGCGGGTCGTGGCGTACCGGGAATTCCCGCCCGGCAAGTCGTCCCCCGACAAGCCCGGGGAGTGGGCGATCAAAAAGTTGGCGGTGAGCCGCGTCATGACCGTCAACGGCGTGGAGTGCGTCTACTTGCTCGCCACTACGGACGGCGGCGGCACCACCCTGCGGCGCGTCGGCCTCGCGGCCAAAACCCTCGGGGCTCCCGTCCCGCTGATCGGCCGCCAGGAGGACTCCCACGTCCAGGCGACGACGATGGCGTTCAGCCCCGACGGGTCACGGCTCGCGGCCGGGATGAACGACGGCACCACCCTTGTGTGGACGACCGCGAACGCCAAGGGGCCGGAGCACTTCGACAATTTGTTGGAAACGTCGCCGAGCGCGGTGACGGCCCTCTTGTTCAGCAAGGACGCCAAGACCGTCTACACCGGCCAGACCGACGGCTCCGTCCGCCGCTGGGCCTTGACGCGGCAGGCCCGCAGCATCGCCGACGTCCGGGCCGAGTTAATGGACGGCGACCGCCCCCGCCCGTACGACGAGGTCCGCCGCGTGATCGCGGACTACCAGGGCAAATGACGAGGCACACGGCCGGATGTCACGCGAGGGCGGTCGCCCATCGTCGCCGTCCGCTCCGCGAACGAGCGCGCTTCCCGCGGCGGGAGACGTCTGCCCGCGGGAAGCGCGCTCGTTCGCGGAGCGAACGGCGACGTTGGGCCACTCCGCGACAGTCACGCGGTGAACTCGGCCGGCAGACTTTTCACGATTTTCGTCGTCTCGACGCTGTCGTGCATAACATGTTGGACCAGTCGCACAACGTACGGCGGGTCGTCGTCGCGGTTCGGGTCGAAGACGACGCCGGAGCGGGCCTCTTGCGTGACGCGGTACTGGCCGATCACCCAGTCGATGGCCGAGCGGTTGCCGAACCGGCACTCCTGCTGTCAGTTCAGGCTTCTGGGGATCTCGCCTCTGGCCGTTGTTGGGTAATTCTCTTGTGAGGGATGCTGGCCCGCCTTCTAACCCCTATACGAGTGCAACGCAGAGACCGCCGATGGCAACACCCGAGACCTTTGGATATGAGCGGTCAAGACTCAAAGCGTCTCCGGAAGCAGATCAAGACTATGCTCCTGCGGCGGGCGAGGTGACATCTCGACAAGTGACTCCAAAACAGCGGGAAGCGGGTTGGCGACCGTGTTCCGTGTCCGACCCTGCGTAGGGAACGGCCGGCCGCACTCGCCGCAAGTATGCAGCGTCGCAGGCACGTACGCCGCTTCGCCGGCGTCGAACGCGCTGTGACCGCAATTCGGGCAGTCCATCGAACGCACCCGCCCCTTCAGCGTGGGCATGACGTTCTGGGCCATTAAGACTCGGACCTGGACAGGGTCAAGTCGAACCCCGTCGATAACCACCTCGCTGAACGTGTCATCAAACTCCGGTTCTGTTTCGCCCTCCAAGAAGCCATGAACGTGAACGCCCTCTTCTTCGTGCTTGGGGCTTGTCCACAGAAACGCCGGGTTCGACCCCCAAATCTGAATGCCGCCGGGATAGTCCGCCTGCTTGATGTTCAACGGCTTCTCGGCCATCTTGATCTGATGCGCCGCCGCGCCGCAGGCGTCCCGAACGCCCATGATCGGGTTGCCGATTCCCGTGACCCGGTCGTAGAAGAGTTTCCCGCATACGCCGCAGAGATGACGTCGGTGCGGATGCACGCTGAACCAATCTTTGTCCAAATGCGGCGCGCCGCAATGGGTGCAGGTGACGAAGAGCATCGGAAAGCCGAAGATCGAGCTGACCATGTAATAGATCGCATCGATTTCGGTGACGAGGATGCCTTCCTCCGGCAGTCCCTTCCCGACCAAAAGAACGGCACGGAAGGTCAGGTCAATATCCTTCTCTGAATCCGGCGTCGGTCGTGCGTGAGCATGGATGCCCCGATCCATGTCGAGCCGCGTCGTGTCGTACACCGCCGGGACGGCTCCCCAGAGCGCCACGCCGCCGGGGTACGTGTCCAGGTCGAGGATTTTGATCTCATCGAGGCGAATCGGGATCGCGTCCGCCGCGCGGCATCGACGCTCCGGCTTCCCGCCTTTCGCGGTGGCGTCGGCCCGGTGAGCGCGGCACCAGTAACGAGTGCCGCCGTCTCGCCGCTTTCCCATCGCGACAACGTCGCACGCGACCTCGGGACCGCACACCTCCACCTTGGAGGGCAGATTGGGACCAAACAGCAGTTTCTGGCGGAGCGGTTGCTTGACCGCCGTCAGCGTATCAGTATTTCCTCCCGACATAACATTTGCTCCTTGGCTTGCTCATCGAGCCACAGCCCTTGACTTGCGACGCGCCTTGACCGGCATCGGCGGCCGCGCCGCCTTCTTGATCTCCTCCAGGTAAGCCCGCAACTTGAGGATCTGTTCCTCGCTCAGATTCCGCCAGCGCCCCATGACCTTGCGAATGGAGTTACCCTTCGTCCCGAACACGTCCCGCAAAATTTCGAGCGTCCGGCGCCGCCCTTCCACCACCTCGGCCGGGGTCACCAGCGCGATGGGCGACCGCCCCACGACGTAGTTGGCCAGGCGGCGCTCATGGTCCTTGTGATGATCGAGGGGATGCTGCTTCCCATCGGCCCCGATGATGATGTTCCCGGTCACTTGTCCGTCCGGCAGTTCTTTCAGCCGCTGCCCGGGAAAGCGTTCGTACGCTTCTGCCGCACTAATCTTCTCGGCGATCTCAAAGCCGCCGATCACGAACTGCTCCGTTTCCGGAACCTTGCCCGAGACCACAAAAATGTGGTCTCCCGATTCGAGTTGTGCGCGAATGTCAGGCCGGCATGCCCCCAGTGAGGGCTCTTCGCCCAGGTAGGGGTCTTTGACGTGCGTCCCCTTCTCGGGATCACCGCCGGTGCTCGTGACGAATATCTTGCCGATCATGCCCTTATCCCTCGGTGACGAAGCCCCACTCCAGTTTCTGTTTCAGCCTGTTGCCCTGCCAGCGAGTCAGGACGCCGTCGTGCTGGAGACGGCCGACCACGATGCCGGGGCTGATACCCATGGACTTCGCAAAGTCGTGAATGTCGTCGCTCGTCGCCTTATTACCGTGACGACTGACGAACTCGCCAAGCGCTGCCGGCGGGATAAGCGTGTCGCCGGCGAAACGGTCCGCCTCCTCCTCGAACATCGCCATCTCCGGATCGACCACGTCGTCGCCCATGTGGTCGGCCGCGTTGTCGATCACGAACGACCGCCGGTCGCGGTGCAGGAGAATGTGAGCCAACTCGTGAAAGAAGGTGAACCACAGCTGGTCGGCCCACTTGTACCGGACAGTCAACCCCACCATCGCATGCTTGTCGTCCAGCCACTTGGCACAGCCGCTGATCCGCGTGCGGGGGAGTTCGGGGACCAACACGACAGCCACCCCGAACTTTGAGCAGATCATCTGGGCCTGGTCCAATCCGTCTTGAGCCTTCTCTCTCGTCACTTGTCTTAATTGGTCCAGGGACGCCCGCAATTTGCCTTCGTCGAAGGCCTCGACCGGCACCTGACCGGCAATGATCTCGGCCTCGCGAACCCATGCCGCCACCGCTTCGGTGCGCGCCTCAAACACCCGCGTTTGACGGAACGCGACCGGGTGGGCTTGCCACGCGGACTCCCATTGCCTGGGCGACTTCACGCCGAAGAACCCGAGGACGACCTCGGCGTCATCGCCGCCGGCCGGCAGAGAGAACTTTAGTTTCCGCATCTCCTTCAAGGGGAAGTTGTGCGCCCATGCGTTCAAATCGCGTGACTGGACGGGCTGCCGCCCGAAAAGTCGGCCGTCGGGTCCGATGGTCTTCGCCCCGACGGTAATCGGCGTTTCGGCTTCGATGTCGGCAGCGATACGGAAGTCTTCGCTGATCTGAATGAACTTCGTCATGTTTCGCCGCCCTCCTTATTTCTTAAGCAGACTCGCGGCCTTCGCCGCGCTCAGTTCAAAGTATTCAAGATTGCCATAACTCGCGTCCGGCCCCAACGCCTGCATCTCACACGCCGTGGTGTAAAAGGGTCTCGACTGCGGGAGCGAATGGAGTCCGACCCTCCCCGAAAATCCCTCCTGGACGCTTGCGCGACTGGCAACTTGCACGAGACGCAAGCCGACGCCCTTGTAGGTCGGGGTGGGCGTAAACTCCTTCGAATTCCACGGGGCCGTCTCAATGTAGTCGATGTAAATGAGCGGCTTTCCGTTGTCCGGCTTCAACCGCGCGTGGTGCCCGTCGAGGCACACCATCATGAGGCCTTGCATCTTCCCCGACGCCTCGATGCCATACGATTGGTAAGACAGAAGCCCGGAATTTTGCGCCGCCTTCACCGCCCAGTTCCAGTGGATGTGTTCCGGGAGGGCGGCCCCTTTCACGCGCAACTCCCGCAGCACCCGCAGTCGCTCGGGAGCCCAGACGATCTCCACATCGATCACTTCCAGTTCACTGAGTTCTTTGTGAAGCGTGGCGATGACGGGATTCGTCGTGGCCCGCTCAATGATTGCGATAGGCTCTTGCTTGCGGCTCATAGGACCATCAGCTCCGCTTTCTTCTGGGCCTTCTCATCCTCGAAGATGAGCTTTTCACCGGCGCTGACGCGTGCCTCGATCATCTGGTAAAGACGGATGGCCTGGCGTACAACCGCCGTCTTCGAGAGATCTTTTTTCTTTGCCAGGACTTCGAGCGCTGACATCTCCGCTTCGGTAAGATTGAGGGTCATTGTCTTCTTAGCATCGCTCATCTTGATTGTCTCCTAAAGACAATATATGGAACAGATGGCCGAAAAGTAAATGAAATTTAAATATTTTTTAGCTATTTTATCAGGAATTTGCATCGTCCCTTACTGGAGATTTGTGGATTGGGAGGACTAAAACTTGTGGGACAAGAATTCAAGGTTCACGTTTCCGAACGCAACACTGGACTGTGCGAATGGCAGCGGGTTTAAAATGCCAGACCTGAAAACTTTCCTCCGTTTACAGACCGATTTACATAAGCGTCTTCTTAAAAATTCTTTAAGGTTATTGAGTGGATTAGAGATACGCTATCAGCTTACGTCCACCACGAGAAATGCAGTAAGCAAGAAAATGCACAGAGGGGTTGGTATCCCCCAGTTCGGCTGACTCATTGCCGATAGCGAAGCACCCCGGGTTTTTCCGGGGCTCTTGCGCTTCTGCCCTTTGAAACGGCCGCGCATTGCTTCGACTCCAAGAGAGGCAGACCTGACGCCTCGCTGTATCATCCCTCTCCCGTCACCGCTCAATTCGGGCGGAGGCGCCGCCGGCCAGGGCGCGGACTTGTTCCACGCTCGCCATTGTGGTGTCGCCGGGGTACGTCGTCAGCAGGGCGCCGTGGGCCCAGCCCAGCTTAAGCGCCTCTTCCGGCGACTCGCCGTTCAGGAGGCCGTAGAAGAAGCCGGCGGCGAAGCCGTCGCCGCCGCCGACGCGGTCGATCACGTCCAGTTCGCACGTCGGGGCGACGCGCGTGTGGCCTTCGACCCACGCGACGGCGCTCCAACTGTGGCGGTTCGTCGAGTGGACCTCGCGCAGTGTCGTCGCCACGATCTTGACTTGCGGGTGGCGCTCGATCACCTTGTCCATCATGCCGAAGAAGGCCGTCGGGTCGAGCTTCGAGGCGCCCTTCACGTCGGGGCCGGGGATGCCGAGGCCCTTTTGCAAGTCCTCCTCGTTGCCGACCAGCACGTCCACGTTCTCGACGATGCGGCGGATCACCTCCAGCTCGCGGCCCTCGCCGCCGGCGACTTTCCAGAGCTTGGCGCGGAAGTTCAGGTCGAACGACACGACCGCCCCCGCCGCCTTGGCTGCCTTCATGCCCTCGATGATGACCTCGGGCGTCGTCGGGGACAGCGCCGCGAAGATGCCGCCGCTGTGGAACCAGCGCACGCCGCCGGCGAAGATGGCCTTCCAGTCGAAGTCGCCCGGCTTCAGTTGGGCCGCCGCCTCGTTGGCCCGGTTGTAGAACACCACCGGCGCCCGCACGCCGTGGCCGCGGTCGCTGTACACCGCGGCGATGTTCGGGCCGGTCACGCCGTCGTGGGCGAAGTTCTTGTAGAAGGGCCGCACGCCCATCGCCCGGACGCGCTCGGCGACCAAGTCGCCCAGCGGGTAATCGACCATCGCCGTCGCCACGCCGGTTTGCAGCCGGAAGCAGTCGGCCAGGTTGGCGGCCACGTTGAACTCGCCGCCGCTGACGTGAATCTGGCACTGGGCCGCCTTGCGGAACGGGACGATCCCCGGGTCCAGGCGGTGAATCAGCGCCCCCAGGGACACGAAATCCAGCGCCCCGCGCGCGGGGATGTTCAGACTGTGCTGCATGGTTCTCTCTGGTTAAAAAGCCCGCCGGGCCGGCCCTTGTTCTTGTACGGAAACCGCCATCGGGAGAAAGGAGTCAGTCGGCCCCGTCCGCCATCACAACCGATTAGGCCGCCCGCCAGTCAACCGCTAGGCCGAACCGCGCCGATTTGGGAGATTTGGGCAAATGGGTCGCGCGCAATGGCAGAGATGTTGGCAGGGCTTCACAAATCCTGCACAATCGGGGCGGTTTACTCAAATCGCAGGGCGTCAATCGGGTCGAGCTTGCTCGCCCGCCGGGCCGGGTAGTAGCCGAAGAAGACGCCGACGGCGGCGGCGAAGCCGAGGGCCACCAAGGCGGCCGGCAAGGACACGACCAGCGGCCAGTTCGCGGACGGCAGGAAGAAGTTAATCACCCACGTTACGAACATGGCGCCCAGCACGCCGAGGCCGATGCCGATCAGCCCGCCGACGGCCGACAGCACCACGGACTCGATCAGGAACTGGCGCAGGATGTCCCGCGACCGCGCGCCCAAGGCCATTCGGATGCCGATTTCCTTGGTCCGCTCGGTCACGGAGACGAGCATGATGTTCATGATGCCGACGCCGCCGACGAGCAGCGAAATCGCCGCGATGGCCGACAGCATGGCCGTCAGGCTGCCCGTGATGACGTTCAGCACGCGGGCGATCTCCACCGTGTTGTTCACCTCGAAGTCGTTCTTGCCGCCGGGCGGGATCTTGTGCCGTTCGGCCAAGAGCGCTTCGACTTCCTTCACCGCCGGGGCGGACTGCACTTCGGACCGGGCCGAGAGCATGATGACGTCCACATTGGCGAACGGCGACCCCTGAAGTCGTTTGCGAACCGTCGAGAACGGCATCAGCAGAATGTCGTCCTGATCGTTGCCGACCAAGTCGGCCCCCTTCTTGTCGAGGACGCCGATCACGGTGAACGGGATGTTCTTCACCCGCACTTGTTGGCCCAAGGCGTCCTGGCCGGGGAAGAGTTTGATCTGAAGCGTGTGCCCAATCACGCACACCTTGTTGGCGCCGCCCACGTCGCGCTCGGTGAAGAACTCGCCGGCCGCCAGTGTCCAGTTGCGCACGTCCAAATACTCGGGGCCGACGCCCTGCATTTGGGCCGGCTTCCAGTTCACGTTCCCGCCGACGACTTGGAACTGCGCCCCGACGAGCGGACTCGCCGCCCGCACGGACGGGCACTCGTCCGCGATGGCCTTCGAGTCGGCCGGCGTGAGCGTCTGCACCGGGCCTTCGCGGACGCCGCCGGCCGACGCCTTGCGGGCCGGGAAGACGATGATGACGTTCGACCCGAGGTTCTTGAACTGGTCCCGCACCAAGTCCCCGGCGCCTTGGCCGATCGACACCATCACCGTGACGGCCGCGATGCCGATGATGATGCCGAGGACCGTGAGGCCCGAGCGCAACTTGTTCTTGGCGAGTTGCCGCAGCGACAGGATGACGAGGTCAGCGAGTTTCACGGCCGGCCCCCTCGACCCCGGTGACGAGGCTCTGGCCCGGCTTCACGTCCCCCTCCACGAGTTCGGCGAACTGCCCGTCTTGCAAGCCGATGGTGACCGGGACGGCCGCGACCTTCTCCCCGTCCGCGACCCAGACGACGCGCTTGGCCCGCGCCTTCGCCTGCTCGGCCCGCCGCTCGGCGGACAGCTTTTCCTCCCCTTCCCTTGGGTCTTTCTTGGTCCGCATGTCCACGTACTGCTTGTCCTCCGGCCGGACCAAGACCTCGGCCGGGACGTAGCGCAGGGCGGCCATCGGGATGCGGGTGACGTTCTCGCGCACGTCGATCTGGAAGGAGATGTTGGCCGTCGAGCCGACCCGCAGCTTCTTCAAGTCCGGGTTCGGCACCTCGACGACGACCGGGTACGTGACGACGTTTTGCGTCGTCGTGGCGTTCTGCCGCACTTGGAAGATTCGGCCGGTAAAGACTTCGTCGGGGACCGCGTCCACGGTGAACTTGACCGGCCGCTTCTGCTCTTGGGCCGTCAAGATTTGCACGATGTCCGCCTCGTCCACGCTGGCGAAGACGTGCATGTGCTTTTCCAATTCCGGGGCGATGACGAACAACTCCGGGGTCGTGAACGAGGACGCGACGGTCTGCCCCGCCTCGATCTTGCGGTCGATCACCACGCCGTCCACCGGGGAGATGATCTTCGTGTACGCCACGTTGGCCTCGGCGTTTTTCACGGTGGCCTTGGCCACGTCGATGTTGGCGTTGGCCACGACCTCTTGGGCCTCGAGCGCTTTCCGCGTGTAGAGGAGTTGGTCCATCTCTTGGTTGGACAAGTAGTCCGGGTTGGTCTTCCGCAGGGCGACGGCCCGCTTCTCGTTCGCCCGGGCTTGGTCGAGTTGCGCCTGAATGCGGATCAGTTCCGCCCTCTGCGTGGCCAAGGTGGCGTACTCCCGGTCCAAGGCGGCTTGGGTGATGCGCGGGTCAATGCGGGCCAAGAGTTGGTCTTTCTTGACGGGGTCGTTGAAGTCCACGAGGATTTCGAGGATCGGCCCGGAGACGAACGACCCGACGGACACGGACTGAACCGGCTTGATCGGCCCGGTCGAGTTCACGACCGTCTCGATCTTCCCCGCGGAGACGGCCGCCGTGAGGAAGACGGGCGTCGCCTTCGCCTTCAGGTACTTCTGCACGTAAACCCCGCCGGCGCCCACCCCGCCGAAGACGACGGCCAGACCGACGAGCCATTTCAGGAGGCGGCGCATGATGGTGGGTCTCACTCTGCTTCGGCGGCCCGGTGATTACTTGTCCCCGTCCTCGGCGAACTTGGCCTTCGGCGGGCGGACGACCGGCTTCGTCAGGCCGAAGGCGTTTTCCCCCGGCGCGTCGGACGACGGGTATTTCGTCGGCTCCCCGACCGGCTTGAGCGCCTGCGGGTAGTCGCGCGCCGGCGCGCACTTGACGAGCGGGCCGGCCGCGGTGAACCGCTCTTCGAGGAACACGAGGCCGTGCGTTTCGAGGATCGTGCCGGTCTGCCGCTCCAAGGTCGCCAAGAGGACATTGTAGTTCACCAGCGCCCGGGCCTCGGACGTGATCGCGTTGCCCCAGTCGTTCAGGGCTTGCAGGACGCTCAGGTAAATGCCCCGGCCGGCCCGCTGCTCTTCGATCTGGACGAGCAGGTTCGTCAGGGCCGCGGCCCGCGTCTCGCGGTAGGCCAAGTATTGTTCGTAACTGTTCTCCAAGCCGCGGACCGTGACGGCCAAGTCGTGGGCGGCGAAGTGCAGTTGCTGGTCGAGGTTCGCCTTGTCCCGGAGGATGATGAGGTCTTGCTCGCGGACTCTGGCCCGGCCCTCGCGCAGGCCGAGGGGGACGGAGAAATTCACCCCGAGGGACCAGTCCGTGTACTGGCCCGTCGATTCGGAGGCGACGCGGTGATTCTCCGGCGGCACCCGGCCGGAGAGGCCGTTCCAGCGGTACGACCCCGTCGCGTCCAGGCGGGGCAGCGCGGCGTTCTCCGCTTGGAGGCGCCGCTGGCCGTCCGCTTCGAGGACGAGTTTCAGTTCGATCACGTCCGGCCGCCGCTGCTCGGCGAAGCGGAGCAGCTTCTCCCACTCGGGCTTGAACCGCGAGTTGGCCGGGGCCGACACCGGGACGATGCGCCGGCCGTCGGACGCGGGCAGGCCGAGGACGTTTCGCAAGGCGCCCTCGCGGGCCAGCACGTCGGCCTTGGCGGCGACCAAGGCGGCTTTGAACTGGTTGAGCGTGACCTTCGCCTGGGCCACGTTGCGGATGTCCCCGATCCCGGCCTGCTGGCGGGCTTCTTCCCGCTTGAACCCCTCGGTGGACTGCTCGAACTGGATTTCGGCCGCCCACACGGCGAGGCGGGAGAAGACCAAGTTCCAGTACGCCTCGACGGTCCCGCGGACGAGTTCTTGGGTCGCGTCCTTGAACTGGAAGTACGACCGCTCGGTGTCGATGCGGGCGATCACAATCGGGGCGATGTTAAACAGAAACCCGCCGCCTTGCAGGAGCGGTTGCGTGTAACTCAGTTCGCCGGCCCGCGCGTTGAACGGGTTTAGCCCGGAGGGGTTGTCTTGACTGGTCCGGTCGTTGGTGAGGTTGAACGCGGTCGTCCCGCCCGTCGGGTTCAGCCGGCTCAACCCGACGGCGGTTCGGAAAGTGTCCACGCGCGGGCCGACGATCTCGGGCTTAAACGGCGGAACTTGTGAGACGCCGAGCCGCGGCGTCTCGGAGCGGGCATTCGTCTGACTGGCGGTGAGCGTCGGGTCGAAGCGGGCCTGCGCTTGGTCGATGGCGGTCGTGGCGATGGCCGCGTCGTAAATCGACCGGCCGCTGTTGGACGCCGACAGGCCGTTGAACACGCGGATGGCCTTGGCGTTCTCCAGCGTGATGCGGACGGCGTCGTTGAGCGACAGGTTGAACGGCTCGGCCGCCGGCGAGTCGTCCGCGACCGTGACCGGCGGCGGCACGGTCGGGATCGGGGCGGCCGGGAGCGAGAGCGGGTCGCGGGCTTGGGTGTCCCGGACTTCGTGTCGCCACCCGGCTTCAACGACTTGGGCGAAGTTGGCCGTGCAGCCCGCGGACGCGCACAGGAATAGCCCGGCGAGGGCGCGCATCGTCTTCGGGGCGGCCGCGGCCGGCAAGCGCATCACTGGTCCCCTTCCAGCCGGGAGCGCTGGTGCAAGGTCTCGGCGGCGAGGGCGATGTCCGGCGTGTCCACGACGACCTCGCCGTCCACGAGGACGATCGCCCGGTCGGCCTGGCGGGCCACTTCCAAATCGTGCGTGACCAGGATGACCGTCAACCCCTCGGTCTTGTTCAATTCGCGGAAGAAGGCCATGATTTCCCGGCTGGTCCGCGTGTCCAAGTTCCCGGTCGGCTCGTCGCACAGCAGAATCGGCGGCCGGTTTACCAAGGCCCGCGCAATGGCCACCCGCTGTTGCTGCCCGCCCGACAACTGGTTCGGCTTGTGGTCCATGCGGTCCGCGAGGCCGACCAGGGCGAGGACTTCCTTCGCCCGCGTCCGCCGCTGCCGGCGGCTCATGTCCGGGTCGTACAGCATCGGCATCTCGACGTTGTCCAAGGCCGTCGTCCGCGACAGCAGGTTGAAGTTCTGGAAGACGAACCCGATGCGCTTGTTCCGCAGCCGGGCGAGGGCGTCGCGGGACATGCCGCCGACGTCGACGCCGTCCAAGCGGTACGTCCCCCGCGTCGGCCGGTCGAGGCAGCCGAGCGTGTTCATGAGGGTCGATTTCCCGGACCCGGACGGGCCGATCAGCGCCAAGAATTCCCCCCGCTCGATGTCCAAGGACACGCCGGCCAAGGCGTGGACTTTTACCTCGCCGAGGTCATACGTTTTGCCGAGGTCTCGGAGTTCGATGAGCGCCATAGTGTCTGACGGCCCCCTCTGATCGTCATAGATCGTACATTCCGCCCGGCTTCCATCAGTATTTCGCCGGCCGGGGCGAAAAGATTGGCGTGAGGAGTGTGCTTGCTTGCCGACTGGCCGGGCTTCCCGCCCTCGAACATGGCGGCGAATTCGGCCCCCGAAATGCGGCCGTCCCCGTCCGTGTCCAGTTCTTCGATGATGCCGTCGGCCCACGCCCAGCGCGTCAACCCGGACACGATCCCCCGGCGCGGGCGAGAAAGGCGACCGCACCGCCACAGTCCGGGCACGCGGCGTCCTGGCCGGCGGCGGTGTCGTTATAATTCGGCCGATCCATTCGGGCAAGATTCCCGCGGCGGCCGGCCGTTCCCCCGATTGTCCGGTGTCGGAACGCACACGATGACCGTCCGGAAGTCCATTGGCCGTTCCCCAGCCACCACGCTGGCCCGAAGGACGTGAAGCGGACCGAGATCACCCGCGACAGGAAGATCGTCTGGCCGCACCGCGACGAGGCCAAGCCCGGCATCCGCCACTTCCAGATCCTGGATACCGTCGAGAAGGGAACGACGGCGGTCATGACGGCGTTGCGGCGAGGTGGACTGGAAGAAGAAGAAGGTTTATCGCTGCTCACTGCTCTGTGTGTGCCGGGTGAACAGCCGGTGGACAGTACCAAACCGGCCAGAAGGGAAATAGCCAAGCCGTACGGAAAGTGCCGACGGTTACTCATCTAGGACATCCAAGATGATCGTCTGCTCCAACTTCATCGCGGTAAGGCCGTGCTTGGTCACGTCGACCGACTCGGGGTAGACTTCGTAGGTGAGCCGCAACTCGTACCGCCCCGGCTTGACCTTCACATACGGCAACTCGTAGTGCAGCGCGACGGCGGCCCCTGGCTTCAGCCGCCGGACCTGGGTCATCTGGAATGGGGGATGTTCGTACATAATGCGCGCCTCCCTAACCAATTGTCCGTCGCGATGCAGGCTGCCTCCGAGTTGGTATAATCCGGTCCCGTCAGCGTCGATGGCGTACGTCAGTTCGTCGGCCGTCGGGTTGGTGAACGCGACGGGGACGCGTTGCGGCAACCGGGCAGGGATGACGACAACGGGCGCCAAGCGGGCCGCCGGCAGGCCTCCCGCGATGGCGAACGGGGTCGGGGTCGCCTTCTCCCCGCCAGGAGTGCAGCCGACGGACCAAGACAGAACGAGCACCCCCGTCGCGGCGACCGCCCGGCCGTGACGTGTTTGCGGAACGGGTGAACGCATGTACTTATTCAACGATGAGGGTGTAAGACAGGGTGAACTGGGCCGGGGTCGCGTTATACTCCAGGTCGAGCGTCGCACCCTTATGCACCTTGTATGCGATCTCGAGTTCGTACTCGCCCGCTTTGAGCTTCTGGTGTCTGCGCAGTTTGTAACTGTAGGTCAACGACTCGCCGGCCTTGAGGGTCTTCGTGGTGTAGACCGGGTTCGGGATTTGACCGACCTGCGGGGCGTCGCCCCGGACGTTTTTCCCGTCGCGGTACAGGGCGTAATCGAACCCGACGATCTCCCCGTATGAAAAGACGTAGGTGAACGGCTGGTCTGACCCATTGGCGAAAGACAGCGGCACAGCGAACGGCCCCGACGCCGAGAGGCGGACGACCGGGGCCAACCGCACCACGCCCGGCCGGTCGGCGCCGGCCTCCCGCGGGGCGGCCGGGTCGGGCGAGCAGCCGGAAGCCAGAACCCAGCCGGCCAGAAGTGAAATAGCCAAGCAGTACGGAAAGCGCCGACGGTTACTCATCACGAATGTCCAGTATAAGTGTCTGCTCCAGCTTCATCGCGGTCAGGCCGTGCTTGGTCACGTCACCCGACTTGGGGTGGATTTGATAAATCAACCGCAACTCATACCGTCCCGGTTTAACCGTCGAGTACGGCAACTTGTATTGCAGCGTGACGGCGGCCCCCGGCTTCAGCCGCCGGACTTGGCTCATCTGGAACAGGGGTTCGTCGTATGTTATCCAGCCCTCCTTTACCTCCTGTCCGTCGCGGTACAGGCTACACCCGAGTTGGTACAGGCCGGTCCCGTTCGCGTCCACGGCGTAGGTCAGTTCATTGGCCGTCGGGTTGGTGAACGCCACGGGGACGCGATACGGTGCCCGGGCCGGGACGACTTGGATGGGCGCCAGACGGGCTGTCGGCAAATCGCCGGCTACGACGAATGGTGTCTGGGACGCCTTCTCCTCGCCGGGTGTGCAGCCGGCGGACAAGCACAGAACGACTGCCCCCGCCACCGTGACAGCCAATACGTTTCGTCGCATGATATATCCCCGAACCGAGCTGGATTTGAGACTATACCGATTCCCTCCTCACTTCACAGCG
>JAYTTY010000396.1:0-5315 GCA_043744795.1 Zavarzinella sp. | reverse complement strand
GGGGTACCAACTTTGACCTGGAGAATGGCACGCTAGCACTGACCCGAGAAGGGGGCCACAGCCACCGCCGCATCGTCCATGCTCTCGGGGATTCGACGGGTCATGAGGTGATGCGGGCCATCATCGCCAAAGCGCAAGCGGCGGAAAATGTGACCCTGTTGGATGACACGTTCACGGTGGACCTGTTGACGGAGAACGGTGTGTGCGTGGGCGCGCTGGTCTCGCGGCCTGGCCTGGGCAAGCTGCACATTTGGGCGAAGCAAACAATCCTGGCCGCCGGTGGTTGCGGGATGGTTTACCGGGAGACTACGAACCCACCCGTTGCCACCGGCGATGGCATGGCAGCGGCCTACCGCGCCGGCGCCGAGTTGCGGGACATGGAGTTCATGCAGTTCCACCCCACGGTGCTGTACGTCGCCGGGTCGGCCCGGTCGCTCATCAGCGAGGCCGTCCGCGGCGAGGGGGCGTACCTGCGGGACGTGAACGGCGAGCGGTTCATGCCGGGCGAAGACCCGCGGGCCGAACTCGCCCCGCGCGACGTGGTGTCGCGGGCGATCTTCCGCTGCATGGAGCGGACGCAGCACCCGAACGTGTACCTCGACCTGTCGCACCTCGACAAGGCGATGGTCCACGACCGCTTCCCCGGCATGGAGAAGGTGTGTCGCAGTTTCGGGCTGGACATCACGGCCGACCAAATCCCGGTGCGGCCCGGCGCCCACTACATGGTCGGCGGAATGACGGCCGACGCCGAGGGAAAGACGAGCATCCCCGGCCTGTGGGGCGCGGGCGAAGTCACGTCTACGGGGTTGCACGGGGCGAACCGGCTGGCGTCCAACTCGCTGATCGAAGGGCTGGTGTACGGGGCGTCCTGCGCCCGCGGGGCCAGCGCCGCCGCCCGCGAATTGTCCGGCGACTTCCGGGCATTGGCGTTGGAATCGCGCCGCGAGCCGGTCGAGGCGGACGAGCTATTGGACGTGGCCGACTTGACGAACGCCCTGCGCAGCCTGATGGTGCGGAACATGGGCATCGTGCGCGACCGCAAGCGGATGCGGGAGGCGAAGCGGGACGTGGCCTTCTGGTGCCGGTACGTGCTGCCGCGCGAATTTACGGACCGCAAGGGCTGGGAACTGCAAAACCTGCTGACGGTGGCCCGGTTAATGATCGACGCCGCGCTGACCCGCGAGGAGTCGCGCGGCACCCATTTCCGGAGTGACTTCCCGGACCGCGACGACGCCAATTGGTCGCGGCACGTCGTCAGCCCGGGACAAGTGGCCTGAGAAGTGGCCGCTCTACTGTGGCCGGAGTGCCGACGCTGCGACCGCCAGCGCCTCGGCCTTCGTCGTCAGTGTCCCGTCCAATTGTCCGTCGCGCGCGGCTTGCAAGACCGTCTTGAACAGCGGCCCCGGCGTGAAGCCGTTGGCCGTCAAGTCGTCCCCGGTCAGCAAGGGCAGGGGGTTCAACACGTCGGCGGGCGTTTCCGCGAGAACCCGGTCCACGAACGCCGGGGATTCGCCCAACGCTCGGTGCAGGTCAATCAGGTCGCGGATGCCGGGTTGGATGAGCAGCGGATACAGTCGGCTCTTGGGCATCGTCTCCGCGGCCCGCAGGGCTTGGCAATGTTCCGTCAGCCACTCGACGCGGGCCTGTTCCTGATTCGAGAGTTTCAGCCGCCGGCACGCCGCCCCGGCCGCCTTCTTGCCGGCCGGGTGAACGAGCGCGGCGAACGCCAGCGGGAACTCGGCCGCGGCGGGGAGCGCGGCCAAGACGCCGAGCGCGTGGTCGGACACGGCGACGCCCGGCAAAATCGGCGCGAGCAACCCGAGGCGGTGCAGGTCCCGCACGGCTTCCGCCCGCGCCGGGTGTTCCAGCATCTTGCGCAACTCCTCGGCGATGCGCTCGGCGCTGACCACCGTGATCTGCGGCGCCATCTCTCGGACGGCGGCGGCCGTCGCCGCCTCGATGGGGAAGCCGAAGCGGGCCGACATGCGCACGGCCCGCATCAGCCGCAGCTTGTCCTCGCGGAAGCGGGCGCGCGGGTCGCCGATAGCCCGCAAGATTTTGGCTTCGATGTCCCGCTGCCCGCCGACGTAGTCCATCACCCGTTCGGCGACGGGGTCGAAGAACATGCCGTTGACGGTGAAGTCCCGCCGGCTCGCGTCCTCCTCGGCCGTCGCGTAGGTGACGCTCTCCGGGTGCCGGCCGTCGGTGTACGCCCCGTCCGACCGGAACGTGGCGACTTGCACCTTGTGGAACGTGTCATCTTCCCGCCGCGGCCCGATGACTTCGACGACGCCGAAGCTGGCCCCGACTTCGACCGTGCGGCGAAAGAGCTTCACCACCTGTTCCGGCCGCGCGTCGGAGGCCACGTCGTAGTCGGCCGGGGCGCGGCCGAGCAACTCGTCCCGCACGCACCCGCCGGCCCAGTACGCGACGTGCCCGGCGGCCGCGAGCCGGCGGACGACGTCGAGGGCAAATTCGCGGTCGGTCATGGGACTCCTTAAAAACGCCAAAGCAGAAGAACTTCACCACAGAGGACACAGAGAACACAGAGGAAAGACAGGAGCAGACAAGACATTTTTTATAAATGCATTTCCTCGGTCTTTCCTCTGTGCTCTCTGTGTCCTCTGTGGTGAAGTTCTTCTCTTTTGCCTTTATCCGTGTTCGACCCGTGGCTAACAATTTTACCGTCGGCTTCCCTAAAATCCCCACCACACATGTGGCGACTCCTCCTGCTCTGGATCGGCGAACAGAAGAGCGTCGTGGCCATTGCGGCCTCGATGGCCGTTTTCGGGGTCGTGCTGCTCTTGCGCTACCAGTACGACACGTGGTGGCCGTGGGGGATCGTGTTGTCGTTCGTTTTGGGCGTCATTGGCCTCATCAACGTCCGGGACTAACGGTGTCGCCGGCGTAACGATTTCGGGACGGCCGGAATCTTTTTCGGCCGTGCCCCGTCAAAAGAAGAGACGCCCCCCGGAACTCGGCCGCTTGCCGGCGGTTCTATCATGGGGGTGAGAATGCCCACCCCGCCCGGTCCCGCTTCGGAAGTCCTTGCCATGCGATCACTTGCTTCGATGTTTCTGTGCCTCGCGGCCGTTGGCGCTCATGCGACGGACAAGGCGGTGGACGAGAAGAAGGTCGTCTCCGCTATCGAGAAGACCGGGGCGAAGGTCACGGTGGTCGAGTCGGAACCCGCCGGCCCCAAGCTGAAAGTGACCTTCGCCAAGTGGGACGCCTCCAAGGCCCTGAGCCTCAAGGGGTCGCCGTACGTCACGTTCCTCGTCGTGGAGGACGCCGCCCGCGTCACCGACCAGACGATGGCCCTGTTCGCCTCCCTGCCGAACCTGGAGCGGCTCGACTTGTTCAAGCCGTCCCTCACGGCCGCCGGCCTCAAGCCGTTCAAGGCCCACAAGACGCTGAAAAGCCTGACGTTGTTCGACGCCAAGGTCGGGGACGCGGCCGTGGCCGACCTGAAGGACGTGGACACGCTGGAGGAGTTGGACCTGTCCAAGACGCTCATCACCAACCAGTCGGCGTTCACCTTCCAGAAGTTGGACAACTTGAAGGTGCTGACCGTCGCCATGACGAAGTTCAACGGCAAGGGGGCCTTGCTGCTCAAGGACATGCCGAAGCTGAAACAACTCCACGCCCTGAACTGCGACATCTCCGTGGACGAGGCCAAAGAACTGGAAAAGGCCATCAAGGGCATCAAGATCGAAAGATAACAGGGGTGAGGGATAGGTGTTAGGGGCCAGAGCTGGAAACCAGCGTCCCGTGGCGCTGTTTTTTCGCTTCTTGGCGTGATGCGCCCGATCACCGTAACTCTAATCCCTGGCCCCTATCCCTATCCCCTACTTTTTGAACACCTCCCCGAACAACTTCTGCGTCGCCGCCCACGACTTCTCGTCGGCCTCGGCGTTGTAGGCCATGCCCTTGATCTCCTTCTTGTCGGCCCCCTTCACCGTGAAACTGTGGACGGCCCCGGGGTACGACTCGAATTGCAGCGGGACCTTGGCCGCCTCCAACTTCGCCTTGAAGGCTTCAATGGCCTCCGGCTTGATGAAGAAGTCGTCGGCCCCGTGGTTCACCAGCACCTTCCCTTGAATTGCCTTGGCCTCCGCGTCGCTCGGGGCCGGCAGGGCGGCGTGGAACGTGACGACGGCCTTCAGGTCGGCCCCGGTGTACGCGAGTTGCAGGGCGGTCGAGCCGCCGAAACAGTACCCGATGGCCGCGAGCTTCGTGGCGTCGACTTGGGGCAGGTCGGCCAACACCTTCAGCCCGGCGGCGGCCCGGCCCTGCCAGACCTTCACGTTCTTGCGGACGGAACTGGCCATCTCGTTGGCCTCCTTCGGGTGTTCCGTCGCCTTGCCGTCGCCGTACATGTCCGGGCAGAAGGCCACGTACCCGAGCTTGGCGAGCATCTCGGCCCGCATCTTGGCGTAGTCGTCCAGCCCCCACCACTCGTGGATGACCAGCACGCCCGGCCGCTTCTCTTTCAAGGCGTCGTCGTAAGCGAGGAAGCCTTTGAGTTTCGTTTCGGCGTAGGTGTATTCGACGGTTTGCGTCTTCACGGCCGCGAATGCCGGGGCGGCGATAAATATGGCGGCGAGCAACAATCCCGAGCGGAGCATGGGGGCAACCTCATGTTGGTTGGGCGATGCGGCTAGGGTAGGCGGGGAGGGGGAGGAGGGTCAATACCGCCAGATGTCCGCCACCCAAACCGTGCTCGCAGCCTCATCGACATCGAACAGGATTGCGAGCGGAGGTTTCAGGAGAATCCGCTCGTCGGCGTCGCGGCTTTCGCTCTCCCCGAACGGGTCGGCCGACAACACCTTCTCCATTTCATTGACATGGGTGTTGAGCGTTCGACGAAAGCCGGAATCGCCGGCCAGCCACAGCGCGGCCAAGGCGTCGTCCGCTTCGCTAAACCACCGGACGCGATACATTACAAGGCCCGCAGTTTTTCCAAGACTTCCGCCGTGGTGAGGGCCGTATCTTTGCCTTGACGGCGGCGTTCCAGTTCCTCTTTGGAAACCCGCGCGTACGACTGTCGAATCACTTCCGCCATTAGATTGGGGACAAATCGCCCGACCTTGTTGCCGGTCGAATCGCACAAGTCAACGCCTTCGGTCTGCACGGCCAACTGGCCGGCCACGTGGTCCGGGAGTGTGAACATCGACATGACCTCCTCCTTCAATGTCATGGTCGTTTGGCGCATTCTAGAGCATTTTCAGGTTCCGTGTGGCGGCCGGCGCGTGGTGGGACCGGCGTCCCGCCGGTCGTTTGTTCCCCGACGACCGGCGGGACGCCGGTCCCAC
>JAYTTY010000395.1:0-5322 GCA_043744795.1 Zavarzinella sp. | reverse complement strand
GCCAAAAATTCTTACGGACTCTCTTCCTCAGCGGTACGGCACCGCCCGCACCATTCTTTTTCCAGACCCCTTACAGTCGGCGGCCATTCCAAAATCAAAAGCCATTTTTGGCCACGGATGCACACGGACAAGCACGGATAAAATCAAGCCAAGACGGATGAAGATCGGATCGACACCGCCATACATCGGGCAAGATAAGCCCGACGGGATTGGCCGTGCAAATCCGGTTTTCATCCGTCTTGGCTTGGTTTTATCCGTGCTTGTCCGTGTGCATCCGTGGCTAAAAATTCTTACTGACGCGCTTCCTCAGCGGTACGGCACCGCTTCCGGCGGCAGCAGGATCGCGGCCGGCGTGTAGACCTTGGCGGGTGACGAGACCGGCGTGACCGCTTCCGGGGCCGGCTTGGCGCGGGGGCGGTTCCAGCCGATTTCGCTGCTCGCGGCCGGGCGGTCGGCGTCGGCGGCCGGGAAGGCGCCGCGGGAGACGGGGATCGGGTCGAACACCGGGCGGGCCGGCGGGGCGGTGTCCATCACCATCAACTTATCGTCGCGGCCGGCGGTCGCCTTCGGCGGGGAGCGGCCGGCGACGGCTTCGCCGCGGGCCACCTTTTTGAGGTTGTCGATCCACGCCTGTTCGAGGGCGTCGATGTTGCGGAAGTTGTACACCTCTTTCGCGGCCCGGTCCCAGCCGTCGTTGAGGCCCATGCCCACGAATTGCAGGAACGTCTGCCGGTCGCTCTGCTCGACGAGGAACTTCGTGACCGAGTACCCCTGGGCGTACAGCGTCATCACCTGCCGGGGATATTCCGTCATCTGGAACAAGGCCTTGAGCTGGATGCCCTCGCCCGAGTTCAGGATTTGCTTGCACAGCTTGTCGTGCCGGGTGCGCTCCAAGTCGTCTTCGGAATAAACCGACCCGCCCTCGTCGGCCCAGCGTGGGACCGGCCGGCGGAAATGATGGGCAAAGACGGTGTGCGTGACCTCGTGCGGCAGGACGCTGTTCTTCAGGCGCTCGCGGGCGCCTTCGATCTGCATCTCTTGGCTGACTTGGCCGTTGTTGAAGTCGAACGTCGTCGCCCCGCCGGCCCCGGTGTTGGTGACATGCACCCGCAGCCGGCACGGCGACCGCCAGTTCGGCATTTCCTTGCCGAGCCACTCCGTCGCCTTCGTCTTGCGGTAGTGCTCCGCGAGGCGGGCGAACTCCTCGGCGTCGTCTTGCCGGGCGGTCTCCACGATAAAGTTGGTGGTCTTCACGGTCGCCGCGTTGAGGCCCGCCGTCGTGGCGAGCAGCGCGGCCAGAACACCGATGCAGTGTCGGGTGGCCATTGTGGTGTCTCTCGGGGCCGATTCGGAGTCGTCATGACCCTTGCCGGCGAAAGTCTAACCGCAAAGGCCGCGCCGCGCCGAGACGGGTTGCGGAAACCGCCGGGAAAGCCGCGCGTAAGTTGCCGGCGCTGCGAGTGTTGCGGAAACCGCCGGCCACGCCCGGCACCGCGCGGAATTGTAAGTCTTGCACTTCCCCAAAGTGCAATCGTTGCCGAAAGTACAATTCGCACAACCGTCTCAAAGGGTGGTCTGGACATTTCCGCGGGGCCGGTGAACAATCTCGCTGCTCACGCCCGCTTCCCCCCCCGGAGACTCCCCCGTGAAACACGGATTGTTCGCGTTCCTCCTGCTCGGCGCTTCGCAATACTTCCCCGCCGCCGCGCTGGCCCAAGCCCCGACGTTCAGCGGCCAAGTGAAAGGTTCGTTCGAGCCGGCCGCGGACGGCGCCACCTTCACCGCCGCCGGCGGGTACGCCAACGGCGACCAGCCGTTCCTGCTCGGCACGGTGGACTTCTCGTCCGGCGGGTCGGCAACCGCGTACGTCTTCACCGCCGGCTTGGAAGTCACCGCCGCCAACGGCACGCCGCTGATGGCCTTCTTCAACACGCCCGTGCCGGCGACGGCCGACACGCTGACGGTCGCCGGCCTGCCGTCGGACGACGCCGTGATCGACGGCAAGGCGTACCACTTGGACTTGCTGGGCGTGACGGCGACCGGCGTTTTCGACCACCCGACGAAGGCGCTGACCGCGACGGGCGACGACTCGACGACGGGCTATTTGTGGGCCAAGGTAAGCGAGTCGCCGACGCCGGGCGGCGAGCCGGTCTACACCGCGACCGGCGGCCACACAATGCACAACCACTGCCACGAGACGCCGGAACCCTCGGCGTGGCTGTTGGCGGCCGGTGCCGTGGTCGGCGGGTTGGGGTGGAATTGGAACCGGCGGCGGAAGCTGGCTCTTTAAAATGTCGCCGCCACGCGGTCTTGGGCAGGAGACTAAAAACCACTGGGGCGGGTGGCCGGATTTCGCTTTCGTTGGAGTCCCGGCTTCAGCCGGTCTTCGGCGGACGCCCGCTCCCATGCGGCTTGGATATGTCTGCGTTGGAGTCCCGGCTTCAGCCGGTCTTCGGCGGACGACTGCTCCCATGCGGCGACAGAGATTTGATGTGTGATGTCTCGAAGACCGGCTGAAGCCGGGACTCCAACGCAGACGGAAACCGGCCGTCGCGCGATTGGTGCGGAGTATCGTCCAAGGCGGTTTTCGACTCACACCGCCGCCCGGCGCCCCGGCTTCGCCGCCGGCAGCTGGCTCGGCTCCGCGCACCCGCCCGCCGTGGGCAGCAGTTTGTTCGGGCTGCAAATGTTGGTCGGGTTGAAGGCGTCTCGTAACCGGCCCATCATGGCGAGGTCGTTGGGGGCGAACAGCTTGGGCATGAAGTCGAGTTTCTCGACGCCGATGCCGTGCTCGCCGGTCACGCTGCCGCCGAGGGCGATGCACTGGTCGAGGATTTCGTGGCTGGCTTCGAAGACCCGCTTCACCTGGTCGGCGTCCCGTTCGTCGAACAACAAGATCGGGTGCAGGTTGCCGTCGCCGGCGTGGAAGACGTTGGCGATCTTGATGTCGTGCCGGGCCGACACGTCGCGGATGAAGCGCAGCATCTCCGGCAACTTCGTCCGCGGAACCACGCCGTCCTGCGTGCAGTAACTCGGGGCCAGCCGGCCCACGGCTCCGAACGCTTGCTTGCGGCATTTCCACAGCGACAGCCGCTCGGCCTCCGTGTTGGCCCGCCGCACTTCCTTGGCCCCGTTGCGCATCGCGATGGCCTCGATGCGGGCCGCCTCGTCGTCCAGCCCGGCGTTGACGCCGTCCACTTCCATAATCAACACGGCCCCGGCGTCGAGCGGGAAGCCGAACTTGAACGCCTGCTCCACCGCCCCGAGGATCAGTTGATCCAATAACTCCAGCGCGCCCGGGATGATGCCGGACCCGATGATTTCCGAGATGGTGTTGGTCGCGTCGTCCACGGTGTTAAACACGCCCAAGAGAGTGCGATAACTCTCCGGGTTGCGCGTCAGTTTCACCCATACTTTGCTGACGATGCCGAAGGTGCCCTCGCTGCCGACGGTCACGCCCGTCAGGTCGTAGCCGGGGTTGTCTTCCGCGGGGCCGCCGGTGACGACGACGCGGCCGTCCGGCATCACCATCTCGACGCCGAGGATGTGGTTGACGGTCACGCCGTACTTCAGCGTGTGCGGCCCGCCCGAGTTGGTGGCGACGTTCCCGCCGATGGTGCAGGCCCCCTGGCTCGACGGGTCCGGGGCGTAGTGGAAGCCGCCGTCCCGGCACGCCTCCGTCAGCCACTTGTTGACGACCCCCGGCTCCACGACGGCGTACCGGTTCTCGTAGTTCACTTCGAGAATCTTCTTCATCCGCGACAGCCCGATCATCACCCCGCCGCCGACGGGGACGCACCCGCCCGCGAGACTGGTCCCCGCCCCGCGCGCGAGGAAGGGCACGTTCAGCTCGTTGCACAGCTTGACGATGCCGACGATCTGCTCGGTCGTCGTCGGGAAGACGACGACCTGCGGCGGCGTCTTCTCCATGGTGAAGCCGTCGCACTCGTACACCATGAGTTCGCTGGCGGCCGTCAGCATGTTGCCGGCCCCGACGATGGGGCGGAGGCGGTCGATGAGGGGAGTGGTCATGGGGATATTTTATCAATCGAGAACCCGTTTAGCCGCGACGCGACGCTTTGGGAGTGGAGCGCGGGCTTCCTGTGTCAAATCGCTGACTGTTTGGCAAGCGATTCATGGCAGGTGGTCCGCGCTCCACTCCCAAAGCGTCGCGTCGCGGCTAAACGTCGAGCCGGCCCTCCGGCCCGCTTTCCGCCTCGTTGATGTAGTCAATCATGTGCCGCAGGCGCGAGTGGCCGTGGCGGTCGAACTTAAAGCGCAGGCGGGCGTACTCGGCCAGTTCCGGCTCGTTGTCCTCCATCGGGTCGGCGGCGGCCCGCTCGATGCCGCCTTCCCAGACGATGTCCTTATAGTTCTGGTTGACGTAGGCCAGCGTCGTGTCGCCGATCGGCTTCTTGAAACGCATGATGAGGTCTTTTTTCACGAACCGCATCGAGTGGTAGACGCGGTAGAAGTTCGTCACCTCGGCGACGGCCTCCTCGACGCTCATGCACACCTTGTACAGGCACATGTCGGCCGGGGAGATGAGCTTGTTGCCCAGCAACTCGTGCTCGATGAAGTCGTTGAACCGCTTCCAGTAGGTGCCGCCAGGTTGGTCCACCATGACGATGGGGAACAGGTGACTCTTGCCGGTCTGGATGAGCGTGAGGGCTTCGAAGCCCTCGTCGTGCGTGCCGAACCCGCCGGGGAACAGGGCGACGGCGTCCGTCTCCTTCACGAACATCAGCTTGCGCGTGAAGAAGTAGCGCATCGTCATCAGGCGGTCGGTCCCGGTCATCACCGAGTTGGCCGACTGCTCGAACGGCAACAGGATGTTGAGGCCCAAGCTCATGTCCCGGCCGGCCCCGACGTGCCCGGCCTCCATGATGCCGCCGCCGGCCCCGGTGACGGTGACGAAGTGGTGGGCCGCCATCTGCTTGGAGAATTCCATCGCCATCTGGTACGTCGGGTGGTCCGGCTTGGTGCGGGCCGAGCCGAACACCGTCACCTTGCGCTGGCCGCGGTATTTCGAGAACACCTTGAAGGCGTACCGCAATTCTCGCAGGGCCGTGCTGAGGAGCTTCGCCTCCCCGCGCGAGATGCCGTCGGCCAACAGGCGGTCGGCCGTGTCCTTGATGTCCCGCACGAACTCGGGGACGGTCTGGGAGCGCGGCGGGCGGGGAGGGGGGGGAAGGTCGTCGGGCATGGGTTAAACAATCGGTGTTTTGTGAATCAAGACACAACTGTCCGGCTAAACTCGGGTCACATCTCTGAAGCCGCCTGAATTCCAAGGTCGCGCCGCGTGTCGTCGGCGCGCACGAC
>JAYTTY010000394.1:0-20734 GCA_043744795.1 Zavarzinella sp. | reverse complement strand
CCTCCCCCCCTGCCAGGGGGGGGCCGAACCCGCCAAAGACTGCCGCCCAAAAAGGTGGCCTCCAATGACCGTCAGCCTTGCCACCCGCGACGACTTGCCGGACGCCTTGGCGCTGCTGTACGACGTGGCCGCGGAGGACCGGCCCGCGTACTTGGCCCACGCCTACCGCCTGATGGCGCGCGGCGACTTGGACCCGGCCGATTTCTGGCTGGCCCGCGACGATTCCGGCCGATTGGCCGGCGTGATGGCCCTGC
This sequence comes from Zavarzinella sp., assembly GCA_043744795.1. Classification (GTDB taxonomy): domain Bacteria; phylum Planctomycetota; class Planctomycetia; order Gemmatales; family Gemmataceae; genus Zavarzinella. The sequence continues at coordinate 20,480 of JAYTTY010000394.1, read as the reverse complement.
GGGAATTGCCCGGGGCCGCCGGCGTCGTGTGGCCGCCGCGGACCGACCCGCCGGGCCGCGAGGGCGTGGAAGACGACTTGATGCGCGCCGCCCTCGCCCACCTGACGCGGGCGACGGTCCTGCAAACCTTCCTGCCGCCGGCCCAACGCGACTTGGCCGCCCCGCTGCTGCGGCACGGCTTCGCCCACATCACGGATGTCCGTCACATGGAACACCCCGGCGGCATTCACGCCGTCGTGGGAGAGTTGGAATTGGCGGACGCCGACGCCGAGTCGCCCGCGTTTGAGCGCTTGCTGACGCGCTGTCACGAAGACTCGGCCGACTGCCCCGAGTTGAACCACGGCCGCACGGCGGCGGACCTGATCGCCGGCTACCGCGACACCGCCCCCGAGTCGCACGGCTGGTGCGTCGCGGTGCGGGCCGGGAAGCCCGTCGGCGTCGCCATCGCCGGCATGGAAGAGTTGGCGTTCCTCGGCCTCGTCCCCGAGGCCCGCGGCTACGGCTTGGGGATCGGCTTTTTGACCCTCGTCCTCGACCGCGTGGCCGGCCCGTGCCGGCTGACCGTGGACGAGCGCAACGTCCCGGCCCGCCGGTTGTACGGGCGCGCCGGCTTTGTGGAAACCGACACGCGGCAGGTGTATTTGTGGTTCGCGTGAGGCGGACGGCCGCTCACGCCCGCAGTTCGACGATGATGTCGTACCATGCGTGCGCGCCGGCCGCCACGCCGAAGCCGCGCCACCAGTAGATGACGGCGAAGAACATGCCGACGACGACGCGGAACAGGAAGAGGGACTGGTTGTACACTTCCGCTTGGTGGATGTAATGGGCCGCCGAAAACAGGACAGACGACGCGAGAATGGCCATCGGCACGGCCGCGACCCAGGGCACGAGAACGAAGTTCAGCAGCCGGGCCAGCCCGCCGCAGAGGATGAGCCGGAAGATCACTTCCTCGTAGATCCCGGCGCCGACATACGTCACCAACTCGGCCGCCTTGTCACGGGACACGTCGAGGTTCATGGCGATGCCGTTGTGGCTCAGGATCGAGTTGAAGTTTCTGGCGATGACCCACAGGACTCCGGCGAAGAGGAGGCTCTCCAAGGCCATCCCGAAGACGACGGCCAAAACCCGCTCCGGCCGGCCCTTCCACCGCCAGACCGTCCAGACGAGGAACACGCCGACAATGACACCGGGCACGAGCAGCAGCGGGTTAAACCCGGCGTGGGCGATCTGGTCCCGCAGCCACTTGTCGGCACCGTTGCGAAGCTTCTCCGGCGCCGCCCCGCCGAGCCAAATCACGCCGCACTCGTACACCGCGAGCAGCGGGACGAGGAAGATGAGGCATGGCCACGGGTGGCGGGTCGCGGACAGGTAGCCCATTCAAGTGATTCGACGTTAACGCTGGGGCATTTGACCGACGGTTTTGGCGAGCCGACGCTGACAGGCGTCGGCTCGCCAAAAAAAAGGCCGCGACCCCCAAGGGAGTCGCGGCCCCGCAATTCACGTCACATCCCGTCCGTTACTTGCAGACCGCGCAGGACGCCTTGGGGGCGTCGCAGCCGGTGCAGGAGTGGACTTCGCAGCCCAGGCGGCACGAGAACAGCTTCTTGAAGAAGCCGCCGAACAGGCCGTGGTGGGCCGGCTTGGCGCACGGGTCACACACCGCCGGGCAGCAAGCCGCGCTGCTCGTGATCGGCGTGCAGGCCGGGGCGCTGCACGCCGGGGCCGGGCAGGTGTTGCACGGGGCGCTGCACGCCGGGGCGCACGGGGCGGCGCAGGGGCCGTAGGGCGACGCCGGGCCGTGGCAGTTCGGGCCGTTGGGGCCGTGACACGCCGGGTCGGCCGGCTGCTGGCACGGGCACGGCTCGTACACCGTCACCCAGCGCGGCTTCCGCACGCACACGTCCACTTCCTTCGTCACCGGCACTTGCTTGGAGACGGTCGTCGGGACCATTTCCGTGACGCAGTACGGCACCTTGTACGACACCGTGTACGGGACCATCTTGGTCACGCACACCGGCACCGTCTTGCACACCACTTCGGACTTCACCGTGCAGACCGTCGTCGGCACCTGCTTGACGCCCTCTTCCTTCACGAGCCGGCAGGTGGTCACGGGGACCAGCTTTTCGACCGTGGTCGGCACCATGCGGGTGACGGTGTACGGCACCTTCTTGGTGTGCGTCTCCGGCACGCACCGGGTGACGGTGTACGGCACCTGCCGCACGTGGGTTTCCGGCACCATCTTGGTCGTGGTGTAGTGGGTCTGCCGGGTGCAGACGCCGCCTTCCACGAACACCTTGCCGGGGCCGTCGGCGTCCGAGCCGCCACCGATGCCGGAGGCGTTCGGGCAGCCGCAGACGACCCCGTTCGGGCCGGGGGCCTGGCCGCACGCGGCGCCGTCGCAGTAGCAGCCGCGGGCCGTCCGCATCACGGTGTACGGCACTTGCTTCTTCACCACTTCGGACACGTACCGCGTCACGGGGACCGGGACCTGTTGCGTGTGCGTCTCCTTGACCATGCGGGTGACGGTCATCGGGATCTGCTTGGTGATCGTGTACGGCACCTTCTTGCACACCGTCACGGGCACTTGCTCGCAGGTGGTCTTGCGGACGTACACCGTGCAGGGGATCTGCTCGCACACCGTCCGGTGCGTGCAGACTTGCCGGGTGCGCGTCTCGCACGGGCCGCGGCTCAGGCACAGCCGGGAGCCGGACTGCTTCTGGTAGCTCTGGCACGAGCACTGGTCGTAGCACGTCGTGTACTGCGGCACCCGCGTGATTTGCAGGCGGCCGGGGACCGTGTACGACTCGCAGTGGTACTCGGGGATCGACCGGCTGACGGTCTTGCAGGTCGTCTGCGGCTCGCAGTAGCTGCGGGTCCGCGTCTGCATGACGGTCTGCGTGCAGTCGTGGTACCCCGTCTCGCAGACGGTCCGCATCACGGTCTCGCACACCGGCCGGCACGTCGTGTGGCACACCGTCTTGTAGTGCGTCTCGCACACCGGCTTGCACAGCGTCTCGGCGCACTCGCGGTAGCGGGTCTCGCACACCGTCTTGCACGCCTGGAACGTGTCCGTCTTGCAGTGCGTCTCGCACACCGGCTTGCAGGTCGTGTACGTACACTCCTTGTACTGCGTCTCGCACACTTGCTTGTACACGGTGTACGAGCAGTCCTTGTAGTGCGTCTCGCACACCGGCCGGCACACCGTCTCCGTGACGGCCTTCATGCACGTCTCCTGGACGGGCTTGAAGTTGCAAAACGGCACGTCCTTCATCACGGTCTGGTAGCAGGGGCGGCAGACCGTCTCCTGCACCGTCTTGTACTGGGTCTCCTGCACGGGCTTGTAGCAGGTCTTGACCTCGTCGCGGTAGGCGGTCTTGGAGACCGGGTGCATCACCGTCTCGCAGACCGTCTGGTAGCAGACGTGGAACCGCTTCTCCATGACCGTGTCGTACACCATCTTGCACGTGGCCTTGGTCGCGTTGTTGCACGCCGAGAAATTCACCTGCGGGTCGCCGCACGCCGACGGGCAGTCCCCGGCCGCCCCGAGGCCGCCGAGGCCCGCGGTCGCCGTCGCCGCCCCGAAGAGGGCGAACGCCGACACGGCCAAGTAAGCGCCCAAGCGGATCCTCATGATAATCGCCTCCTCACCGGCGTCATGGCCGGTCTGAATGGTGCGACCCAGTCGGGGGGCCGTCCCGCCCCCCGTGGCCGTCCCCGACGGCGCCGGGTCACACGTAAAACTCAAAACGCCGGCCCCCACATCCGGGGGCCGGGCATCCGCACGAAGCGAAGTATCGGCGGGCCGTCGCCGGCGGAATGACGGCGGCTTGCCCCGTCCGCCGGTTCGTCCGAAATCCCCGCCGCGTTCTGTGGCTCATGCCGGATGCGCCGGTCGTGCCGGCCGCGCCGGCCCCCGCGGGCCGGCGGCCGCCAAAACGGCCGCCGCGTGGCGGCTTGCGGCGGGTGACGCCCGCATTCCCGGGAAATTCCCCTTGCATTCCCGGCCGAAGTGGTTCTCCCGAGTTGGGCGATTCGCGGGGATTCAACTTGACTTCACCCCCGAAAACTGCGACGGATGTAGGGGTGCGGTTCTTCCCGACGCGACGGCTTCCGACGCCGACGCGACGGCCCCCCAACGCGGACGGTGCCCTATGGTTCGTTATTCGTGCGACATGTGCGGCAAGGATGTGACCGCCGCCGACGGCCGGTACGTGCTGAAAATGGCGACCCACGCGGTCCCGCCGTCGGAAGACTTGACCGACGCGGATTTGCACCCCGACCACTTGGAAGAGATCGGCGAACTCCTGAGCAGTGACGAAGACCTGCCCGAGCCGGCCCCGGCCGGCCAGTCGTTCGACTACGACCTGTGCCCGGCGTGCCACGGCAAGTTCTTGGCCAATCCCCTCAACGTGCAGATGCCGAAGTTCGACTTCAGCGAAAACTGACTTTCCCGGACGCCCCCATGACGCGCCTCCTGATTTTGACAATTCTCCCGTTCTTGCCGGCCGTGGCGACGGCCCAAGTCATCACCGGCCCGCGCCCCGCCGGCGTCATCCCGCCGCCGATGCTGCCGCTGCTCGGCTCGCCGCTGGGCCAGAAGGCCCCAGCCGTGCGGCCCGCCCCGTTCTTGTGGGTCAACCCGTTCGGCTTCTACTCCGGCTACCCGCCGCTGTGGCCGAGCTGGGGAGAGCCGGCCGCCCCGCCCGCCCAATCCGTCGTCAACAATTACTTCCTGGTCCCCGCCGCCCCGCCCGCGTCGCCGCCGCCCGTGCCAGTTCCGACCAAGGCCCGGCTAATCCTGTCCGTGCCGCGCGGGGCCGAGGTGGCCGTCGGCGGCGTGGCCGTGGACACCGCCGCGCGCCCCGTGGTCGTGGACTCGCCCACACTCAAGCCGGGCCAGACGTATCTGTTCGACGTGAAGGTGACGTGGAAGGACGGGGACAAGACCGAAGTGCGGACCCGGCAATTCCGCGTCGAGGCCGGGGACGAGAAGAGTTTGAGCTACTTCGCGGGGAAGTGAGGATTCCGGCCGCAGCCCGTTTAGCCGCGACGCGGAGGGTTTCCGCAGCGGAGCGCGGCCTCCCCGACACCAAACGTTTCCTCATCGTCAACGGCGAGCGTCGAGGCGTCAGCCCGACGTGTCTTCCTCGGGGAAAGACACGTCGGGCTGACGCCTCGACGCTCGCCGGTCGTCTGGTCGTGCGTGACGGTCTGCTTGGGCTTCGGGCCGCGCTCCGCTCCGAAGACTCCGCGTCGCGGCTTCACGGGGTGTGATCGTGATCCCGCCCGCCGCGGGGACAGGCTACAGCAACGACTTCACCGCGACGATGTCTTCCGCCCGACAACACCGCTCACCCCGTTGCGCGGGAATGTGGACGTACACCCGCGTGCTGACCGCCCACGCATGTTCGGCCCGGCGGACCGCGACGGCTTCGCCGTTCGCCAGGCATACTTCAAACGGCACGAACGGCCGCGCATGGATCAAGTCGCGGATTGTTTCGGGATTCATTGCGTTATCCTCTCGCGCCCCGCCCCCATCAACAACTCCGCGATCTTCTCCGGGTCGTAGACGCAGCCGCCCCAGACGCCGCCGCTGGCGTTTTGCAGGACGGCCCACAGCTTCGTGTCCGCGGGCAGATTCACGTCCGGGGCCAGGTCCGGGCGGGGGCTGCGCTTCGCCAGTTCGGCCGTGCCCCACGCTTCTCCCTTCACGCCCGTCGCGTCGCCGACCAAGTCCACGGTGCCGTGAAGGGTGTTGCGGTCAATCTGGATTTGGATCAGGTCGCCGTCCACGACTTTGCCGATCGGGCCGCCGGCCAGCGCCTCGGGGGAGATGTGGCCGATGCACGCCCCGGTGGAGACGCCGCTGAAGCGGGCGTCCGTCAGCACGGCGACTTGCTTGCCCCACGAAATGTACTTGAGGGAACTCGTCACTTGATACGTCTCTTCCATCCCGGACCCCAGCGGGCCGCGGGCGCACAGCACCAGCACGTCGCCCGGCACGACTTTCTTCGGCCCGGCGCCCTTGATGGCCGCGATGGCGTCCTTCTCGCGCGTGAACACCTTGGCCGGGCCGACCTTGCGGTACACGCCGTCCGCGTCCACCACGCCGGCGTCGATGGACGTGGACTTGATGACCGACCCGTCCGGGCACAAGTTGCCGCGCGGGAACGTCATGGACGCGGTGAGGCCCTTCGCCTTGGCCCGCTCGAACGTCATGACGACGTTGTCCGGGTCCACGCCGTCCTTCTCGCTCAACAGGTCGCGGAAGCGCTTGCGGCGGTCGCTCTTCTCCCACCACTCCAGGTTCTTGCCGACGGTCTCGCCGCTGACGGTCAGGCAATTGAGGTCGAGCAGGCCGGCGTCCCGCAAAATGCACATCGTTTCCGGCACGCCGCCGGCGAGGAAGACCTGGATCGTCGGGTGGCCGACCGGGCCGTTCGGCAAGGCGTCCACGATGCGCGGCACCTTGCGGTTAATCTCGGCCCACTCGTCCACGCTGAACCGGCGCACGCCCGCATGGAAGGCCACGGCCGGCGTGTGCAACAGCAAGTTGGTGCTGCCGCCGAACGCCGCGTGGACGGTGACGGCGTTGCGGAATGCCCCCTCCGTCAGAATCTTGGTGTTGTTGATTTTGCGGTTGGACAGTTGCAGCAGCGCGCGGGCCGAGCGCCGGGCCATGTCCAGCCACACGGGCTGGCCGCTCGGGGCGAGGGCCGAGTGCGGCAAACACATGCCCAACGCTTCAGCCACCACCTGGGACGTGGCCGCCGTCCCGAGGAACTGGCAGCCGCCGCCGGGGGAGGCGCACGAGTGGCAGCCCTCTTCGGCCGCCTGGTCCAGGGTGATTTCCCCGGCCGCGTACCGGGCGCCGATGGACTGCACTTTTCCCGTGTCCTCGTGGGCTTCCGTCGCCAGCATCACGCCGCCGGGGACCAGCACGGTGGGGAATTGCTGTTCGCCCGCGAGGGCCATCATCATGGCGGGCAGGCCCTTGTCGCAGGTGGCAATGCCCAGCACGCCGGCCCGCGTCGGCAGGGAGCGGATGAGTCGCCGAAGAACCGTCGCCGCGTCGTTGCGGAACGGCAGGCTGTCGAACATGCCGGTCGTCCCCTGCGTCCGCCCGTCGCACGGGTCGGTGACGGCCCCGGCGAACGGCAGCCCGCCGAGCCGCTTCAACTCCTCGGCGGCGGCCTTCACCAAAAGCCCGACTTCCCAGTGCCCGGAGTGGTAGCCGAGCGCCACCGGGGAGCCGTCGTCGGCGCGCAGGCCGCCGTGCGTGGAGAGAATCAGGTATTCCTTGCGTCCCAGCAATTCCGGCTGCAAGCCCATGCCCACGTTCTGCGTCCAGCCGAACAGGTCGCCGCTGGGGGCGTGCCGCAGCATGTCGTCGGTGAGCGGGAGTTTCCCGTCCGGACCGCCCGTTTTCGTGGTGAGACTGTAAACGCCGGGGTCGGTCGATTCGACGAGGGCTAAGAACGGGGTCATGAGAGCCGGCTTCCGCGGGGAACGATTGAATCCCCATAGTTTATGGCCGGGCGTCTGCTGCGGAAGATGGCGAGTGTCAGGGATACGCCCGACAAGCGTGTGGTCCGACCGCAGGGAAGTTCGCGCACCGGCAAATATTCATGCCCGAGCGCAATACACGTTCGCATGAACCCTCACGGGCGGCGTTTACAGGCCGATGAACGTGGCTTAGGGTATGGTTGGGAATCCTGCCCGCCGAGAGATTCGCTGCGTTCCATCCGCGTTCGGCGACCTGAATCGACCACAAGTTTCATGTGTACTCCCGCCGCCCGCCGTGGCCCCCTTTGCCCCGGCGAGCCATCATACCGTTTCCCGGCGCTTTGGGCGCTGGCCCTCCTGCTCTGGGCGGGCGCGGGCCGGCCGTCGCCGGCGGCGGACCCCGAGCCGATCACGACCACGAAGCAACTGCGAGACTTGCCCCTCGACGCGGCCCGCGCCGGCCGCCCCGTGAAACTCCAAGGCGTGGTGACGCTGTCCGACGCGCGGCAGGCCGTCGCCTACGTCCAGGACGGCGGCGGCGGCGCGCTCGTCCGCTTCGGCCGGGACGAGGCGGCGCCGACCGTGGGCCAGCGCGTCGAAGTCGCCGGGATCACGTTCACCTTTAATGACCGGGCGGCCGTGGCCCGGGGCAAGTTCACCCGCCTCGGGACCGGCCAACTCCCCGAACCCGCGGCGCGGTCCGCCCCGCAAGCGCTGTCGGGGGCGGACACGTTTCTGTTCGTCGAGGTGCGCGGCGTCGTCCGGCGCGTGTCCGTGGAAACGGACGGCCGCCCGGCGGTGACGCTGGGCGCCGGGGCCGACGTGGTGACGGTGAGCGTGCGCGGCGATGACGCCGGGCCGGCCCGCCCGCTGCCGGCGGTCGGCGCGCGCGTCGCCGTGCGCGGCGTCATCCACCCGCTGGGCGACATCCGCGACGGGCCGCGGGCCGCCCTCCGGGTCAACGCGGCCGCCGACATCACCGTGGACGCGGCCGGCCCGCCCGACCCGTTCGCCCTCGCCGCGGAGTCGGTCGCCCGACTTCCGGCGGCGGACGACCGGCAACGCCTGATCCGCGGCACGGTGGTCGGCGAGCCGACGGAGGCCGAGGCGGACGTGCGGGACGAGACGGGGGTCGTGCGCGTCAGCAACCCCGACGGCCTGCCGCCGCTGCAGGCCGGGGACCGCGTGGACGCCGTCGGCTTCGCCGCCGGCAAGACGCTCGGGTACGCCCGCGTGCGCGTTCGGGACGCCCAAGACGCCGCCAACCCGGGCGGGCGGCCGTTCCTGCATTCGGCCGCGGACGTGCGCCGGCTGACCCGCGCGGAGGCCGACTTGGGCCTGTCGGTGCGGCTGCGGGCCACGGTCACGCATGTCGGCGCGATCTACAACGACTTCTTCCTCCAGGACGCCACGGGGGCGGTGTACGTCACCGAACTCGCCGACAAGCCGGCCATCAAGCCGGGGGACGTGGTGGTCGTCCGCGGCGTCAGCAGCGCCGGCGGCTTCAGCCCGCAAATCGACCAGGCCCGCGTGACCGTCCTGCGGGCCGGCGTGTTGCCGCCGCCCGAGCGCGTCGCCCCGGCCGACATCGCCTCCGGCCGGCTGGACGCCCATTGGGTGGAAATGGAAGGCGTGGTCCTCCGGCTCACGGCCGGGGACCGCTACAGCCGGCTGCGCATCGCCACCGGGCTGGGGCCGGTCAACTTCCGCCTGCCGCGCTGGGAAAAGCTGGACGCCTTCGTGGACCGCCGGGTGCGCGTCCGCGGCGTGTACCTCGCCAGCTACCGCGAGGGGACGCAACTCCAGGGCTTCGAGGTGATGGCCCCGTCCGCGGCGTTCCTCACCAGTCTCGACGCGGCGCCGCCCGACCCGTTCGACGCCAACGTGCGGGCCGCCGGCCGGCTCTTGGACTACGACCCCTTGCACGAGCCGGGCCGGCGCGTCCGCGTCGGCGGGCAGGTGACGGCCGTCGCCGGGGCCGACGGCTTTTTCCTCCAGGACGCGACGGGCGGCCTGTTCGTCCAAGTGCGGGACGCGGCCACGCGGCCGGCCCGCGGCGACTTCGTGGAGGCGTCCGGGTACATCGAGTCGAACGCCCTGAACCTCGCCATGCGCGAGGCGATGGTGCGGGCCGGCCCGGAGTACGCCGCGGCCGAGCCGGAGCCGGTGACGGCCCGGAAGTTGATGGATACCGTCGTGCGGCCCGGGCTCGCGGGGGCCGGCCGCGCGGCGCCGGCCAACAAGTTGCTGCGCCTCCGCGGCCGGTTCGTCGGCCTGATCGGGCGGGACGAGCGGGTGGCCCTGGAACTGCAAGACGGGGCCGTCCTGTTCCACGCCGTCTTCCCGGCCGGCGTCGACTCGTCGGACTTGCCCGACATCCCGCCGGACAGCCTGGTCGAAGTGGTTGGCGTGTGCAAACTGCAGGGCGACCCGGAACTCGGCGTTCAGGGGTTCGTCGTCATCCTGCGCGACCTGTCGGACGTGGCCGTCGCCGAGCGGCCGCCGTGGTGGACCGGCGACCGGGCGCAACGCGCCGCCTTCGCCGCCCTCGCCCTGCTGGTCCTCGCCGTGGCCGGGTTGGCCTATTTGCGGCACCGCCTGCGGCGGCAGGGCCGACAAATCCGCGTGCGCCTGAGCCGCGAACTCCAGATGGAGGCCCGCTACCGGGACTTGGTGGAGCGCGCCACGGACCTGATTTTCACGCTCGACTCGCGCGGCCTGATCACCGGGTGGAACCGGGCCGGCGAGGCGCTGATGGGCCTGCCGCGCGACCGCCTCGTCGGCCGGCCGCTGATCGAGTTCCTCGCCGGCGGCCCCGCCACGGACGTGTCCGCCCTGTACGCCGAGTCGCCCGTCACCGTGCCGCTCACGCTGCGCACGGCCAAGCAGCTCCTCATCACGCTGGAAGTCAGCGCCCGCCCCGTGCTGGAGAACGGCATCCCGGTCGGGCTGGAGGCCATCGCCCGCGACGTGACCTCGCGCAACCGGCTCGAAGGCCGCATGCGCGAGGTCGCCAAGATGCAGGCCGTCGGCCAACTCGCCGGCGGCATCGCCCACGACTTCAACAACCTGCTCACCGTCATCAACGGCAACTGTGACCTGCTGATCCGCATGGCCGCGCCGGGGACCGAGCAGCGCGAACTGCTCGACGAGGTGAAGACCGCCGGCTTGCAGGCGGCCTCCGTCACCCGGCAGCTCCTGGCCTTCGGCCGGCAGACGGTGATCGCCCCCAAGACGCTGAACCTCAACCAACTCATCACCAACCTGACCCGCGTGCTGAAGCGGCTGGTCGGCGAGCACACCCAGTTGAAATTCCAGCCCGACGACCTGCTCGAACACGTCCGCGTGGACCCCGGCACCCTGGAGCAGGCGATCCTGAACCTGGTGGTGAACGCCCGCGACGCCATGCCAGCCGGCGGCACGCTGACGGTCCGCACCAACAACATCCCCGGCGGCTGGGTCCGCCTGGAGGTCGCCGACACCGGCCACGGCATGACGGACGAGGTGAAGGCCCGCATCTTCGAGCCGTACTTCACCACCAAGCCCATCGGCCACGGCACCGGGCTGGGCCTGGCGATGGTCGCCGGGTTCATGGAGCAGAGCGGCGGCCGCATCGTCGTCCACAGCGAGCCGGGCGTCGGCGCCACGTTCCAACTGGAGTTCGAGGCCGTCACGCCGGAAAGCTCGTTCGGGTCCACCCCCGTCGAGACGACGCCGACCGTGGAACACGTCCACGGGGCCACCATCTTGTTGGTCGAGGACGAGCCGTCCGTGCAACTCTTGGAGAAGCGGATTCTGGAGACGGGCAAGTACAAGGTGATGGTCGCCTCGTCGGCCGAGGAGGCGCTGGACCTGTTGACGGATTACGGCGGCCCGCTGGACATGTTGGTGACGGACGTGGTGATGCCCGGCAAGAACGGCCGGGAACTCGCCGAGGAGATCCGCCGCTGGCGCCCGGAGTTGAAGGTGCTGTTCCTCTCCGGCTACATGCCCGACGAGGTGCTGCGGGAAGGCGTGGAGGCCGACGCCGCCCAGTTCCTGCAAAAGCCGTTCACCCCGTCCGACTTGCTGAAGACGGTCCGGCGGATTCTGACCAATTCTGACGTGCCGGTGACGCCGCCGAAGTAGTAAAGCCCATGGACGGCCGTCCATGGGCTTTCAGGGGCCATTTACTTCGCCCCGTCTTTTTCCTTCTTCTCCTTCTTCGGCATCTCCTTCACCGGCTTCAAGTACGTGGCGTTCAACTTGTCCACGGACCACAGCAACCCCTTGGTGACCAAGTCCAAATAGCGGGCGTCGCCGACCGTCTCGGAGTTGTGGCCGAGGGTGGTGCTGAAGACGCGCGTGCCGTGGTAGTCGTTCGTCCACACCACGAAGTGGGTGTCGTCTTTCTTGCCGAGGCGCTGCGTGCCGCGGGCCAGCGGCTTGGCGGTCTTGAGCACTTTCACGTTGTTGTAAAGCTCCTCGTTGATGGTCGTCCAGTCGGCCATGCCCTTGGTGATCGGGCTGTCCTTGTCGAGGAAGGAAATCTCGATGGGCTTCTGCGGGCCGTGGCCGGTGGACTCCAGGCCGACGTACTCGAACCAGTCGCCCTTGCCGGTGCGGTAGCTGTGCATGGCGCAGTGCAGGTTGACGGCCGGGACGCCCCCCTTGTGGGCGCCGAGGATGTTGCCGACGGTCTCGGCGTCCTTGATGTCCGAGCTGCACTCGTCGTGGATGACGGCGTCGTACCCCTTGGCCCAGTCGGCGCTCTTGTAAATCTCGAACGCGGCCTTCGTGCTGGTGTCGGCCGAGTAGACGACGGTCACTTCCGCGTAGGTGCGGGCCTCGATGCCCTTCTTCAAAATGTCCTGCTGGCCCTTGTAGTCGTGGCAGCACCCGCCGAGGACGAGCAGCACTTTCAGCGGCTTCGGGGCGTCGGCGGCCGGGGCCGAGACGGCGAGGACGACGGCCGCGAGGGCCGCGAGGAATGTTCGACGCATGGGAGACGATTTCCTGTCAGGGAGGGAGGGACTCGGGGCAGAAGGGGAATCTAGCAGTCGGCGGCGGGAACTTCCACAGGATTCGGCCGCGGGTTGAGGCCGGCGATACCTTCGGGTGCAACCCAATTCTCTCGGGCGCGAGTCGCAAAGACCCCCCCCGGCCCCCCCTTGCCAAGGGGGGGAAGGAAACCGGCCCCGCCGCTCGGCTGCCAACTCTCTCGGCGGCCGGTCTTGTCTTCTCCCCCCCTTGGCAAGGGGGGGGCCGGGGGGGTCTTTGCGACTCGCGCCCGAGAGAATTGGGTTGCACCCATACATTAAGCCGATGAAACTGAAACAGACCCCCGACGACTTCGTTGTTGAGGAGTTGCCCGCCTTTGACCCGTCAACCGCCCGCTCCGCCGCCGGGAAGTTCGCCCTCTACCGGCTCGACAAGCGGGACTGGACCACGCCGGACGCCCTCGCCCTCGTGCGCAAGCGGTGGCGGCTGCACCCGCACGCCATCAGTTTCGGCGGCCTGAAAGACCGGCACGCCAAGACCACGCAATACTTCACCGTCTTCAACGGCCCGCCGAAAGACCTCGCCGACAACGGCTTGGCCGTCACCCACTTGGGGGCCATCGACCAGCCGATGACGCCGGAGGGCATCCGGGCCAACCGCTTCGCCGTCACCGTGCGGGACGCGACGGCCGCCGACGTGGCCGGGATTTGGCAGGCCGTCCCCGAGTTGGCCACCGTCGGCGTGCCGAATTACTTCGACGATCAACGCTTCGGCGGCGTCTCACCCGATGGCCGCTTCGTCGCCCGCGAGATGGCCTTGGGCCGCTTCGAGGAAGCCCTCAAGCTCGCGCTGGCCGAGGAACTGGAACACGACCGCGGGGCCGCGAAGCGGGAGAAGTTTCTGTTCCGCACGCACTGGGGGGACTGGCCGACCTTGGCCGCGAAACTGCCCCCCGGCCCCGCGAAGAACATGGCAATGGGCCTGACGCACCGCCCGGACTTCGCCGCCGCCTGCGGCCGCCTGTGGCCGGACGACCAAGGGCTGCACCTGTCCGCGTGGCAAAGTCACCTATGGAACCGCATGCTCGACCGCTGGGTCCGCGACCACGCCCCGGCCAGCGTCGCCGTCCCGCTGAAGACGGCCACGGTGCGCCTGCCGACCCGCTTCGACGAAGACACCGCCAAGGCGTGGGACGAGTTGCGTCTGCCGTACCCGTCCTCCCGGCTGAAACTCGACCCCGACGCCCCGTGGGCCAAGTGCGTGGCCGCCGTCATGGAAGAGGAGGGCATCCCGCTGGAGGCGATGAAGATCCCGGGGCTGCGCAAGCCGTTCTTCTCGAAGGGGGACCGGGCCGCGAAAGTGGCCGTCCTCGGCCTGACCGGCGAGGACGGCCCCGACGACAAGCACCCCGGCCGAAAAATGGTGACGCTGCGGTTCGAGTTGCCGCGCGGGGCCTACGCGACGATGGTGTTCAAGCGGCTGACGGCGTGAGGGGTGAAAAACCGCCGCGAGGCGGTCTCGTTGGAGTCCCGCTTTTAAGCGGTCTGTGATCTGCCCGTCGCGGGAGGCCGGCGAACCGAGTCTTCGAGGGTTCGCCTTTGTGGGTGACGACCGTTCGCCCACGGGGTCGGACCGTCGAAGACTCGGTCCTCATTGGCCATGTGGGCATCCGTTCCAAGACCGCTTAAAAGCGGGACTCCAACGCGACCGCCGGACGGCGGTATTTTCAATCACCCCGGCCGCAGCGCGTCCAATGCGTGCTGCAGCGTCGCGAGGACGGCCAACCCCATCGCCATCATCACGCCCACGGCCACCGTCTTCGTGTTGAGCATCCGCGTCACCATGTCCGCGCCGTAGGGGAGCGTCCGCTCGACCGGGCGGTGGCGGGTGTACAGGGCGATTTCGCGCTCGTTCGGCTGGGCGATCTTCTCCCGCAATCTGGCCCGGTCGGCGGTCGGCTCGGGCCGGTCGTCCGCGGCGTTGACGGCGAACGGGGAGTCGTCCTCCTCGCCGTCGAAGCGGTGGACGGTCCGCCGCGGCGCCGGCTCCTCCTGCTTCGCCGGGGCGCCGGAGAAGTCCACGTTGTACCCGGTCACGTCCCCTTCGTCCGGCGTGTGGATCGGCGGCAGGTCTTCCGGTTGGGCGTTCACCGGGTGCTGGTCGTGCGACTGCGTCGGGCTGGCCCACTGCGTCAGCCGGTCCGGCTCGGCCTTCGGCTTCCGCTTCTTGGGCTTGGGTTCCGGCTCCGTTTTCGGCTCTTTGTACAACTCGCCGCGCGCGCAGTTCAACACGAACGCGAAGCGCCCGAGCAGCCGGCAGTACAAGAAGAACGCCCCCGTCCCCACCGGGCAGAGGGCCAGCACCCACACGAACGCGACGGTCGAGCGGCCCCCCCCGAACATGAGGCCAAGGATCAGCCCCATGACCGCGACCAGCGGGGCCGTGAGCAGGTAGAACCCGAGTGTCCCCAGCGGCCGGTGGAACATGAGCCGCAAGAGCGGCGGCCAGAACGGCGTCCACCGCGAGTCGGACGCCAGCGACGACGCCACGCCCAACGGGAAGGACAGCCAGAACAGCCCGGTGGCCGCCAGCGTCCGCGCCGCCGGGTCGTCCGACACGGCCCGGCCAATCATCACGCTCGGGGCGAACCAGATGCCGACGATGTAGGCGAGGTAGATGAGCTTCAGGAACCAGTCCGTGTAGACGTCCTCGCTCCAGTTGAACCCGTCGTGGATGTACGCCTTGAACGACCGGTACTCGAAGGCGAGTTGCTGATCGACCCCGTTGCCGGTCTCCTCGACGATGGTCAGGAAGATGTGCGAAATGTAACTGAGCAGCGCCAGCCCGAAGACCCCCGTCCCGGCCATCAGCGGAACAAACAAGATGGCGGTGACGTCCATATTTGGCGTTCTGGCTGGGGGTGCCTAACAGTGGTGCTGTCTTCGTTGGAGTCCCGGCTTCAGCCGGTCTTGGGCGGATGGCCTCCAGACACGGCGGATCGCCATTTGATGGCGATGGCCCCAAAGACCGGCTGAAGCCGGGACTCCAACGAAAGCAAAGATCGTCCCCGGTTACAGGTGGCTAATCACCCGGTCGGCGAAGGCGCTGGAGGTGGCGCCGTCCTTGTCTGAGTAGCCGGGGAACTGGCGGGCGATGTCGTAGGTCACGTGCAGCTTCTTGCCGGGGCCGCTCTTGGCGAGTTCCTCGCTCTCGGCGAACGTCTTTTCCACGGCCTTGTTGACGGCGGTCGCGGCCTCGAACCACTGCAGGTATTCCAACAGCAGCACGCCGGAGAGCAGCACCGCCCCCGGGTTGGCCATGTCCTTGCCGGTGTACTTCGGGGCGGTGCCGTGCGTCGCCTCGAACATGGCGGCCTTGTCCCCGATGTTGGCGCCGGCCGCCAGGCCGATGCCGCCGGTGAGGGCGGCGACGGCGTCGGACAGATAATCCCCGTTCAGGTTCGGGGTCGCGACCACGGAGTACTCCTCCGGCCGCAGTTGAATCTGTTGGAACATGCTGTCGGCGATGCGGTCCTTCACCACGATCTTGCCGGCCGGGGCCTTGCCGCCGAAGTCCTTGTAGACCTCGTCTTCCGTCACGATGTGCTCGCGGAACTCGGCCTTGGCGACCTCGTAGCCCCAGTCCTTGAACGCGCCTTCGGTGAACTTCATGATGTTCCCCTTGTGGCACAGGGTCACGCTGGGGCACTTCTTGTCCACGGCGTACTGGAGCGCCATCCGCACCAGCCGCTTCGTGCGCTCCGGGGAGATCGGCTTGATGCCGACGCCGGCCGAGTCGAGCAGCACGTCCGGCCCGTAGCCCATCTCGCGCAGGAAGGCGATGACCTTTTTGGCCCGGTCGCTGCCGCTCTTGAACTCGATGCCGCAGTACACGTCTTCCGTGTTCTCGCGGAAGATGCACATGTCCACCTTGCTGGCGTTGCGGTTCGGGGCGTCCACGCCCTTGTAATATTTCACCGGCCGGACGCACGAATACAGATCGAACCGGAAGCGCAGGAACACGTTGATGGACCGGAACCCGCCGCCGATGGGCGTGGTCAGCGGCCCCTTGAGGCCGAGGCCGTAATACTCGAACGCCTTGAGCGTGTCGTCCGGCAGGTAGAGCTTTCGCTGGTCGTCTTCGCTGAGGCCGGCGACCTGCTCGTCCTTCACTTCGGGGCGGTACAGGTTGCGGGCCACGTCCCCGGCGTGGACATCAAACCAACTGACCTTGCGCTTGCCGCCGTAGGCCTTCTGAACGGCCGCGTCCAACACCTTGACGGCGCTGGTGGTGATGCCGGGGACGCCATTCACGTCCTGGCCGATGCCGTCGCCGCGGAGGAGGCAGACGATGGGGTGGTCCGGGAACATGCCGGACGCCATGTCCACGCGGGTGCCGGTCGTCGGGGCGGCGAGCTTGTCGTAGGTCGGTGCGCTCATGGTGGTGTTGGAATCTCGGAGGTCAACGGCGGGAGATCGAATGGCGGTTTTTATACGGAAGAGGGGAGAAGACAGAAGAGAAGAAGTTGAACCGCCAAGGCGCCAAGCCGCCAAGAAGACGACGGAAGAAAACGCATTTCTTGGTCTTCTTGGCGTCTTGGCGCCTTGGCGGTTCAAGAGGGAGTTCCCGCGAACCACCAATGCGCCGGCCGGCACGCCGACGGGGCGGGCCGGGCGGACTCGGGTGTTGCCCGCGCGAACATTGCCGGCCAAAACCCCGAAAACGCCCCCAACGTCTCTTGACGGCTCCCCCGCGCGTCGGGTAGACGCGCCCCGGCACATGCTTTTTCCGAGGGAAGGGAGCGCCCCGCATCGGGCGCCCCACCGGCGGGGCTGATCGGGGGATCGGCGCGCGGCGGTTCCCGATTTCCAGGGGGGTAACGCAGGATGCGCAAACTGTATTTGATCGCGGGGCTGATCGCGGCCGGCGGCGGCTTCGCCGGCTGGGCCACGCTGGGCACCGCCCAGCCCGCGCCCGTCGTCGCGCCGAACGGCGACCGCTTCGCCGACGTGCCGGACCTGCCGGACGTCAAGCCGCCCGTCAGCCTGCCGGCCGTCAAGGTTCCGCCGGCGCCGAAGCCGCGGCCGGACGACCCGTTCGCCGACCCGCTGTTGCCGGTCAAAGTGGCCGACACACTGCCGGACGTGACGGCGCCGAAGGCGCCCGCCGAGGCGCCGGTCAAGGTGCTGGAACCCGTCAAGGACCTCACCGACATTCAGTTGCCGGACGTGAAGGCCGCGAAGACGCCGGCCGTGGCCGTGCCGCCAGTGAAACTGTTGCCGGCCGTGAAGACGCCGGCCGAAGACGTGAAGAGTGTCGTCCCGACGGTGGCCGTCAAGGACGACGAGAAGTCCGCGCCGAGCCAGCCGTCGATGGCCAAGCAAGAGCCGTCCGTGTGCCTCGAATGGATGGGGCCGTCGGCCCTCAAGGTCGGCACGCCGGCCGAGTACACGCTGGTGGTTCGCAACACCTGCGCCATCCCGGTGCAGAAGGTCGTCGTGCAGGTGCGCGTCCCGAACACCGTGAAGGTGGGCGCCACGGACCCGAAGGCCGACGGCGCCGAGGGCGTGCTGCTGTGGGACCTGGGCACGCTGCTGTCCCGCCAGGAAAAGCCGCTGAAGATCAAGTTCGCCTCCCCCGGCCGCGGGGAAGTTAACTGCCAAGCCTGGGTGACGTTCACCGGCTCGGCCGCGATGAAGATTCAGATCCGCGAGCCGAAGCTGCTGATTAAGGCGCAGGCCCCGGACAAGGTGATGGTCGGCGACCCGGCCAACGTGATCCTGACCGTCAGCAACCCCGGCGACTACCAGGCCGATTCCGTGAAGGTGGCCGTCTCCCTCGGCGAGGGGTTGGAGAGCGCCCGCGGGAACAAGGCCGCCTTCGACATCGGCGTCCTCGGGGCCGGCGAAACCCGCACGGTGACGATCCCGTGCGTGGCCAAGACGTCCGGCGCCCAAAAGTGCGAAGCCTACGTGGAGGGCGACGGCGGCCTGAAGGCCATCGACTCCGCCACTATGAGCATCATCCAGCCGCGCCTCGACCTGGAAGTGACCGGGCCGAAGCTGCGCTACCTGGACCGCAAGGCGACCTACGCCTTCAAGGTGACGAACCCCGGGGACGCCCCGGCGGCCAACGTCGTGGTGACGGAAGTGATCCCGGCCGGCTTCAAGTTCGTCTCCGCGGACGCCGGCGGCCAGCACGACTCCGCCACCCGGACCGTGAAGTGGTTCGTCGGCGAAATCCCGGCCGGCCAGAGCAAGGAGCTGAAGGCCGACCTGATGGCCGTCGGCGCCGGCGACTTCAGCCACAAGGCGTCGGCCACCGCCGCCCGCGGCATCAAGACCGAAAAGGACTTGGCCACGAAGATCGAGGGCCTGTCCGCCATGCTGATGGAAGTCCTGGACACGGACGACCCGGTCGAAGTGAAGGCGGACACGGCCTACGAGATCCGCATCACCAACACCGGCTCGAAGTTCGAGAACGACGTGAAGCTCGTCTGCACCATCCCGCCGCAAATGAAGTTCAAGGGCGCGCAGGGGCCGGTGAAGTACGAGGTGATCGGCAACGAGGTCGTCTTCCAAACGCTGCCGAAGTTGGCCCCGCGGGCCGACGCCTCCTTCAAGGTGGTCGTCACCGCCGTCGCCAAGGGCGACGCCCGCTTCAAGGCGACGCTGACCTCCGGCGGCCTGACCGAGCCGGTCACGAAGCAGGAATCGACCCGCGTGTACGAAGACTGATTTTTTGAAGTGTGGTCAGTGAAGTAGTGACAGACGCGGGGCCGGGCCATCGGGAGATGGCCCGGCCCTTGTTGTTTGATGCGGTGATCGATCATCGAAAATCCGCGCGCGACGTGACGAATTACCGGCCGCGATTTTGCTTCGACTCCAGTGCATGCACCAATCGCTTTAATTTAGTATTAAACGCAATCGCGTCATCTGCATGATGGGCGCGGCGATGGCAGTTCGGACACAAGGCGATGACGTGAGCAGGATGGTCTGGGCCGTCGTCGGCAAGTCGAGTCGTATGATGTGGTTCCAAGTACGGATCACCATTTGGTTTGTCGAACGGGGCCTCAAATCGACAGGATTCGCATTGCCCGGCGGCTCGCCGCAGCACGTAGAGTTTAATTGCCACGGATCTCGCTCGCGTGACGGTTTTTGCGGAGAGTCCGGGCACGGATGACCGTGAACTCAACTCGGCAACTTTGCGCAACTCGTCAATGTTAGCTTCTGCCAGCGCGTCTTCGTCGAGATCGGGGAGCCGATGCTTTCGGCGCTTCGCAATTAATTGACGTACCTCGGCCGCGACATCCGCGTCGGGCGTCGTGATGCTGCGTGGATAGCGTGACCAAGTCAAACCCGGGACATGGCGCCGGATGGCGGCAAGCGAAATGGCTGGGTCGATCAGTTTGACGGCGTCCAGTGCCGCACCGTAACGGTTCGGCCAGTCATCTCTGGGCGCCGGGGGTGAGATGATCCGCGCCGTGGCGTAAAAGCCGTAGCCGGCGACATAGATCACCACGTCATCTCCGGGCTGCGAATCTCGCGGCGCGATCCATGAACTAACCGACCCGCCCGTTGCGGCCAATTCTTCAATATGCGCCTTGTCACCATTCTCGATGCCGCCTTGAACAATGCGAAGCGATGGCAACTTTTTCATCGGGCGCAACCTTCTCGGCCGACGCCAAGGTATAAGTGTCGGGGCGTGGTCGGCTGACACCACTATTTTCGAGGGCTGAGGTTTTCGGTCACTTGCAACAGTTGGTTCAGCGTGCCTCAGTAGTCTATGGCCAAATACCACCGAACACCCGCGTCAGCGAGGTCAGTCAAGACGCCCTCAAACTCCCGCAGGTCGTCTGCCACGGCCAATGCGTGGGGGAAGGCATCCGGGTTGGCGGCTAGATGTGCCCGACCGAAACGGGGTTCCCCTGACGGTCTGAATTGTGTATTTCTCCTCCAGTCCGCCCAGACAGCCAGGAGAATGCGATGGGACGC
>JAYTTY010000393.1:0-20794 GCA_043744795.1 Zavarzinella sp. | reverse complement strand
CGCGTTTGTTCGCCGACATCGAGAAAACGCGGCATGGTCGCACTATTGCGACTTCCGCCTGAATTCTTCGCTCTCGCCTGACCTACCCTTGTAAGGGGCCGGGGGGTGAGGTTGATTTCCTCACCGCAGCCACTTTACCCGCCCCCAGTCGATGGTCTGCATTTCCACCGCCCGGCCGCCGACGGACCACACGGCCGGGCGGCTGGGCTGGTGCAGCAGGAACGGCTTCCCAAGGAAGTTTCGCTCGGGGACGGCCGGGATTTGCCACGATCTGGAATCGTCCGAGTTCGCCGAGTTGTCCCCGAGCATGAAATACTCGTCACCGCCGAGGGTGAGGGGGCGGGCCGTGCCGTGCGTCCCGGTCGGGCGGTAATAAATGTCGCGGTCCAGTTTGAGGTGTCGGAACGTGGCGTTCACGCCTTGGGCGCCGACCTTCACGGGGGAGGACACGTCCACGCGCTTCGCCCCGGCCGGCAGGTCGTACGTGAAGTATTCGGCCCCGTCCGCCGCCACGCTGACGCGGCGGTCCACGAAGGCCATTTCCAGCTTCACCTTTTTGCCGAGCTTGAGCGGCGGCCGGTTGGCGGTGCGGACCATGCCCTTTTCGGGGACCATCAACTTGCTCTCGCCGAACTCGCCGCCGACGGCGATGTGGGCCGTCACCTCGTCGGCCCCGTCGAAGAGGGAGACGACGACCATGCCGGCGCCGGCGGCCGGCTCGATTTCGGCGGTGAAGAAAAAGTCGTGGACCGGGTGCGTCTGCGTCGCGGCTGAATGCCCGTTGTACTCGAACCCGTCGCGGATCACTTCGGCCTGCCCAGAGTCCGCGTCCACATGCCAATAAGCGGCCATCAGGGGGGTGGGCGATTGCTCGGCGGCGACGGCCAACTCGTCCGCCCGGTAGACGAACCACTCCGGCGTCGGCTCCGCCACGGGCAACAAGCGGGGGAGTTGGCCGACTGGAAGCCAGCGGCGTTCCCACCCGGATGGCGGGAAACTATCGCCGTCGTACACGGGCACCCGGCAGCCCCGAGCTTCGGCCAACGTCTTGCGGACGAGTCGGTTGTTCACCCACACGTCCCCCTCGCGGAGGGTGATTTCCTCGCCCGGCAGGCCGATCACGCGCTTCACATACGGCTTCGACTTGTCGGACGGGCAGATGAACACGGCCACTTCCCACCGGCGCGGCGAGCGAAAGCGGTAGACGGTCTTGTCCACCAAGAGGCGGTCCCCCGACACTTCGCGGGCGGCGGTCAGCGTCAGGTCCGGCTGGTTGCAGTTCGGGCAGGAGGTCGTCGGGTAGACGCCCTCCGCTCTGGCCGACGGCTCGCCGACCGTGACCATGTAATGGCACCGCGGGCACTGCACCGTCTTGTGGTTGCCGAAGAGGGTCGGGGCCATGCTCCCGGTAGGGACGCCGAACGGCTCGACCGCGATCGTGCGCAGGAACAGAATGGCACAAAGGAAAAGGACGGCTCCCTCGATGATGCGCCGGCGTTGCGAGGGGGGCAGCCACCGCACCGGCGGCGGCGTCGTTTGAATCACGGGTTCGGCCGCGAGGACGCCGGCCCCGTGGACCGTGATCGTCGACATCGCGGGCACGGCCGGCGGCGGGGCGGGAGTCGGGGTCGGCAGGTCCACCGGCGGTCAATCCTTTGATGAGGGCCGAATTCAACCACCATTGCGACGCGCGGTTTTCCGGCCTGAAGGGCCGCTTAACATAGCCCAGCCCGCGAGGGCTGGGATTCGACCCCGGTAATGATTTCGGTCTGAAGGACCGATTAACCATTCCCGGTTCAGAAATCTTCGCCTTCACTCTGTTCCCAGCCCTCGCGGGCTGGGCTATGTTAAGCGGCCCTTCAGGCCGGAAACATTCAGTCGTCCGACTCCAGCACCGCCAGGAACGCCTCCTGCGGGATTTCCACCTGGCCGACTTGCTTCATGCGCTTCTTGCCCTCGGCCTGTTTGGCCCAGAGCTTGCGCTTGCGGGTGATGTCGCCGCCGTAGCACTTGGCCGTCACGTCTTTCTTCATCCCGGTGATCGTCTCGCGGGCGATCACCCGGCCGCCGATGGCCGCTTGCAGGGCGATGTCGAACAGGTGACGGTCGATTTCCTTGCGCAGCTTCAGGATCAGCTTGCGGCCGCGGCGCTCGGCCGTCGCGCGGTGGACGATCACGGAGAGGGCGTCCACGCGCTTCTGGTGGACCAGCACGTCCAACCGCACCAAGTCCGCCGGCCGGTACTCGCGGACTTCGTAGTCCATCGTGCCGTACCCGTGGGTGACGGACTTGAGCTTGTCGTACAGGTCGTAAATCACTTCCGCGAGGGGCATCTCGTAGGTCAGCATCGCCCGCTCGGGGCTGAGGTACTCCGTCTTGATGTACTCCCCCCGGCGCTCGGCGCACATCTGCATGATGTCGCCGATGTTTTTGGACGGCAGCAGGAAGTTGATGCGCACAATCGGCTCGCGGAACTCGTCGATGGTCCCGGCGTCCCCCACGTCCTGCGGGCTGTGGATCATGTCCGTGTCGCCGTTGCGGCGCAGAATCTGGTACGTCACGTTCGGGGCGGTGTGGACCAAGTCCAGTTCGCAGTCCCGTTCCAGCCGTTGGCCGATGATCTCGCGGTGCAGCATCCCGAGGAAGCCGCAGCGGAAGCCGAAGCCCAGGCCGTCGGACACTTCGGGGAGGAAGGTGAAGCTCGAATCGTTCAGCCGCAGTTTGGTGAGGGCTTCCCGGAGGTCTTCGAACTCGCCGTTGTCAATCGGGTACAGGCCCGAGTAGACCATCGGCAGCGGCTCCTTGTAGCCGGGACAGGGGATTTCCGTCGGCGTGACGGCGTCCGTCACCGTGTCGCCGATGTGAACGTCCGTGATGGTTTTGATGTTGGCGGTGAAGAAGCCCACCTGCCCCGTCGTGAGCGTGTCGCACGACACCATCGTCGGCCGGAACTGGCCGATCTCCATGACGGCGTGGTCCGTGTTCCCCCGCATCAACTTGATCTTCTGCCCGTTCTTGATCGACCCTTCCAGGACGCGGATGTAGATCACCACGCCCTTGTAGGAGTCGAAGTGCGAATTGTAAATCAGCGCCTTTAACGTGGCGTCCGGGTTGCCCTTCGGGGCCGGCACGCGCTCGATGATGGCGTCCAGGATTTCCAACACGCCGACGCCGGACTTGGCGCTGGCCCGCAGCACTTCCCCTTCCAAGCCGATGGCTTGGTCCATCTCGGCGATCACCGCCTCAGGCCGGGCCGTCGGCATGTCGATCTTGTTCAACACCGGGACGATGGTCAGGTCATTCTCGATGGCCAAGTAGGCGTTGGCCACGGTCTGGGCCTGGACGCCCTGGAAGGCGTCCACCAACAGGATCGCCCCCTCGCAGGCGGCGAGACTGCGGGACACCTCGTACCCGAAATCGACGTGACCGGGGGTGTCGATCAGGTTCATCTCGTACCGCTGGCCGTCTTTCTCGTGGTAGATCGTGACCGGGTGCATCTGGATGGTGATGCCGCGCTCCCGCTCCAAGTCCATGCCGTCGAGGAGTTGGGCGCGGTAATCCCGCCGTTCGATCGTCCCGGTTTGTAAGAGGAACTGGTCGGCGAGGGTACTCTTCCCGTGATCGATGTGGGCGATGATCGAGAAGTTGCGGATGTGGCTTGGCGCGGGCATGTGTCTCGCGGCGGGGGTCGTAAGGCTTCGGGGTACTCCGGGCCATTTTAGCAGCTTTGGCCCCGCCGGCCCACCCCGTCCCTTGACCCGGCCGGCCGCCGCCCGGAAGATGGGTCAGGAACCGTCACCCGCGAAGGAGACCGCTCATGCGGACCGCCATGTGGAGTTTGGGGCTGTTGGCCGCGTTCGCCGCCCCCGCCGGGGCCGCCGACGCGGTCAAGATCGCCAAGGTGAACTTGGAGGAGATGCACAAGGCCATCGCCGCCGAGAAGGGCAAGATCGTCGTGGTGGACATCTGGGCGACCTTCTGCGCCCCGTGCAAGGAGAAGTTCCCGCACATGGTCGAACTGCACCACAAGCTCAAGGAAAAAGGCGTCGTCTTCATGAGTCTTTCCGTTGACGACCCGGCCGACCTGAACAACGCTTTGGGCTTCCTCAAGGAGAAGAAGGCCGCCTTCCCGAACTTCCTCCTCGATGACACGCAGAAGAACAAGGACGACGCGGAAGACAAGTTTGCCACGCTGTCCCCCCCCATCGTCCACGTCTACGGCCGCGACGGGAAGAAGGTGAAGACGATGGAAGGCAAGAAGGAAATCGGCGGGCTGGACAAGTTGCTGGAAGAGTTGATCGAGAAGAAGTAAGTCGTGATCGGCGTTTCGTCTCTGGTTTCTGGTGAAGCTTTGCGGCCGATGCTTTCAGTCGGCCGCATTGGCAGCTCGTACAAGACATCCACGTTTTCGACCAGTGAGCATTCACGACCAGTCCAGCTTCCCCTTCGACTTGTACACTTGTATACATCAAGAATCAGCCGCTTCCGGATTGATCGCGATGAACACTGCTGCCAAAGAACTGCGGCCGTACCAAGTTCGCTTGGTTACGGATGTCTGCCGGGCGACCGGGGACATTCTCGTTGAGCAGCCCACGGGGTCGGGCAAGACCGTGCAAATTGTCACCTTGGTGGCCATGCACTTGGGACAACGCTACACCCACGCGGTGATCGCGGCGCCACAACAGCAGATCGAGCAGGGCTTCGTCAAACGGGATTATCTGGAAATCAAGTTCCCCGAATGCAAGGGGGCGGCGGTTTCTTCCATTCAGGCGCCCAAATCTCTCATCAACGGCGCGCGAGAAAGCAGGCTCGGGTCGGTAAAGCGGATCGTCCAATATCTGCGCCAACCCGGACCGCTCGATCATGCCTTCGCCTGCACTCACGCGGCCCTCAATCAACTCACTCCTGATGCGCTCCCCGACAATCTCGCTGGCAAAGCCCTCTTCATCGACGAGGCCCACCACGCCTCGGCCGATGGCTTGTCGCAACTCGTCACGCTCTGGCGTGAGCGCGGCGGGCAATTGTTCTTCTTCACGGCCACGCCCTATCGCGGCGACGGTCGGCCAGTCAAACTTGAAGGCATGCGCACATTTCGCCGATCATTGGCGGAACACATGGCGGAAGGGTTCGCCCCCCGGCATCTCGACAGTGAAATTGTCGCCCTCGGCCAACCGGGCGACGCGATCACGGCCGGCCAGTTCACTGGCGAAGAGGCACCGCCAAGTTCCTATTTCGAGGGGTTGATTGCCGCGATTTGCAGAAGGTGGCTTGAGGACGGCAAGCCGAAGGCCATCGTCCGTGTTCCGCCGATGCAAGGAGGGAAGAGCGGTGAATTGGTCAGCCGGCTAATGCAAGATTTGTCTTCACACGGCGCCCGGGTGCTTGATGCCACCGGGACCGGCGCGGCAGACAAGCAACGGTTTCTGACCGCCTTGGATGCCGAGAAGAACCGGACCCATGCAAGTTCCGAATTCGATGTCATGGTTGGCATTCAGCGGGTTCTGGAAGGAACCGACTGGCCGGTATGCAGTGCGGTCTACTGCGTGGGGATGCCCGGCTCGCTGAATACTGTGGTCCAGTTCTTGGGCCGGGCGATGCGTCTCAAGGGCGAAGACTACCCCGCCGAACAGCGAGATCGGGCCAAGCTCGTCTTCTTCGTTCCCTGCGGCGGCGGCGCGGCCTTGGCCGATCTGTCCCTCGACCACAGCCGCCATGCTCTCCTGACCTGCTGCTTCCTTGCGGATCATGAAGTGGGACAGGAATGGATCGTGCTGCGCGAGGTTCGCCGTGGGATTGAAGCCGCCCTTGGTTCCCGCGCCGAGAACCCCGCCGCAGCCGATGCCGAGAACGAAGCGGATGTACCGCTCGATCTGGAAGTTCGCGCCGAGATCGAGTTGTTGATGGCCAATGTACGCGAGCAGATTACCAGTGAAGGCGGAGAACCGACCGTTGGCGAAGTGGCGCAGTTGGCAGCGATGACTCGGCCCGATCTGCCGGAAGCCGCGATCCCTCGGGTTGCCGCCGAAGTCCTCGCGTCTACCCCCGGCACTTCGGGGGACCAAGCCCGCAAGACGATCCATCGGGAAATCGCGCGAACGCTGCGCATCAACCCGCAGGTGAAGGAAGCGATGGAAGAGGCGTTCGCCGTCGTTCTCGAAGAATTCCGAGAGGTGACACTCAAGGACTCGGCGGTGCTGGAAAGCGTTCGTCGCCAAGTACATGGTCTCACGGGCGGGCAGATGAAGGAGTTCGCCAAACGGTTGCGGGATGCGGTTCCGAGGCCGTTGACTGAAGAGCAGATTCTAGAGTGGGCAGATAAACACCGCGAATTAACTAGCCAATGGCCTGTCGAAACTTCTGGTGAAATCAGCCATGTGCCCGGTGAAAAATGGACGAACGTAAGTATGGCCCTTCGATTGGGTTTGCGCGGCCTTCTTGGCAATTCATCACTTGCCCAATTGTTGGCCGAAAAACGCGGAGTCAGACACCATCTAATTCTTCCCATACTGACGGAAGCGGTGATTCTCGGATGGGCTGACGAACACCGCAATCACACAGGAAAATGGCCCTCGGTCGTTTCCGGCCCCGTACGTGTAGCACTTGATGAAAACTGGAACGCAATCGATGCAGCCTTGACAAACGGTTTACGAGGCCTTCTCGGTGGTTCCTCCGTTGCCAAATTGCTCACAGAGTACAGGGGTCGGCGAAACCTGAAGAACCAGCCACCCCTGAGCATCGAGCAAATCCTTTTTTGGGCTGACGAATACAAGACACGGACAGGTTCTTGGCCAAAACAAGAATCCGGGGGCATTGAAGGTGAGTCATGTGAGAAATGGGCAAACATCAATGCCGCGCTATCGCAAGGGCTCCGAGGTCTTCCGGGTGGCACGTCTCTCGCTCAAATCCTCAGTGAACACCGTAATGTACGAAACATACGTGCGTTACCGCCGTTGCGTATAGACGCGATTCCCAATTGGGCAGATTCTTTCCATCAACGAACCAGTCACTGGCCGAAGCAAAACTCTGGTCCGGTGGTGGATGCACCTGGGGAAACATGGTCCGGTATCAGTGTTGCACTTGCGCAGGGCCACCGGGGCCTTCCGGGCGGTTCGTCATTGGCCCAGTTGCTCGATGAAAAAAGAGGCGTTCGCAACCTTGGAGTTCTTCCTGAATTAACGGAAGATCAGATTTTGGCATGGGCAGATGCCCATTTTGCGCAAGTTGGACAGTGGCCAAAGCGTGGAAGCGGTTTAATCCAAGATACTCTTGGTGAAACGTGGACCATGATTGGAAATGCACTTGCGCAGGGCCACCGGGGCCTTCCGGGCGGTTCGTCATTGGCCCAGTTGCTCGATGAAAAAAGAGGCGTTCGCAACCTCAAAGCACTTCCTGAGTTGGTAGAAGACCAAATCCTCCTTTGGGCTGTCGCCCACCGTAACCGCATGGGCAAACTCCCTAACCGACTTTCGGGACGTGTGGATGAGGCGCCGGAGGAAACGTGGGGCAATATTGATGCGGCTCTCAGAAACGAGGCTCGTGGTTCTTCAGGAGAGTCGTCGTTGGCAAAACTATTCGCCAGCAGACTGGGCGCACGGAACAAGAAAGCCACCCCCAAACTGACGGAAGCACAGATTCTCGCATGGTGCGACACCCATAAGGAACTGACAGGCAATTGGCCCCATGCCAGTTCAGGTCCGATAACAAATGCTCATGGTGAAACTTGGACGGCCGTGCATATTGCCCTATCGCGGGGCACCAGAGGATTACCGGGGGGATCATCACTCGCCAAATTGCTTGCTAGAGTGCGTGGTGTGCGAAATATTCATGACTTACCAGCCTTAACGAAAGATCAGATATGCGATTGGATTGTCTATCATCAAGAAAAAACAGGAAAATGGCCCTGCCAAGAATCAGGGGAAGTTTTCAATGCTCCCGGCGAAACTTGGAAGGGTATTAATCATGCACTTCGATTAGGCATGCGCGGTCTGCCAGCAGGTTCTTCCTTAGCCCGCTTCATTACTGAGCATCACGGAAATTCTCAATCTTGACTCCCCTCACTAACCGCCAAAACGACACTTTTTCCAATCCATCAAAAATGGTCTGCCGCGAAGGCAATCTCCGTGTGCTTCGCGAGGCCGCCTTTCTGCTCTGGGAGGATGGCAACCGCGCCCGTCTGCGCTGCGACTGGTGCGAACTGATGGGCGAGACCGGATTGCTGACGCTCGATCTGCTCGAACGGGAAGGCGCGTTGGCCCAGGGCGGTTTCGTCGGCATCGACTTGGACCCGGCCCGGATTGAAGGATTCCGGCGGCAACGGCCCGACGTGAAGTGGGTCGCCGGCAATCTTTATGAGCGGTTGGAAGCCCCGGAGTTGGCCCGCGTCGGCATCCTCAACTTGGATGAATACGGCGAAGTCGGCAATCGCAGCGCCTTGGTCGATTTTCCGCTCATTCGTGGATTGGTCTCGCGCGGGCTCGCTACGTTCGGCGAGTTCGCTCTATTCTGGAATCAAGATTTGGACGCGGTGGTGCGCCGGCGACAGGATCGCGGACAGGCGTTGCGTCGCCATGCGGAGATGGTCTGCGAGGCCCTTAAAGGCTGCTTGCCCCGCCGCGAACTGACGCCGGCGATGCTGCTTCCCAAAGGGAGTGAAGAACAGATCAATTCCGATTATGTCGGCGTCCTTGGGGCGTTCGAGATTTATCGCGGCTCTGCCCGCGGACACCGCATGGCCAATCTCCGGATCATTTTGCGATGATCTCTGCCGCCGGGCACGATGCCAACGGCTTTGCCAACTTGCACGCTTGACGAGCGTTAAGGCGTCAGCCCGACGTGTCTGAGAAACAAGACACGTCGGGCTGACGCCTCGACGCTCGCCAAGAATCAGTGCGTCTGTGATCGCTGGAGTGAACGCCTCACTACAACGAGATATTCCGCCACCCGTCGCCCGCCAGTCCGATTCGTGAGATTCCACCAAGTCCGATTCAAGATTTTGCGGCCTTGATGACGGACATAACACCGTCAATCCTTCAGCCAATACCGGAAGATGCAGTACAGGGCGTTAAAGCCGTCCTTGAGACCGATCTTCTTGCCTTCCTCGTAGGTCCGGCCGGAATAGCTGATCGGCACCTCGAAGATGCGCCACGAATTCTTCCGCTTAGCGATCTTAGCGGTCACTTCCGGCTCGAAGCCGAAGCGGTCCGACTTGATGTTGATGGACTGGATCACTTCCCGCCGGAACACCTTGTAACACGTCTCCATGTCCGTCAGGTTCAGGTCGGTGAGGAAGTTCGAGAGCAGCGTCAGGACGTGGTTGCCGATGGAGTGCCAGAAGTACAGCACCCGGTGGTTCTCGCCGATGAAGCGGGAGCCGTACACCACGTCGGCCTTCCCCTCCATGATCGGCTGGATGAGCTGCGGGTACTCGGCCGGGTTGTACTCCAAGTCCGCGTCCTGCACAATCACGATGTCGCCGGTCGCGTGCTTGAACCCGGTGCGCAAGCCGGCGCCCTTGCCCTGGTTCTTCTCGTGGTGGATCACCCGGCAGTCCGGCAGCTTGCTGATCTCTTCGTCCAAAATGCGCCGCGTGCCGTCCGTCGAGCAGTCGTTGACGAGGATGACTTCCTTGGGAATCTCGACTTCGCGGACCCGGCGGACGATCTCGCGGACCCACCGCTCCTCGTTGTAGACGGGGATGACGACGCTGAGCTTGAACCCGTCCGGGATGTGGAAGATCCCCATCCGCTTGCAGGCCGCCTCCCCGAACAGCGCCTTGCCGACGGCGAAGCGCTGGTTGGGCGTGAGCGAAATCGAGTCGAGGCCCGTCAGGGGGGCGGGCAAATCCGTCCGGTCAACGGCCGTCATGGCGAATCCTTTGGGAACCGAAACAACACGCGCGTCACCAGTTGCGGACGCGCAACCTCGACTACTATAGCGGGGGCCATGCCGTCGCCCACCCGCCCGGCCGTCACGAGTGCAGCGCCCGGCACACCGGGAAGTACACGGCCGCCGCGGCCCAGCGCAGGGCCGTCTCCCACCGGGCTTGCACGGCCAAGATCCACAGGCCCATCGCCAGCCAGAAGAACGCCCGGCCGTAGGACCAGTACTCCACGAAAATCAGCGGGCCGCCCAAGACGTGCAGCAACAGGCCGCCGGTCGCCATGCCCAGCGCGAGCATTTCGGCCCGCCGAAACCGCACGGCGAACGCCGCCCACGCCGCCATCAGCCCGACGTGGTAGATGACCGCGACGAAACTGAACACGGCCGCCGGCAGCGATGAAAGGCGCAGGACGGCGACGAACGCGGCCGTCACCGCCACCAGGACGGGGCCGCGGCGGGCCGGCTTCTGTTTCCACACGAGGGCCGCCCCGGCCGCGAACGCCAGCACGAACATCCACCCGCGGGTCAACAGGCGGGGATGCTGCCGCGGCATCGTCTCCCACTCTTGAAGCGCGGCGTCCCACGCCAAGGGCAGCCCGCTGAACGGCGGGCCGAAATTCCCCGCCGTCGGCAAAAACGGCTTCTGCCCGTACAGGTCCGTCAGCCACCAGACCCACCCGGCCCACGCGGCGGCGGCGGCGACGCCCGCGGCCGCCGTTCCCCATCGGCGCTGCCAGAGGGAATGGCCGATCACGAGCGCCAGGATGGCCGCGTTCTGCTCGCGGGCCAACACGGCCGCCAGCCCCGCCAGCCCGACCCACCACGGCCGCACGTCCCGCAAGGCGGCGTACATGAGCCAGAACGCCATCGCCATCGCGGTCGTGTCCGTCAAGTTGCGCAACGGCGGCATCAGGGCGTTGACGACCAGCGGCAAGGTCAGCCCGTACCACGGGCTGAGGCCGTGGTGGCCGGCCCACTTGGCCCCCAAGACGGCGAGCAGCCCGATCATGAGCAAGTTGACGCCGGGCATGGCGTACGGCAGCCACGCGGCGTTCCCCAAGCTGGCCACGTAGCCGAGCAGCGGGAACAGAATCCGCAGTTGTCGGCCGGGGGGAAAATCGATTTCCGGCCCGTACTTGGCGAACGGGGCGTGGGCGATGGCGTAGTAAAACTGACCGTCGTACCCGAATTGGCCGAGCGGCGTTTTGATGTCGGAATAGACGGGAAAGCGGAGCCGCTCCGCGCCGACGGCCATTAGGACGTCCGGCGTGGCCTTCGACTGCTTGACATACCACCCGATACCCACGGCGTGCAGCGCAAGGGCGACGACCCCGACCAGCCACGGACTCCTTCGCCATTCCATCGGCCGTCATCCTTTCGCCGCCCGCCGCGCCCCAACCGCCCGGAAGGTAACAAACTCCGCCGGAACGGGCAACCCAGATTCTCCAACTCCCCACGGGCAACCCGGCCCGGCGTTTCCACTCACCCGGCCGGGGCGGAAAAGCCGACTTGATCCCGTGGAAAGATGTTTCGTACGATGTTTCTTTCCCGCGGACGGCGTTGCGGAACCCGGACGGATTCCGGTTCTCAGCCCATCCCCCGGAACGGAGTCCGCCCGCCAATGAGCCAGATGCCGACCCCCGCGCCCGTGCCCATGTGCGACTTGGCCACGCAATACAAGGCCATCCAGCCGGCCGTGGAGGCGGCCGTCCTGCGCGTCCTGTCCTCCGGGCAGGTCATCATGGGGCCGGAAGTGACGGGCTTGGAAGCCGAGGTCGCCGCCTACTGCCACGCCCAGTTCGGCGTCGGCTGCTCGTCGGGGACGGACGCCATTCTGCTCGCCCTGTACGCCCTCGACATCGGGCCGGGGGACGAGGTCATCATCCCGCCGTTCACCTTCTTCGCCACGGTCGGGTCGGTCGTGCGCACCGGGGCCACGCCCGTCTTCGCGGACATTGACCCGCGCTCGTACAACATCGACCCGGAACAGGTGGCCGCGAAGGTGACGGCGAAGACCAAGGCGATCATGCCGGTCCACCTGTACGGCCAGTGCGCGGACATGAAGCCGCTGTGGGACATCTCGAAGAAACACGGCATCCCGCTCATCGAAGACGCCGCCCAAGCCATCGGGGCCGAGTACCACGGGAAGCGCGTCGGCACCCTCGGCGGCATGTGCGCCCTGAGCTTCTACCCGAGCAAGAACCTCGGCACCTACGGGGACGCCGGCCTCACCACGACGGACAACCCCGAGTGGGCGGCCAAGATGAAGGCCATCCGCAACCACGGCAGCGAGCAGAAGTATTTCCACAAGTACGTCGGCTACAACGCCCGCCTCGACGCCATCCACGCCGCCATCCTGCGGGTGAAGTTGCCGCACTTGGACCAGTGGGCCGCCCAGCGCCAAGCCGCCGCCGCCCGGTACGACGAGTTGATCCAAGCCCGCGGGCTGGACGGCTTCATCCGACGGCCGCAGGTCATGCCGGGCATGACGCACGTCTTCAACCAGTACGTGATCCGCGTCCCCGCCGACGCACGGGACGCCCTGATGGCCCACTTTAAGGCGAGCCACGTCGCCTGCGACATCTATTACCCGCTGCCGCTGCACTTGCAAGAGTGCCTCGCCTACTTGGGCCTGCGCGAGGGAGACTTCCCCGAGTCCGAAGCCGCCGCCAAAGGCGTGCTGGCGTTGCCGATGTACCCGGACCTGACGATGGCGATTCAAGAACGGGTCGCCGACACGCTGGCCAGCTTCGTGAAACAACACGGCCACACGAGCAAAGCCGCGTGAGGAGAAGAGAAGAATTTGAACCACAGAGGACACAGAGGACACAGAGGAAAGACAAGGGCAGAGAAAAGGTATTAAATAATGTCTGTTCGGTCTTTGTCTTTCCTCTGTGTCCTCTGTGGTTAATCTCTTCTTGATTGGGAACGCTGCCATGCGGGTCGTCACACTTCTATTGCTTTTCTCTTGCCCCGCATTCGCCGGGGACATCTTCGCCCCGGACGCCAAGTTGAAAGTGGAGTCTGCCAAGGGCGAAGGCGGCGAAGGCCCCGCGTGGCACCCGGAACTCGGCGTGCTGACCAGCGGCAACGACAACATTTGCCGCCTCTCGTTGGACGGCAAGGCCGGCGTTTACCGCGAGGGGGCCGGCACCAACGGCCTGTTGTGGGACGCCGAGGGCCGGTTGCTGGCCTGCGAGCCGAAGTTCCGCCGCGTGACGCGGACGGACGTGAAGACCGGCAAAATCACGGTGCTGGCCGACAAGTTCAACGGCAAGCGGTTCAACCAGCCGAACGACATCACGGTCGATTCCAAGGGCCGCGTCTACTTCACCGACCCGTGTTACGGCGGCCGGGGCCACTTGGAAATCACCGACACGGCCGGCAAGTTCGTCGAGGGCGTCTACCGCTTCGACGAGGACGGCAAAGTCACGCAAATCATCGGCCGGGAACTCGAACGCCCGAACGGCATCCTCGTCTCCGCGGACGACAAGACGCTCTACGTCGCCGACAACAACAACGACCTCGCCGGCGCCCGCAAGCTGTACCGCTTCACGCTCAACGCGGACGGCAGCGTGGACGTGAAGAGCAAGAAAGCGCTGTACGACTGGAAAGACGGCCGCGGCCCGGACGGACTGAAGCAGGACAGCCTGGGCCGCCTGTTCGTCGCCGGCGGCCTGAACAAGCCGAACCCGCCGGCCGAGCCGTCCGCGACGGTCAAGGGCGGCATTTACGTCTTGGACTCAGACGGTAAACTATTGGACTTCCTCCCCGTCCCGACGGACGAGGTGACGAACTGCGCCTTCGGCGGCGCGGATTTGAAGACCCTCTACGTCACCGGCGGCGGCACGCTGTACAGTATCCGGGTGAATGCGCCCGGCCGGGCGGCGTTCCCGCGAAAGAAGTCTTGATGAACACCCCCGAGACCGAATCCCCCCTCGCGCCGCCGCCGCTCCCCGCGGCGGCCGCCCCGCGGGCGCGCCTGCACTTCCTGGAAGGGATCCGCGGGCTGGCCGCCCTCTACGTGACGCTCGGCCACGCGAACCAACAAGTCGGCTACTTCGACATGAGTCACCCGCTGCGGCTGTTCGCCCGCAGTCTGAAATTCGGCCACTACGCCGTCGCCGTGTTCATCGTCCTGTCCGGCTACTGCCTGATGCTGCCGGTCGCCCGCTCCGCGGACGGCACGCTCCGCGGCGGCTTCTGGCCGTACATCGGCCGGCGGGCGCGGCGCATCCTGCCGCCGTATTTCTTCGTGCTGTTCGCGGTCCTGGCCGTCATCGCGCTGGTCCCGCGCCTGCAAGAGCCGTCCGGCATCCTGTGGGACGCGACCTTGGGGTCACTGACGACGGGGTCGATCGTGTCCCACCTGCTCCTCGTCCACAACTTCGACCAAGAGTGGGTGCTGAAGATCGACGCGCCCATGTGGAGCGTCGCCACCGAGTGGCAAATCTACTTCGCGTTCCCGCTGCTGTTGTGGGCGTGGCGCCGGCACGGCATGGCCGCGACCGTCACGGCGGCGTTCGCCGTCGGGTACGGGATTTTCTTCCTGTCCCGCGAGACCGGCGGGCGGCCGACGGTCGAGGCGTGCCCGTGGTACTTGGGCCTGTTCGCCCTCGGCATGGCCGCGGCCCACCGCAGCACGCACGCCGCCCAAGCCCCGGCCGGCGGCCGCGTGTGGCCGTGGGGGGCGGCGGCCTTGGCGTGGGGCGGGGCCGCCTTGGCCTTCGCCGTCCTGGAGCGCAAGTCGGGCGTCTTGGACGGGGCGCACATCCCGCAGCGCGTCTTCCTCGACTTTTTCTTCGGCTTCGCGACCGCGTGCCTCATCGTCATGCTCGCCAACGCCACGCACCCGGCCTCTCAGCGCCGTAATCCGCTGCTCCATGTCCTGGAATCGCGGCCGCTCATGTGGCTGGGGTCGTTCTCCTACACGCTCTACCTGGTCAACGACCCGCTGCTCGCGTGGATGAGCATTGCCATGAAGGACGCGGGCGTCGCGGACATCACCAGGTACTGCGTGACGATGGGCGCCGGCGTGCCCGCCGTCCTCGGGATGAGCTACCTCATGTACTTGGCCGTCGAGCGGCGGTTCCTCAACCGCGGGAAGTGACTCACCCGGCCGGGGCGGGCTTGCGGGCCATGCCCGGGAGGAACACCAACCCGGCCAGGCACGCGAGGCCGACGAGCGGGGCGAGGCCGGCCATGGCCATGCCTTGGGAGTAGTCGCCCGTGTCCTTGATGTGCTGGCCGATCATGCCTTGCATCTGTCCCACGATCAACCACGTCCCGCAGGAAAGGCCGCCGCTGAGAAGGCCCATGTGCTTTTGCGGGAGTTCCTGAATGGCCGCGTAGTAATGCGGGTGCAGGCCGAGCGTCCCCGCGCCGACCAGCAGAAGGATGGTCACCTGTTGCCAGCCCGGCGGGACCGACGTGGCGAACACCGCCAACCCGGCGCAGGCAGAGCACACAGCGAACGCGATGAGCCGAGCGCGTTCAATCCGCATCCCATGTCGGCGGCACAGCCCGGTGGCAATGGCCCCGGAAATCAGACACCCAATGTCGGCGGTGACGTAGTAAGCCGTCACGATGGCGGCCGGGGCGCTCGGGGAAAAGAGATCGGGGTAGTGTTGGTTCTCTTTTAGGAACTTCGGCAGCCACGCCCGGATGAACTGCCACGTCAGGCTCATGCTCATTGTCAGACCGGACAGAAATAAGAGTTGGAGGATCAGTCTCCCCGGCACAATTCGCCCTTCACTCTCGACCGCCCGCCGCTTCGGGTGCATTTCCACCTTGCCGACCAGCGCGTACCACACGGGGAGCCAGAGCAGGCCCAAGAGGCCGATGCACAAAAACGCGCCCGGCCACGGGACGGGGATCGACGACAAGCCGCGGATCAGAAACGGCGTGACGGCCGCCCCCATCGACGCCCCGCTTTGCAGGATGGAGTTCCCGAACGGCCGGTCGCGCTCGCTCAAGGCGTTGCGGAGCGTCACAAGCGCGCACGGCCAATGCCCTGCCTCGAAGAAGCCCAAGCTCGTGCGGCACAGGAACAGCCACGAATATGCCCCGTACCCTTGCGTCTCCTCCGGCCGGCCCAGAAGACTTTCCACGAAGTCCGCGTTCGCCAGGCCGCACGCGCATCCGGACAGGGACCAGCCGAGCAGGGCGACCGGGTACAAGTGTTTCGGGCCGAAGCGGTCCACGAAGAAGCCGAACGTCACCGCCCCGATGGCGAAGGCCCAGCTAAAGGTGCGTTCCAATTTTCCGTACCGGAAGTCATCGAGGTTGAGAACTTCCGGGTCTTTCAAGCGGGTGGACAACTCGCCGAGCGCCTGCCGGTCCATGTAGTTCAGCAGGGTGGCGAACAGGAGCAGGCCGCTCAGCCACCAACCCCACTTCGTGGTCTTGTTCATGCGTCCCACGCCCGCCCGTCCCACGCGATGACCCGTTCCAGCAGGGCGACGACGGCCGCGGAGAACACGGTGAACAACGCCTCCCCCTTCTCCGGGGTGGCGTATTGCGGAAAGCCGATGTGCCCCGGCTCACTGCGGTCCGGCATCACCCACGCCCGGTGGGCCGGCTCGAACGACTTGCCGAACGGCACGTCCGGAACCGCCGCCACGTCCCCGACCACGAGGTGCGGGGCGAGTTTTAGGATCATGGACGTTTCCCACTCGCAGGCGTGGCCCATCTGCTGTTGGTGCAGCCCCGAAATGTCGCGCACGGGGTCGGCCCCGGCCGTCCAGTAGGTCGTGGAGAGGAGCAGTTGCCCCGCCGTCTTGCGGTGCTTTTGCCGCAACTCGAACGTGGCCTGCTGGGCCGGGACGATGTTGCCGCCGTGCCCGTTGACGAACACAAGCCGCGAGAACCCGTGCGTCAGGAAGTTCTCGGCCATGTCCCGCAGCAAGTCGAGGTAAACCCGCGGCGAGGCCGACATGCTGCCGGGGAAGTCGAGGTGGTGTTCCGAGTTGCCGAGCCACATGAGCGGGGCGAACAGCACGCGGCCCGCGAGGGAAGCCTTGGCCCGGCGCAGGACTTCGGTGCAGAGCAGGCTGTCCGTGAAGACTGGCATGTGGCGGCCGTGCTGCTCCAGGGCGGCGAGCGGGATTACGACCGGCGTGCGGCGGTCGAGGGCCTTCACGGCGGGCCACGTCATTTCCAACAGTTCCACGGTCGGCGGCTCCTTCGGGTCGTTGGCGGTCGCGGGGGGATTGTACCCCGATCGCCGCGGAACGCCCACGGCCGGCCGGCCGCGGGCTTTCGGCGTATAACGAGTGCGTTGTTGACGCTTCCCCTTGCGAAGGATTTGTTCCATGTCGGATTGGCAGCGGACCCACACGTGCGGCGAATTGCGGGCGGCCCACGTCGGCCAGACCGTCGTGTTGAACGGCTGGGTGAACACGTACCGGAGTTACAACAACCAAGTGTTCGTGGACCTGCGGGACCGCTACGGCATCACGCAAGTCGTGTTCGAGTCCGAGGACGCGGACCTCCAAAAGCTGGCCAACGGCGTCAGCCGCGAGTTCGTCCTGAGCGTCACGGGGGCCGTCGCCCCCCGGCTCAAGGGGAAGGAAAACGCCAAGCTGGCGACCGGGGCCGTGGAAGTGAAGGCGACCGCCGCGACGGTGCTCAACGGCTGCCCGACGCCGCCATTCGAGATCACCGAGTTCGGCAACGAACTGGCCAACGAAGACGTGCGCTTGCAGTACCGATACCTCGACCTGCGCCGCAAGACGCTGCAAGACACGCTGATCCAACGGCACCGCCTCTGCAAGACGATCCGCGACACGCTCGACGCCCAAGGCTTCCTGGAAGTCGAGACGCCGCTGCTCGGCAAGAGTTCGCCGGAGGGCGCCCGCGATTACCTCGTGCCGAGCCGCGTGTACCACGGCGAGTGGTACGCCCTGCCGCAGTCGCCGCAACTGTACAAGCAACTGCTCATGGTCGCCGGGTACGACAAGTACTTCCAGATCGCCCGCTGCCTGCGGGACGAAGACTTGCGGGCCGACCGCCAGCCGGAGTTCACGCAACTCGACTTGGAAATGTCCTTCGTGGAGATGGAAGACATCTTCGCCGTGATCGAGAACTTGTCCAAAGCCATCTTCAAGGCGTGCTTGGACATTGACATCCCGACGCCGTTCCCGCGCATGGGCTACGACGAGGCGATGCTCAAGTACGGCAGCGACAAGCCGGACCTGCGCTACGGCCTCGAAATCGTGGACATCGGCGGCGTGGCGGCCAAGGCCGACTTCAAGGTGTTCAAAGAGGTGCTTGCCTCGGGCGGTGTCGTTCGCGGGCTGTGCGCCAAGGGGGCGGCCGACAAGTTCTCCAACAGCGACCTGAAACCGGGGGGCAAACTCTCCGAACACGTCGGCCGGTACGGGGCCAAGGGCCTCGCGTGGATGAAGGTGGAAGGGGACAAGCTGACGGGCAGTATCGAGAAGTTCTTCCCCCCGGCGGTGCAGCAGGAACTGCGGCAGGCGATGGGCGCCGAGACCGGGGACGTGCTGCTCTTCGTCGCGGACACGGAAGGCGTGGCGTGCGACGCGCTCGGCGCCTTGCGCGCCCACTTGGCGACGCTGCTGAAGCTGTACGACCCGTCGGCGTCCACCTTCAACGTCCTCTGGGTCGTGGACTTCCCGTCGTTCATGTACGACGCCGAGGACAAGCGCTGGGTGGCCAACCACCACCCGTTCACCGCCCCGCGGGACGCGGACATTCCGCTGCTCGACTCCGACCCCGGCAAGGTGAGGGCGAAGGCGTACGACTTGGTCATGAACGGCTACGAAGTCGGCGGCGGCAGCATCCGAATTCACCGCAACGACGTGCAATCTCGCGTCTTCAAGATGCTCGGCATGGAAGCGGCGGAAGCCAAGGCCCGCTTCGGCTTCCTCCTCGACGCCCTGCAAAGCGGTGCCCCGCCCCACGGCGGCATCGCCCTCGGTATCGACCGCTGGTGCATGATCCTCGCGGGCACCACGAACATCCGCGACGTGATCGCCTTCCCCAAGAACAAGCAGGCCCGCGACCTGATGAGCGGCGCCCCCGCCGTGGTCGAAGCGAGACAGTTGAAGGATTTGGGATTGAAGGGGTGAGAATGTCAAAGCCGTTCGATGCGACGATGAACAGCCTCATCGACATCCGGCCCGAGGATTGGGCCGGGTATTTGGCTGCGCGCTTGGGTATTCCATTTGGCGATGTCGAAGTGATCGATTCCGATTTATCCGCAACTGTGCAGGCGGACAAAGTATTCAAAGTGAGCGGGGAAAGCGAATACTTGATACACCTCGAATTGGATCGGCCGATGGATTCTTGAACGCCGGCGTATCGTTTGCCCCTCTCGCGTTGCTGACCAATGAGGCCACGAAAAATCCGCGGGTCGCGTATGATTCGTTCCGCGACCGGCTGCGGAAGAACGACGTTTCGGAGAACGTGGCACGCGAAGTCTACGGACTGAGTTCAATTCTCTGTGGCTTACGGTACGATGAAACTCAAATCGGGGAGTTGTTCATGGGCGGGCACAACGTTTTAGAAGACTCGGTGATCTATCAATCCTTGGTGCGGAGGGGCGAGGCAAAAGGCAAAAGGCTTGTCTCAAGGCCGCGTTTTGGAATTGAAGAATATTTTGGCGCGGCAAGGAAATCGGAAGTTCGGCGCTCCCGGTCAACTGGAACGTGACGAGCTCCAAACCCTCACCGACCTCGAACGCCTCGAACGGATGACGGATCGCATCTTCGATGCGACCTCGTGGGCCGATTTGCTCGCCACCGTTTAAGAGTTCACAACCCGGCGTTCCTTCAGCTGAGCCTGCTTGCTTGG
This sequence comes from Zavarzinella sp., assembly GCA_043744795.1. Lineage (GTDB taxonomy): Bacteria > Planctomycetota > Planctomycetia > Gemmatales > Gemmataceae > Zavarzinella. The sequence goes on along the minus strand of JAYTTY010000393.1, from coordinate 1,096 downwards.
AATCTTCACTCCCCAAGCCAGACCGATCATGTTCAAAGTGCGGATGACGTAATAGCTCACGTCGATCTGCCACCAACGCAAGCCGTGGCGGGCGGAGGTCGGGAACGCGTGGTGCGTATTATGCCAGCCTTCGCCCATCGCGAGTACGCCGAAAACGATATTGTTCCGGCTATCGTCGGTACTCTTGAACGGTCGGAAGCCCCAGAGATGGCAGGCTGAGTTCACGCTCCACGTGACATGGTGAACAAGGAAGACCCGCACCAAGCCGCCCCAGATCAAGCCGGTCCACAGGCCGATCCAGCTTTGGGTGAGCAAGCCACCAAGGATCGCAGGGATCGCCAAGCCGATCAGGATCCAGAGCGGGAACAAGTTACTGGCGATTTTGAGCGTTCGGCTCGCGGCGAGATCCTTCACGTACTTCTTCATGCCCGCAGGGTCGGGTTTGAAGAACCAGCCAATGTGAGCGTGCCAGAACCCCTTGATCGTGCCAACCACGCCGTGGCCGTGGTGCTGCGGCGAATGCGGATCGTTCGGCGTATCACTGTGCTGATGGTGCCGGCGGTGTTGGGCGGCCCAGTTCAAAAGGGAACCCTGCACAGCCATGGATCCGAAGACGGTGAAGAGGAACTTCACCCACATATACGTTTCGAAGGAACGGTGTACGAAGAGCCGGTGGAATCCGACGGTGATGCCGAGGGCCGAGATGATATAGAAGCCGACGAGTAAGCCGAGATCGACCCAGCCGAAGCCCCAACCCCACACGAAAAACGGTGCGGCAATCACACCCGCCAAAGGCAAGACAATCGCGATGAACGTCAGAATTTTGGCAATAGTCGGTACGTGGACGGTATTTTCAATGAGGATCGGGGTATCGATTGCGGCCTCGGTAGGTGTGGAAGTGATCGAGTTGTTCACCGAGAAAAACTTTCTGTTTGAGTGGCGCCGTTTCGACGCAGAGTCTCGAGTTATGATAGGACGCGCAGCCCGCCGAATCCCGCTAGAATTTACAAAAAAGCTATCCGCCCGCTCGTTTGACTTTGTATCCGATTTTTTCAAGTTCGGCGATGATTCGTTCGCGTTGATCGCCTTGGATTTC
>JAYTTY010000392.1:0-5360 GCA_043744795.1 Zavarzinella sp. | reverse complement strand
GGAGAGGAGCGCGTTTAGAACCGGACGCCGAAAGCCTCGGCTGACAGATATGGGTGACGGCCGGGGAACGCGCTCCTCTCCGCAAAGCCTCCGCGTCGCGGCTCACATGGGTGACGAGCTGCGTGTGTGGTGTGGCGCATCGCGGCTCACTTCGCCCGTTGGTCCATCCGCTTCAAACTCTCGGCTGCTTCAAGAGTCAATGCGCTGCCCGGTTCGCCGGTCGCCAGTCTCGCCATCTCGCGGCGGGCTTCCGGGGTGTTCAGCCGTTCCAACAGTTCCAGCGTGCGCGTGTCGCGGCGGCGGTCCGGCGTGGGCGGGGCGGTCCGCAGGGCGGCGCGGGCTTTCTCGGCCCGCGTGCGGGCTTCGGGCGAGAGGCCGGGGGTCTTCAAGTGGGCGTCGATCACCGGCAGCGTGTCCGCGTCCAGCTTGGCCAACGCGAATTGGGCGGCCTCGCGCGCGGCGTACTTCGGGGCGTCCAAGTCTTTTAACCACTCGGCCACGCGGGCCGCGTCCCCCTTCTTGGCGGGCGTGAGCGCCTTGGCGAGGGCGATCAACTCCGCGGGGTGTTGACGCAGGGAACTCATGATCGGCTGGGCATTGGCGGCCGTCCCCGTCAACGAGCGGTCGGGGGCCGCGGCGATCACCGGGGCGTACACGTCCCACACCAAGGCCGAGCAACTTTCGCCCGTGGAGGCGATGCGCTGCCCGTCCGGCGAGAATGCCAAGGCCCGCACGCGCTCGCCGGGCTGGAACGTCCGGCGAATCTCCCCAGTGGCGACTTCGACCAGGTGAATGCCCATGTCCTGGCCGACCGCCAACAGCCGGCCGTCCGGCGAAACGGCGAACGGGATGCTCGGGTGGACGTACCCGCCGCCGACGATGCTCTGGCTGGTCGCCAAGTGGCCTTGCGAACACAACAGCCGAACCCGCTCGGCGGTGTCGGCCCGCAGCAGCAGAAACCCTTCTTCGGACTCGGCAATGAAGCCCCGGTCGTCCGGCAGAAAGGCCAACGGGGCGGCGGGGCTGTTGGTGTAGTCCGCCGGTCGGACGTTGGCTGAGGAGCGAATGTCGAGCGCGGACACTTTCGGCCCTTGGCCGTTCGGCTGGGAGCGGATGACTTTTCCGGCGACGAAGTCCCACCAGACCAGTTGAGGGCCGGCTTTCGTATTCGATGCGATGATTCCTGCGCGGCCGTCCGGAGTGGGGGCGAAACGCGATTTGGCGCCGAAAGATTCTGCAAGGTTGTCGAACTCACTTCTGTACGGCTTCAGTTTGGTTTCTGCCAGATCCCAACTATACGGTTTGATCTCCCCGTTAAAGACCAAGGAAAAACCGTCCGCGGCCGCGTGAAGCGAACCGACGAAGGTGGATGCATATCGCAGGTGGCTTTCCATTATTGTTGTCTGCTTCAACGAGGGCAATTTCCAGACGACCGGGTCTATCGTTTGCCCAGCGCTGGCCAAACGTTCCCCGTCCGGCGAGGCGACCAACGCTTCCGCCCTCGCATCGACCCGTTTCGTCAACTTGCCAGTCGCCGCGTCCCACCGGCACAAGTCTTCTTTCGTGCCGGTGTAGATCGCCTTGCCCCCTTCCGCGAACACGACGGCTGTCGGCGGGAAGCGGTGTCCCTCGACGGGGTGAACAAGTTCTCCCGTACTCACATCGGCCACGCGGGCGACGTGGTCCGAGAAGACGGGCGAGAAGCGCTTGCGGTCGGCCGAGATTCCCCCGTGGTGGTGCGGCGGCAGGTTCTTGGGCGTCGATTTCACCTTGCCCGTCTCGGCGTCGAACACGCGGCCGCCGCGACGCAGGCCGATGAGGTCTTTGCCGTCCGCGGAGAACGTCAGCGGGCCGCCGGCCTCGGGGTTCTCGGGCCGCACCGCCCACAGAGTCTTGGCCGTCTTCAAGTCCCACACGACGTAATCGCCGTCGAACCCGGCGGCGGCCAGGCGCGCCCCGTCCGGCGAGAAGGCCAGCCCGAGGGCGTACTTCGCAGGCATTGCAAACGTGTGCCGCGTGTCGCCGGTCTTCACGTCCCACACGGTCACGGCTCCGTCTTCCGAGGCGGCGGCCAAGAGGTCGCCCTTGTCCGAGGCGCGCAACACATGGACGCGCTTGGTCGGCCCTGACAACTGGCGGACGTCGCTGATGCGCTGCCGGTTCACCAGCACGACGCCGTCCTTGTTCTCACTGGCGACGGTCTCGCCGTCCGGCAGGAACTGGGCACAATCGGAGCCAGTGTTCATGATTCGCCATTTGATGTCGTCTCGCGAGAGGTCGTACAGCGTGAGCGAGTTGTCCCCGTTGGCGGCCGTTAGCCAGAGGCCGTCCGGGGAGAACGACAGGTCGCGGACGACGTGGCCGAACGCCTTGAAGCGGTGCAACGGCTTGCCCGTCGCCGCGTCGAAGACGACGACGAACGGGTGAGAAAGGCCCTGCGTGGTGCCGATGGCCAAGAGCTTGCCGTCCGGGGAGAAAGCCGAGGAGTACGCCGGCGCCGGCGTGCGGAAGGCGTCCGTGCCGAGGCGAAGGGTGGCGCCGCCCGGCAGCGGGGCGGCGGGGAGCGTCGCGGCCGTCAGCAAAGCGGCCAGAATCACGCGCATGGCGAACCCCGGGCGGGAACCGTTGCGGTTCATCATAAGCGGGCGGGCGGGGGGTGACGTAACGGGGGCGTCACGAGGGGAATACCTGTTTAGCCGCGACGCGGAGGCTTTGCGCAGCGGAGCGCGGGGCTGTTGACATCAAGCGCTACACGGTGGTCAACGGCGAGCGTCGAGGCGTCAGCCCGACGTGTCTGGTCTTTCTAGAGCAGAGTTCATATTGCCGTAGCGGTGGGACCGGCGCCGGTCGGTGAGACTCCACCGACCGGCGGGACGCCGGTCCCACCAATGACTGGCCGCTACAACATCCTGAACTCCGCTCTAAGTAAGACCAGACACGTCGGGCTGACGCCTCGACGCTCGCCGTTGACCAATGGATTGAGTTCTGTCAGCGGAAGGCCCGCGCTCCGCTGCGCAAAGCCTCCGCGTCGCGGTTAAACAAATGTGGGCCGGATTCAGTACGCGCCCTTGCCGCTCAGCACGGCCGGGACGGTGAGGACGATGAGCCGCAAGTCGAGCCAGAAGTCGCGCTGGCGGATGTAGCGGATGTCGAGTTCCACTTGTTGCTGGAAGTCGAGGTCGGCCCGGCCGCTCACTTGCCAGATGCACGTCAGGCCGGGGGTGACGGCGAGGCGCTTGCGCTCCCGCAGGTTGTACCGCTGGACTTCGGCGACCACGGCCGGCCGCGGGCCGACCAGCGTCATCTCGCCCACCAGCACGTTCCACAGTTGCGGCAACTCGTCCACGCTCGTCTTGCGGAGAATGCGGCCCACCCACGTCACCCGCGGGTCGCGGCACATCTTAAAGGTGATCGAGTTGGCGTGCTTGTTCTGGCGCATCAGCTCGGCCTTCTTGGCCTCCGCGTCCATCACCATCGAGCGGAACTTGAAGAAGTCGAACACGCGGCCGTCCCGGCCCACCCGCTTCTGGCGGAAGAACACCGGGCCGCCGTCCGTGAGCTTGACGATCAGGGAGATGACGAGGAACAGGGGGGCCAGGCCGACCAGCATGGCCGCGGCGACGACGATGTCGGCGGCGCGCTTGGCCGTCAGGTACGCGGTGGACGGCCCGACCGTCGACCGCAAGTATACGGGGAGCATCTGCACCGTCGGCAGGGCGGGGCGGGCGGGCGGCGGCAATGTGAGGACGGCGGCGGTCATCCGGCTCTCGTGCGTGATCCAACCTCAAGGGGGGCCAAAATCCCTACGCGAGTACAATGCAGTTCGTCCGTCAGCATAGGACAAGGTCGCAATAAAAGAATAATTGGCACAACCGCAATATTCAAGTGCAACTCTCATGCCCGCACAGCGGGCGGCTCAGCGCCGCGGTTCGTCCGCACCCATTTCTGTTGCCGCTTCCCCAGCAGTTTCAGGTAAATCGGAATCTTCCATGCGACGTACCCAGGCAGTAAAACCAGCGTTTTGATCGTGACCGTTGACCGGCCGTGTTTCATCCAGGCCAAAAAAACCGCGGCCATTGCCGCGGTGACGGCCCCGAGAAGCACGATTGCCGGAACGACGCTCCCCTCCCATTGCCACCAAATCACGCAGACGGTGAGCAACCCGACCGCACTCAACGCGAGCAGGGACAACGGGGGCACGCCCAAATCCAACCCCAAGGCGATCAAGCGAGGCTTCGCCCGGAACAGGCCGGCCAACAGCAATCGGGGCGTCCCGTACATCAAGGTGGCGACGTGCCCGTGTTCCCAACGGGTCCGCTGCTTGATGGCCGACGATTGGTCCGGCGCCGCCGCCCCGCGCAAGCGCACCTCGGGGACTAACAGCGGCGGGAAGCCGGCGAGGGCCAAGTCCACGCCCAGTCGCATGTCTTCCACGATGTTGCCGGATCCGAGGCTGACCTTGTTGAAGGCCGCCCGCGGAAAGGCCATGCCGGTGCCGGTCAGCAAACAAGGCAAGCCGGCCCGGTGCAGGCCGAGGGGGCGGATCTTGTTCTTGAGCAGCACCGCGAACGCCGAGAGTTGCCGTTTGGCGTCCGCTTCCTTGCCGGTGCCGATGAGGTACACGCCCTGCACCGGCCGTTGCGTGCGGTGAGCCGCTTCGGCCAGCCGGTCGATGGCCCCCGGCTCCAATTCGCAGTCCGCGTCCACGACCACGACGACCGGCAGCGCGGCGGGCAGGTTCTTCAACCCGTGGTCGAGGGCGTAGCCCTTGCCCCGCCGCCCCGCGTCGTGCCGTTCCGTGACCGTCGCCCCGGCTTCGCGGGCCAGCGCCGCCGTGTCGTCCGTGCAGTTGTCCGCGACAACGAGCAACACGTCGCCGGGACGAAGCTGGGCGGCGACGTTCCGCACGGTCGCCGCGATCCCGGCCGCCTCGTCATGCGCGGGGACGATGATGCCGCACGCCGGCCGGGCCGCGAGCATCGCGGATGCGCGGCGGCCCGGCGGCACGGAACAAAAGGCTTCCGCCGCGAGAACCAACCACGGCACGGCGGCGACGGCCGCCACGACGGTCAGGAGCCAGTCGCCAACGGTCATGGTCGGTGCAACCCCGGCGACCCGGACAATCAGAATCGCTCTTGGGAAAGATATACGTCGGGGGCCGGCGTCATGCCGGGGGAATGTGGTTTTTCAGACGGGGCGCGCGGAAGCGGGGCGGCCGTTTCCGGTTGCGGGCATTAGGTGGAAGTGGTTGAGGGGGCGGATGAAAGGCAACCTCACCCCCCGGCCCCTTACAAGGGTAGGTTTCCGGCCGGGGCAGAGGGAAATTTAGGCGGGGGTCGCTGTTGGCATCCGTCGCAGCC
>JAYTTY010000391.1:0-5366 GCA_043744795.1 Zavarzinella sp. | reverse complement strand
AGAAAACGCGGCATGGTCGCACTATTGCGACTTCCGCCTGAATTCTTCGCTCTCGCCTGACCTACCCCTGTAAGGGGCCGGGGGGTGAGGTGGCCTTTAAAAATCCGACCCGGGCACTTCGCCGAGCGAAATCGTCCCCAGCCCCTGCCACGTCGATTGACTGACGCTGTTCCGGACGAAGCGCACGCTGCCGTCGCACAACACCACGTTGACGCCGCCGGTGTGGTTGCTGCGGGCCGACATGATGACGGCCCGGTTGTTGTAGGCCGTGTAGACGCCGATACACGGGACCTGCGGGGACGTGATGCACAGGCTGCCCCGGAAGTCGTCGGGGACGGACGTGTTCGGCGTGCGGTTGTGCTGGTAGACCGACCCCTCGGGGTAGTGCATCACGCCGCGGAAGTCGTTGCCGCGGACTTTGCGCACCTCGGACGCCAGGGCCGTGTTGGACGTGCCGTCCGTGATGGCCGACAGGTTGATCTGCGTGTTGACGGTGAAGACGCCGGGTGTCGTGACGGAGGTCGCGGGCGCCGTGAAGGCCGAGGTCATCGGCCCGATGCCGCCGTTGGCCGCGTAGTTCCCCTTGCCGTAATACCCCAGGGCGAGGTCGCCGGGGATGTCGGACGGGCAGGAGTACCCCGGCAGCATGGCGGCCGAGATCGTGCTGTTCTGGTTGGGCAGCGACCCGAAATTTTGGCTGAGGTTGGCCGTCTTGTACAGGTTGTCCTGCTCGACGTACGGCAGCAGGAAGAAGAGCCAACTCGCCTCGGAGATGTCGGACGAGCCGTTGTAGTTGTACGCCGGCGGCAGCTTCTCGTTGGTGTCGTGGAAGTTCTGCAGGCCGAGGCCGATCTGCTTAAGGTTGTTCGTACACTTCATGCGGTTGGCGGCCTCGCGGATCTTCTGGACGGCGGGCAGCAGCAGGCCGATGAGGATGGCGATGATGGCGATCACCACCAGCAGTTCGATGAGCGTGAAGGCGCGGCGGGTCATGGGGGTCATCCTTCGTCAGCGGGGGGCTTGGTCTTTCGTGAGGGCGAAGTCGAAGACGTTGGGCTTGCCGGGGACAAGCTCGGCGGAGAGGCGGGACTGCTCGTTGAATTGCTTGGGCAACTTGACGAGTTCGTCGGTCAGCGAGTCGGGAGGGAAGGGCGGCCCGGCGGGGACTTTGCGGCCGGTCTTGCGGGCGGCGAAGATGCGGACGACCTTCTTGCCGCCGGCCGCCGCGGGCACGTCGGCGACGCGGTACTCGCCCTTCTCGATGCGGCCGCCCACGGACGGGGAACTGCCGTCCGGGGCCTCGAAGGCGATGGAGCCTTCCTCGACCGGCTCCCCCTCGTAGGTCACTTTCCCGGAGACGCTGATCGTGGACGGGCCGCACCCGGCGGCGGCCAGCGCGGACAACAGAACCATGACCCGGACCATGAGGCGTCTCGGCGGGCGGACAATGTGGCGCGGCGAGGAGATTTGGATGTTAACCCACGCGGCGGGCCGAGTCAATCAACAAAAGCCCGCGGCCGGCCGTCCGTGGGCTTGAAGCCCCCTCACTTCGGCGCGTTCGCCGCGAGGAACTTGCGGACTTCCTCCGCGTCAATGTTGCCGCTGATTTGCCGCTGGTCCAACGCCCCGTGGGACACGACGGCGACCACGGCGCCGCGGTCGTTCATCACCGGGCCGCCGCTGTCGCCGGGGTTGACCGGGGAGTCCGTCTCCAGGACCATGCAGTTGAGCGTGCCGAACGGGGCCTCCTTGACGCGGTGGCTGCGGCCGCGGACGGTCCCCTTGGTGAGCCGCCACAAGAGGTTCTCTTCGAGGCCCGACCCGCCGACGGAGTACACGCTGGCCCCGGCCGCCGCCGGCTTCCCCGCGAGCGTGACGGCCGTCGTCTTGGGCGGCAGGCGTTCGAGACGGATGAGGGCCAAGTCGCACGAAGCCTGCTTGGCGATGACTTCGCCGCGAATCCCGATGCGCCCGCCCTCGGCCTTGTAGCGGGCCGCGTCCGTCACCAGTTCCCCGGCCGCGTCGTAGATCGGGAACACGGCCGACACCGTCTTGCCGTTGCCGACGACGTGAAAATTCGTGACGACCAGCCGCTGCTCCGCGCTGACGACGAAGCCGCTGCCGAAGCCGTCCTCCTTGGCGATGAACACCGAACTGCGGACGAGCCGCTTGAACACGTCCTCCCCCGAGAGGGCGGTCGCGGTCGCGTCCTCGGCGGCCGGCTGGGAGAGGAAGTTCTTCCCCGCCTCACCCGGCTTGGCCTTGTCATTCACCGGCTTGTTGGGCGCGTCCTTCTTGCCCGCGCTCGCCACCGCCGCCGGCTTGTCGCCGCTGCTCATCACGGCCGCAATGATGACGAACGTGAGGCCCAGCCCGGCCAGCCCGACGATGCCGACGGCCAACACGCCGATCGGCAAGCCGGCGCGCCGCGGCTTTGGCGATTCATCGAGCGCCCGTAGTTCCCGCTCTCGCGGCAACGGCGGCGGAGGAGCGGCGCGCCGCGGCAACGGCGGCGGCGGGACGAGTGGCGGCGGGTCGGCCGGCTCGTCGGGCATCGTCTCGCCGATCATCGTCTTCGCCCGCGACGCCGGCGGGATTTGCAACCGCTGGCCGCACGAGGCGCATTCAATCTTCTTCAGCGCCTCCGACTCCGGGGCCGTGTGGGCCGTCTTGCACACCGGGCACGAAAAGCGGAGGGGCATCGGAGTCCTTTCGACGGCACGGAGCGGGGGTCGGTGAGTCGGCCGTCGGTGATCGAGCGTGAAGTAGAAATGATTTTAAGTGCGTCGCCCCGGCGTCTCAAGCAAAATCGGTGTTCGACGGCCGGCGCTCGGGGCGCGTTTGGTTTTGCCGGCCGGCGTGGTAAGATTGACCCTTGGCCGAAGCGTATCCGCAGATCGAAAGTTTGGTCGTCATGTTCACCAATCTGAACATCCACAATTGGCGGCAGTTCGAGCGAGTGGAGATCGACTTCCACCCTCGGCTCACCATTCTGACCGGAGTCAACGGCACTGGCAAAACCACCCTGCTTCACCTTTTGAACCGATATTTGGGCTGGGATCTTCATTTTGTCAGCAGCCCGGGAATTCAAGAGAAGGGCATACAGAGGTATTGGGCCGGCTTTTGGGCCGGCGAGACAAACGGACATTCGGTAAGGGCAACGCCTGGGAATGACCACGAAATCGGCACAGTTGTTTGTGGTGGAGGCTTTGTAACAACACTTCGAGTACCTAACGGCGTTCAAGAAGTATTTGCTATTTCCATGTATCCTTCCCATGCCGTATTCGGCATCTACGTTCCTTCCCATCGACCCCCGTACGTGTTTCAGAAAATTACTGACATTCCTGTTTCTGTAGACCCGATGGAACAAATATTTGAAGTGTATCTCAGAGAAGTGATGGGGAGATACAAGGGAGAACTGGCTGGCTCAAACATCAAATCGCCGAGTTATTTGCTCAAGCGGGCGTTGTTGTCCATGGCGACATTAGGCTACGGGAACGAAGCCGTTGATCGGAACGAGGATGCAGTCCGAATCTTCGAGGGCTTCCAAAAGATCCTCCGCATTATGCTCCCGGCCTCGCTCGGCTTCAAACGAATCCGCGTCCGGATGCCGGACGTGCTGTTTGAAACGTCAACGGGGGAATTCTCGCTCGAAGCCGTCTCCGGCGGCATCGCGGCCATCGTGGACATGGCGTGGCAAATCCACATGTACGCCCAAATCCATGACGAGTTCGTTGTTGTGATCGATGAGCCGGAGGCCCATTTGCACCCGCAACTCCAGCAGCGGCTGTTGCCCGATTTGTTGAAGGCGTTCCCGCGGTGTCAGTTTGTCATCGCCACGCACAACCCGCTGATGGTGACGTCCGTCCCGGACTCACACATCTACGCCCTCAAGTACAACGCCGACCAGAAGGTGGAGAGCGTCCTTCTCGACAAAGTGAATCTGGCCAACTCGGTCGATGAAATTCTCATGGACGTGCTGGGCGTCCCCAGCACGATGCCGGCGTGGGCGAAGAATCGGATCGACGCGATTCTGGAGGAGTTCACCAAGGTTCCGCTCACCCAAGACTCGATGACGACGTTGAAGTCCAAGATGACCGAACTCGGCATGGGCCAGCACTTCCCGGGCGTGTTGGCGAAGGTCGCGGAGTCCCAACCGTGATCCGGCTGCACAAGGGTCCAGTCCCGGACGTGTTGCGAGCGAAGGCCGCGGAGTGGACGCAAGAATACTTGGCCGCCAACGATGGCCTCATCGAGATGACCGATACGGTGCGATTTCGCTATCGCCATCAGGACATCAAAGCCGCCCTCCGCGACGAGTCGTTCGACAAGTGCATCTATTGCGAATCGAAAGTCGGCTTCGGGGAGACTGACCACGTCAACCCCGTCAGCCGGCGGCCGGACCAAGTCGTCGATTGGGCCAACCTCGGCCTGGTGTGCAAAGAGTGCAACACATTCAAGGGCGATTACCACGCGCCGGCCGAACCGCTCGTGAACCCCTTCACGGCCGAGCCGGCGGATCATCTGCTTGTCCTTGGCCCGATGATCGTTCATCGGCCGGGCGATGACAAAGGGCTGCGGACGTGGAAGCAGTTGAAACTCAATCGCCCGGACCTTCACCTGAAACGACGCCTACGAATCGAACGCTTGATTCCATTGGCGGACCAATGGCTGGCCCACGCCGAAGGCGCGACGAAAGACGTTCTCCGGCAGGCTCTTCTCGACGAAGCGGCGGACGCCGCCGAATACGCGGCCGCCGTCCGCGGATACTTGGCCCGCGCGCTCGGGTGGACTGAGACGCCAGGGGAGACGACCGAGTAAACGGGAACGCCCCTTTGTTCTTGCACTCCCGCTCAGACTGGCGCGCCGCGAAAACTTCCCTTGTCGCCATTCGCCCGCCCGCTACATTATCTGTCCGACAATTGTAGGCCAAGAATGGTCACGGCGGTTGGCCGTCCAGACCGGAACAGAGAAGGTGCCATGTCCATTCGGATGCGTGTACACGACCGCGAACCCATCGGGGCGGCGCTCCGCCGGTTCAAGAAACTCCTCGAGCGGAGCGGGCTGAAGAAGGAATTGCGCAAGCACGAATACTACGAGAAGCCGTGCGAACTCCGCCGGCGCGCCATGCTGCGGAAGCAGCGGGCGATCCGCAAGGGCATGGAAACGCCGACCGCGTAAGGCCGGCGGATTCCGAAGAATGACGCGGCCCGCCGGGGGTGAACCCGGCGGGTTTTTTCGTTTTCGATATTGAGAGCGTGCGGAAACAATGAGCCGGGCGTGAGCATCGTCGCTTTTCGCTCCGCGAAAAGTCCGGCCTCCCCCCATAGACGACCGGCCCCACACGCGGGAAGCCGGACTTTTCG
>JAYTTY010000390.1:0-5390 GCA_043744795.1 Zavarzinella sp. | reverse complement strand
CCGGTCGTTGGAGTCTCACCGACCGGCGGGACGCCGGTCCCACCGCTACGGCAATATGAACTCCGCTCTAAGCCCGCGTCGCCGGTCGGTCGGCTCTTTCGTTTCCGCGAGGCGTCTCCGATGCGCGTCCGACACTTTCTCCTGTTCGCGCTCGCCGCCCTCGCGGGGTGCGGCGGCGAGCCGGACCCGGAGCCGGAGGAACACGTGCGGCCGCGTGACCCGGCCCCCAAGGTCGTCCGGCACGCGGTCAACCATCTCGCCGGGAGCGCCGCGGCGGAAGTCGAAGTCGCCAACGCCGGCGGCGCCGGCCCCGTCCGCGTCCGCGTGGACCAGGGCGAAAAGCGGTGGGAGCAACGGTTCCCATTCGCCGAGCGCGAACAGCGCACCGTGTCGCTGGCCCTGCCGGGGGCCGGCGGCGAATACTTCATGGTCAGCGCCCACGGCGAGTCCGTCCCTTGGGTTCCCCGGCCCGCCCCGCCGAAAAAGCCGTGGTTTGGGTTGCAGCTTTTCGACGACATAATCTACGGGGGTGTGCTCGGCCTCATCGCGGGCTCGGTTGTTTTCGCCGGGAGAGAGCTTGTCAGAGTATTTCGGCGGTTCCGGCCGGGCACGGGCACGCCGGCCGATTCGGCCCGGGCGCCGCCGCACGCCGACGACGCCGGCTGTTCCGTCTGCGGCAAGCGGCTGACGAAAACCCAACGCGGCCTCGGACTGTGCGCCCCCCTGCCGGAAAAAGGCGGCCGGCTTGTAAGAGGCCGTCGGATTCCGAAAGAGAACAGGTGTGGACGGCGCCGCGGGCGGGTAAACTAAGTTCAATCGAAAAGAATGTGGCGTTCGAGGGGCGCCATCGTCATTCTTTCCGAAAACTCTCCCACGGCGGCGCTCACGACACGGGAAGCGGAATGGACCTCTCCGAGCGGGATGTGGCGGACCGGCGACTTCGTGAGAGCGAGCGGCGCTACCGCGCGCTGCCGAGTTCGCGTTCCTGCAAAAGCCGTTCACGCCCCCCGTCCTCGCCCAAAAGGTGCGGGCCGTGTTGGACGGCGGGCGGTAACTTCAAGAGACAACCTGACCGCGGAGCCGTCGGCATGTTCGAGAAAAAAGGCGACCTACTCCTGCCGTTCCCGCACTTCCTCAGCCGCGTGGCGTTCTCGCTGCTGCTGTCGGGCGGCATCCTCCTCGTCGCCCTGCTCATCGGCACGGTCGGCTACCACTACGTCGCCGACCTGGACTGGCTCGACGCCGAACTCAACGCCGCCATGATCCTGACCGGCATGGGGCCGATTGACCCGATGCGGACCGCCGCCGCCAAAATCTTCGCGTCCGCCTACGCCCTGTTCAGCGGCGTCGTCTTCCTGACGGCCATGGGCATCGTCCTCTCCCCGGTGTTCCACCGCGTCGTGCACAAGTTCCACCTGGACGACGAGGACGAGGAGAAGGGGCCGGACACGGCGGCCAAGGCCGGCGACTGACGATGCGGTTGTGGTACAATGCCCGCGGAGGTTTCCGATGATCCAAACAGTAGAAGCAGTCGTCGATTCCGAGGGCCGAGTCCGACTGCTCGGCGACATACACGTTTCTGGCCCGCGCCGCGCGCTGGTCACCGTCTTGGACGAACTGGCCGCCGTCCCGGGAGAGGCCGCCCTGCTGGCCGAGGCGGCGCTCGCCGACTGGTCCCGGCCGGAGGAGGACGCGGCGTGGTCGCACCTTCAGCCGGGGACATAGTCCTCGTCCCGTTTCCATTCTCTGACCTTTCACAGTCGAAAGTGCGGCCAGCGGTCTGCTTGGCCGACGCCGGCCGCGGGGATTGGGTGCTGTGCCAAATCACGAGCAACCCGTACGGCGATCCGGCGGCCGTCCCGCTGGACGCCCCGGACTTCGCGTCGGGCGGCTTGGTGGTGGCCAGCTTTGTGCGGCCGGGCAAGTTGTTCACGGCCCACGCCGGGTTACTCATTCGTTCTGTCGGCGTATTGACGCCGGCGGCGTCGGGGCTGGTTCTGTCGGCCGTCGTCTCGTTGCTCCAGCCGCCGAAGATTCCATGAGTTGGAAACGGTGCGTGCGGGGCGAAGTAATCGTTTCAATCGGGTGAGCAATGATCCGCTTCGCATGGCTGACGTTTTTCATTGGGTGCGCCACGGCCTTCGCCGGCCCCGGCGACAAGCCGACTCCCAAGGTCGAGTGGACGCGCGCCGAGGTGGCCGGGTATGAATTGAAGCTGATGGACGACCAGCGAATTTGTGACTTGGTGTTCGACGAAAAGGGCTACGCCGCCGCCACGCTCGGCAAAAAATGCGGCCTGATCAATGCCCCCGTGTTTCATTGGCGCATCGACGCGGACGGCGTCCTCGTCCTCTCCGAATTGGGCGACGCCGGGCGGGTCTGGTTCCGCGTCAAAAATGTCAAACTCGGCAACGACCGGGCCGAGGTCGAACGCGACGGCCATCGGGAGACGTTTTCCCGGGCGAAAAGGTAGCCGACAGCCGCTCACACTCACAATCTTCAGTGACGTCCTTCGGTGTAAGCCGCGACGCGGAGGCTTTGCGGAGAGGAGCGCGTTCAGCGACTGTCACCGAAAGCCGCGACTCGCCGACACGGGTAACTTCCTCGAAACGCGCTCCTCTCCGCAAAGCCTCCGCGTCGCGGCTTACACCGAGGTCGGTGATGATGCGCCGGCCCTAAACGGGTGTTGCTTGACAGCCCGTCATTCCTTGCCGCGGATCGTCCCCTTCAGCACGAACTTCAGGCGGTCTTCGATCTTCTTGTGGGCCTTGTCGATTTCCTTGTCCGTGAGCGTCTTGTCGGACTGGTACGTCAGGGCGTAGGCCAGGCTCTTCTTGCCGGCGGGGATGGACTCCCCCTGGTACACGTCGAAGAGGCGGACGGCGCGTAACAGGTCGCCGCCGGCGGCGGTGATTTCTTTTTGGATCGCCTCGTTCGTCAGCGCCTCGTCCACCACCACGGCGATGTCGCGCAGGGCGGCGGGCGTCTGCGGCACCGGGGCGTAGGCGAAGCGGTCGGGGACGGCGGCCAACAGGGCGTCCAAGTCGAGTTCGCCGGCGAGGATTGTCTTTTCCCCCAAGCCGAAGGCGAGGGCGGCCTTCGGGTGCAGTTCGCCGAAGGCGCCGACGGGCGTGTCGCCGACCATCAGGTGGGCGGAGCGGCCGGGGTGCAGCCAGGCGGTTTCCTTGGCGGCTTGGAACGTCACGTTCGGGACGTGCATCGTCTTCGCGAAGTGTTCCACCACGCCTTTGAGGTCGAAGAAGTCGAGGGCGGCGGGCTTCTGGCCGAGCGTGTCGTCCCACGCCTCGCCCTTGCGGCGGCCGCTGAGGATGAGGGCCAGGCGGCGCGGCTCCGTCGGCAGGCGGTCGCCCGGCTTCGGCAGGAAGACGGCGCCGAGTTCGAAGAGTTTCACCGTGTCGGTCTGCTTCAAGTTATGGGCGGCCACTTCCAAGAGGTTGGCCAGCAGCGTCCGGCGCATGACGGCCCGCTCGGGGCTGATCGGGTTGACGAGTTCGACGCCGTCGCCGGTCAAGCCGAGGGCGGCTTCGCGGTCCTTGGCGGTCAGCGAGTAGCAGATGCACTCTTGCAGGCCGGCGGTGGCCAGCGTGTCGCGCGTCAATTGTTCCAGGGCGAGGTCGCGATTGTTGCGTTGCGGCGGCAGTTCGCCGGAGAGCAGCGTGCCCGGCAGGCGGTCGTAGCCGTGAATGCGGGCCAGTTCTTCGATTAAGTCGGCGGCCCCGGCCTGGATGTCCAACCGCGTCGGCGGCACGGTCACTTGCCAGCCGTCGGCGGCCGGCGTCACGGCGAATTGCAAGGCCGTCAGCACCCGCTCCACGTCGGCGGCCGGGAACTCGATGCCGAGCAGGCGGCGAATCTCGCTCTTCTTGAGGTGAATCGTCTGCGTCGGCACCGGGGCCGGGTACATGTCCACGACGCCGGCCAACACATTGCCGCCGGCGGTGTCGGCGAACAGTTTGGCGGCGTGCTTGGCGGCCGGCAGCACCACTTCGGGATGCACGCCGCGGCTGAAGCGCGTGCTGGCCTCGCTGAACAGCGTGAACTTGTGGGCCGTCTTGCGGACGCTCACGAAGTCGAAACTGGCCGACTCCAAGAGGATGTTCTTGGTGATTGCCGTCACTTCCGTGGCGGCGCCGCCCATCACGCCAGCGAGGGCGATGGCCCCGGCGGTGTCGGCGATCACCAAGTCGTCGGCAGTCAAGGTGCGGTCAACGCCGTCGAGGGTTTTCAACACTTCGCCCGGCTTCGCCTGCCGGACGGTGACCGTCGGCGGCCCGCCGGCCCGCTTCACCAACAGGTCGTAGTCGAAGGCGTGAACGGGCTGGCCCCACTCGAACATGACGTAATTGGTCACGTCCACTACGTTGCTGATGGGCCGTTGCCCGGCGTATTCCAGCCGGCGTTGCATCCAGCCGGGACTCGGCTTGACCGTCACGTCGCGGATGATGGTCGCGGTGTAGCGGGCGCACTTGGCCGGGTCTTCGATGACGACCTTCACTTGGCCGTCGATCTTCTCGGCCACCGGCGTCGGCTCCTGCTTCGGGACGGTCGCCGACTTGCCGAAGATGGCGGCCACCTCGCGGGCGACGCCGACCATCGACAGGCAGCGGGCCATGTTCGGCAGCACGTCGATCTCGACGACGGCGTCCCCCATGAAGTCCGCGAGCGGCTTCCCGACCGGGGCGTCCTCTTCCAGGAGGATGATGCCCTCGTGCTCGTCGCTGATGCCCAACTCGAAGTTGGACATGCACATGGCGTCGTTCGGGATGCCGCGAAGTTCCTTCGGCTCCAGCGTCTTGAACACCTTGCGTTTCTGCTTGGTCGCCTTGTCTTCCTCTTCCGCGAAGTACACCGACCCGCACAGGCCCAGCACGACCTTGTGGCCGCTCTCGCCGACGGCGATGTTCGGCGCCCCGGTGACGACCGTCTTCGGCTCGGCGGCCCCGTAGTCGAGCTTGACGAGCTTCAACTTGTCCGCGTTCGGGTGCTTGTCGATGCCCAGGACGCGGGCGGTGACAATCTTGTCCCGCTCCCACACCGGGCCAGTCTCGGCCTGCTTGGCCTTCAACCCGGCCGGGGCCGGCAGGCCGTAGAGGCGCACGCCGGCGACTTCGAGGCCGGCGATGGTCAGTCGTTCCACGAGTTCCGGTAGTGCCACCCCGGACAGGTCCACGTGGTCAGCCAGCCAGTTCAGGGGGACTTTCATTCGGGCGGTCCTGCGGCGATAATCACTTTTGAGGAAGGCGTATCTTACGGGAGGCGGTGGGCGATGCCACGGGTTCATGCTCCGCGAAAACCACCTCACCCCCTCACCCCCTCTCCGCGGCGGAGAGGGGGGACCAAACCAAGACGGCGTTTGCCCCCCGGCCCCC
>JAYTTY010000389.1:0-20893 GCA_043744795.1 Zavarzinella sp. | reverse complement strand
CCCCCTGTCTTCTTCCATCTTCCAAACCCAGGGGGCTGACGCCCCCCGCTCGCCTGCTCAGTTGCCGGCCGGCTTCTCGTCGGCCTTGGCCGCCGGCTCCGGAATGTAGTCGTCCGCGGCCTTCGCGCTGTCGAACTGCTTCCACTTGCCGGGGGCCGTCTCCAGCCACACCAGGCGCCGCGTGTGGCCGCCTTCCTGGATCACTTGCTCGAACCGCGGCAGTTTCACCGGCTCGACGGCCTTCACCACCGGGCCGTCCGGCGTCTCGGTCGTCTCGACGGCCGCCGGGGCCTTGGCCACGGCCGCCCGCAGCAGGTTCTGGCCCGGCTCCAAGGCCCGCACGACGTACAGGCCCTTCAGGTCTTCAGACTTCTTGAAGGCCCCGTCCGGCGCCGTCTTCACTTCCAGCACGCCGAAGAACTCGATCACGTTCTCCGCGTTCAGCAGCGTGTTCAGCGGGACGGCCTTCTTGGCGAACACGATCGACTCCGTCGTCTCCTTCGGGGCCGACTGGATCAGGGACGGGCCGGCGTCCATTTCCAACGGGTTCTCTTCCCACTCGATCTTCCCTTCGACGAACGCCTTCGCGTCCACATGGTTCGGCCCCCGCAGGACGAACTTGAGCCGGCCGCGGTCTTCCGCGTGCGCCAGCAAGTGGGCCTGCTTGTCCGTCACCGCCAGGGACATCGACTCCACCTGCGCGATGGCCCGGCCGGTGCCTTCCTTCAACTGGTCCACCTTGCCGACGGCGAGCACCAGCATGTCCCGCAGGATCTGGGCCGACCGCGACTTCCCGCTCGGCAGCTTCTCGACGAAGATCACGTCCACCTTGGACCCCGGCCGGGCGAACCCTTCGACCGCGTCCGCCCCGGTCACCTTCACGGTGATCTGCTTGCACCCGTCCGGCAGGGCGATCCCGGCCGCCGCGCCCAAGTCGGTCACCGTGATGACGTTCCCGGCCTTCAGGGTCCGGTTCACTTCCTTGTTCTTCAGCGCTTCGATGTCCGTCACCGCGTCCGGCGGGATCATGGTCTTGGGCATGTCCGCCCAGATGACCCACGTGTCCATTTCCTTCTCGTCGAGCTTCGTGGTGAGCGGGATGTCCTTCTTCGCCACCAGCACCTTGCCCATCTCGGGGCCTTTGTCACCCCCGGCGGACAACTTCGCGACGAGGATGGCGGCCACCAGCCCGCAGGCCATGGCGACGCCGAGCATAATCAAGTTCTTCTGTTTCATGGCACTGCCTTCTCGGGATGCGTAACAGGGTGTATGGCCGTCGCCCCGGCCGCGGTTTCGCGCGGCCCGGTGTGTTCACTGTCTGCCGCGGCGGGCGGCCTGGGCGACGGGCGGGGACTCCGCCGGTCGTGCCCGTTCGACCACTTTCACGCTTCCCGCCGAAACGTAGCACTCTTCCGGCAATGCCGGAAACTCTATCCCCGCCGTTTTGTTCGACATTGGCGGGCGGGGCACTTCAATTTTTCCGGCAATGGCGAGGATGCCGAAGGGGGCGAATCCAATGCTTATGCCGCTTGCGACGGGCTTTGGGCAACCCGGGGGAGTTCGGAATCTTGTCTTGGCGAGCGTCGAGACAAGATTCCGAAATCGTCACATCACCGGCAGCGTCCCGTCGGCGTACCGGTACGCCAAGTACCCGAGGAAGCCGACGCACAGCGGGATGCCGTAGGGCAGGCGGTCCCAGCCGGGGCGGCGGGCTTGCGAGCGGCTGACGGCGGCGGCCGGGCCGACGGTCGCCAGCACCTTCAAGTCCACGGCGATTTCGCGGAAGTTGCTGAGGTTCTTTTTGAACTTGCGGCGGGACACCATGATGACGAGGCCGAACACGCCGCCCACGATGGCCCCGAGGGCGAAGGCCCAGATGAGGATTTCCACGCCGGCGTGGAAGCCGAAGAACGCCCCGATCCACGAGCCGAAGCCCATGAGCATCTTCACGTCCCCCTGCCCCATGCCGGCGATGGCCAAGAGCGGGAACAGAAGGCCGAAGGCGACCGCGGTGCAGAGGAGGGCCGAGCCGACGGCGCCGATCCCGGCGTCCGGCGAGTACCCGGCCGTGTGCAGCGTGCCGAGCATCCACCCGCTGACGACGAGCGAGAGGGTCAGCCAGTTGGGGACTTTGAAGGCCCAGCCGTCGATCCACGCCGCCAGCACCAGGCCGAAGCAGAGGACGACGAGCGGGGCGTAGTTGGCCGTGCCGGGGGCGACGGCGGCCCAGACCAGGTGGCTGAGAACGGCGGCCGCGACCCACAGGACCGCGATCAGCGGGACCCGCGCCATGGACATGAGGAAGGCGCGGTCGATCCCCAAATCATCGGGGTTGTCGGCGGCCGGGGCCGTATGGGATTCCAACGTCATCGTCGTCATGAGAGCGTCCTCCGTAGGGGGTCGGCCGGGCTCGCGCCCGGCTCGGGTTTTTGGTCGCTCCCGCGGATCTCCTGGCCGCCGTGCTCGGGTTCGCGGTGTTGACGCACCGCCCGGGGACAAGCCCCGGGGTCCGGGCCGGCGATTCGTTAGCTACTGGCCGCCACGTTCAACGAGCTGTTGCCGAAGCTCTTGTTGGCTTGTGAGCCTAAGGTGGTGATCGCCCCGATGCACACCACCACGATCAGCGCGAGCATCACCGCGTATTCCACGGCCGTCGGCCCGTCTTCTTGCTTCAGGAAGCGGACCGTCTGCTGCCAAAATTTTCGGGACATCCCGTTCTCCCTTGTCTGTCGTTCGGTGGCCGCCGGGCCGGGTGGCCGGCGGGGCATTCAACTCTGCTCACCCATCGAACGGGAGGCCGCGGGCGCCCGCCGACAAGGCGGGCCTTCCGGGCCGGGGATGAACCACGGCATCTTGGTCGGGGGGAACGCAAGGGCCGCGTGCCCGGCCGCCGAAACAACGGTTGGGCGGGCACGCCGCAAACGTAGTTCGCCGCCGGCCCCAGTCAACCGCGACGGGCCGACTTTCACAGAAATCCGCGCAGATTCCGCGCATTCCGCCTAACCGGCAAGATTGTCACAACCAGAAATGTGGCGGGGGCGGGGAATTGCGTTGGGGCGCGAGGGGGAATGACCAGCGGCCACTCAAAATCCCGGTGAGCCGAGCGGCGTAAGCCGCCGGGTGTTGCGCTCAGACCCGCACCCGGGGCCTTACGGCCCTCGGCTCACGTTGTCTTGATTGGTCATTCGTCATTTCTCGATGCGCCCGGCGCGCCGGCGTGTTCTATGCTTCCCCGCTTCCCCACGCTTCGTCACCGGTGCGCCATGCAGCTCAAAAACGGGTCTTCCTTCGACATCGACGACAACGCCCCGGAAGCCCCGACGCCGCCGGAGTCCTTGAAGGAGGCCGGCCTGTCGCTCACGTTCGTGGCCGACCTGATCATCAAGACCGTGTACCTGCGCGGCACGATCATCGGCCGGGACTTGGCCCAGTTCCTGTGCCTCCCCTTTAAGGTGGTGAAGGAGGGGCTGAAGTACCTCAAGGAAGAGAAGCAACTGGAGGTGATGGGCGGCGACCTCGTCGGCGAGGTCAGCTACCGCTACTCCCTGACCGACCTCGGCCGGCACCGGGCCAAGGAGGCGATGATCCAGTGCGCCTACGTCGGCCCGGCCCCGGTCCCCATCGAAGACTACGTGGAACAGTGCTACCGGCAGGCCGTCACCGGCATCCGCTGCACGCCGGAGACGCTGGCCGCCCCGTTCTCGCACCTCGTGCTGCGGGACGAGATGTTCAACGCCCTCGGGCCGGCCATCGTGTCCGGCCGCAGCGTGTTCATTTACGGCCCGCCCGGCAACGGCAAGACGGCCATGGCCCGGGCCATCGGCGAGTTCATGAACCAGGCCGGCGGCGCCATCTACGTGCCGCACGCGTTCATCGCCGAAGGCAGCATCATCACCGTGTACGACCCGTCCCTGCACCAAGTGGACGAGAACGCGGAGAACAGTTTCGCGGACGCGGAGAACAGCGTCCGCCGGCTGCTGAACACCGGCGCCACCGACCCGCGCTGGGTGAAGATCCGCCGGCCCGTGATCGTGACCGGCGGCGACCTGACCTTGGAGATGATGGACCTGCGCTACAACGCCGAGTCGAAGTTCTACCAGGCCCCCATCCACTTCAAGGCCAACGGCGGCGTCTTCCTGATCGACGACTTCGGCCGGCAGATCGTCTCCCCGAAGGAACTCCTCAACCGCTGGATTCTGCCGCTCGAAGACCGGCACGACTTCCTTACGGTGGCCAACGGCAAGAAGTTCCAGGTGCCGTTCGAGCAGCTCATCATCTTCTCGACCAACTTGGACCCGAAGGACTTGGTGGACGACGCCTTCCTGCGCCGCATCCGGCACAAGGTGGGCATCACGGCCCCGGCCCGGGACGTGTACGAGAAGATCTTCAACGGCAACGCCCGCCGGCTCGGCATGCAGGCGTGCCCGGAGGCGGTCGATTACTTGTACGAGCGCTACTACAGCCGCGGTCGGACGCCCCGCGCGTCGGACTGCAGAGATTTGCTGGAAATTGTCCAGTCGATCTGCCGATACAGACGGCATCCCGTGCACTTGTCGCGCGACCTGATGGTGGAGGCGTCGGCCAGCTTTATTGCCGAGTTTGGCTAACCGGGGGATCTCCCCCAGTTTCTCTCGGCCGGGCCGGCGAAAAAGGGGTGGATCATGGCCGGATGGACTCGGTGGAAGTTTGCCCTCGCCGGCGGCGTCTTGGCCGCGACGGTGGGGTGCCGCTCGACGCCGACGACGCCGGCGCTCCCCGCCGCGCCGCCGGCCCCGCATTCCAAGATGGTCGTCGTCCCCGAGCCGGCCGACGACGCCCATTCCGCCAAGACCGGCCCGCTGGCCGCGTCCACCCTGATTATCTTCGCCGACACGGCGCTGGACGCCGTCCAGCAAGACCCGAACAAGCCGACGCCGGACCGCGAACGGCTGTTGTCGAAGGCCCGCCAACTGTACGCCGAGGCGCTGGCTGGCGACCCGAACAACGCCGAGGCCCTGCTGGGCCTGTCCCGCATGTACCAACTGACGGGCGAGCGGGAACAACTGGCCGCGACCGAGAAGCGCCTGAAGGAGGCGCACGCGAAAAACCCGAAGGTGTGGGCGGCCATCGCCGTGCGCCAAGGGCAGGCCAAGGAGTGGGACGCCGCGGCCGAGAGCTACCACGCGGCCGTGAAACTGGCCCCGGACAACCGCACCTACCGCATTTACTTGGGCTTCACTCTGGCGCGGGCCGGCCGGTACGAGGAAGGCTACGCCTGGCTGAACAAGTCGATGCGCGAGGCCGACGCCCGGTACAACCTGTCGATGATGATGGCCCACAACGGCGACGCCGACAAGGCCCGCGAGCAACTGCGCGTCACCCTGAAGGCGGACCCGACGTTCAAGCCCGCCGCCGACCTGCTGGCGTCCCTGACCGCGGGCGAAACGCCCGCCGCCCCCCCGGCGGCCCCGATCATCCGCACCGCGGGTTACGCGGCGGAGCCGGCGCCGGCCCGCCCGCCGCTCACGCCGCGGCCGATGCCGGTCATCCCGCCCCAAGTCCTGCCGTCGGACCCCGCCCCGCTCAACGTCTCCGGCGCGCTGCCGCGCGGCCCGCTGCCGCCCGCGTACACCGCGACTAGCGGGTGGGACACGACGCTTCCGCCGCGGCGTTGACCCATTTCGTTTAGCCGCGACGCGGAGGCTTTGCGCAGCGGAGCGCGGACTTCCCACGTCAATCACCCGCCGCATGGGCGAGCGAATGATGGCAGGAAGTCCGCGCTCCGCTGCGCAAAGCCTCCGCGTCGCGGCTAAACGGCCGCTAGTTTAAGCCCATGATCTCCCCCGAAAAGCACGACGCCCTGCAAGCCGGCTGGGCCCGGCTGATGGACCGATACGGCATATCACCGGCCGACGCCTACCCGGTCTTCGACCGCCTGGCCGCCGCCCATTCGGAACCCGCCCGCCACTACCACACGCTGGAACACGTCGCCGAGATGCTGCGCGTGGCCGGCCGCCTGTTGGAACCGGCCAACGACGGCGACGCGATCCAACTCGCCGTCTGGTTCCACGACGCCGTCTACGACCCCGCGGCCAAGGATAACGAAGCCCGCTCGGCCGTCCTGATGGCCGACGCGCTGGCCCCGCTCTCGCTGCCCGCCGATCTGATTCGGCATGTGACCGAGATGATCCGGGCGACGAATCACCTCCCCCCCTTGGCAAGGGGGGGCCGGGGGGGGTCTGATTCGCCCGCGGATGCCGACACGGCCGTCCTGTTGGACGCCGACCTCGCCATCCTGGCCGCCGACGAGTGGCGGTACCTGAAGTACGCCGAGGCGATCCGCAAGGAGTATGCGTGGGTCGATGACGCCGCGTACCGGACAGGCCGCGCCGCCGTGCTGCAAGCGTTCCTCAGCCGCCCGCGAATCTATTCCACCGCCCGCTTCCACGACATGGGGGACGGGCCGGCGAGGCGGAACCTGGCGGCCGAAATGGGACGACTCGCCGCCGGACAAAACCCCGTTTAGCGACACCGGTCTTGTGAGCCGCGACGCGCGGACTCCCCGCCGTCAATCACTTCCCACAAATCCAGTCATAGCCTGCTGCGCGAGCAAAGGTCGGCGACTTCCTATTGGCAGCGGCTTCCCATTATGGCGAGCCGCCGACCCTTGCTCGCGCAGCGGGCTATGACTGATCGTGCGGCCGGCGGTTCGAAGCGCTCCGGCCCGCGCTCCACTCCGAAGCGTCGCGTCGCGGCTAAACAAACGCCCAGATCGCCTCACATCGACCGCAGCGCCTCGATCGGCTGCATCCCCGCCGCCCGCCGCGCGGGGAAGAACGCCGCCAGCGTGGTGACGGCCGTGGCGAACGCGACCGTGGCGAACGGCAGCCAGAGCGGGAATTCGAAGATCGTCTCCGCCTTGAATCGCCCCTGACTTTGTTCTTCGATGAGTTTGGCGACGAAGCGGTCCCCGGGGAACGTGAGGCCCCACGCGACGCCGAGGCCGACGGCGCCGCCGAGCAGGCCGATGACGGTGCCTTCGGTCAGGAACAGCGCCAGCACTTGGGCGCGCGTGGCGCCGACCGCCTTCAAAATCCCAATCTCGCGCGTGCGCTCAACGACGCTGGTGGCCAGCGTGTTCGTGATGCCGATGGCCGCGACGGCGACCGAGATCATGGCGAACAAGTTCAGCCCGGCGGCGATCAGCGTCACCTCCATCTTGACCGATTCGTAGCCCCGCAACATCGAGTCGTGGCGGTAGCCCAGCGCCTCGATTTGCGTCGTCACCGCCCGCAAGTCGCCGCCGGGCCGCAAGTGGACGGTGCAACCGGGGTAGCCGGCCCCCGCGGCGCTCGGCAACCGCTCCCACAGGCGCTTCCCGGTGGCGGCCGGCAGGAACACCTCGGAACGGCTTGTGAGGGACCACGGCGACTCGTCGCGCGCCCGCTCGTCGGCCGTCATCTCGCGGAACACGGCCGCGATGCGGACCGAGTCGCGGACGCCGGGGGCGAACGGAAATGCCGGCGAGAGGACGAGCGTCAGCGGTTGGCCGACGGCCGCCGCGAGGTCCGCGTCGGTCCGCACGCCGAGTTCGTACAGCAGATTCTCGCTGACGATGACGCCGGCCGCGTCGTCGGCCGCCGGCATCGCCCCGGCGATCACGCGCGGGGCGACCGTCAGGCTCCGCAGCGGGAACGCCATGACCGTCCGGCCGCGCGACTGATCCTTCCAGCGCACCGTCGCCTGGAAATACACCCCCGCGACGACATCGACCACGTCCGGGATCGCCGCCAACTCCGCGAGGTGCGCGTCCGTCATCGGCCGGGAAACCGTGCGCGGGTGCGTATTCTGGTAGGCTTCGATGAGCTTGGCCCGCACACGCTCCCGCCGCTCGCCGGCGACGCCGGCCGGCGGCTCGACTTGCGCGGGGGGAATCTCGGCGGCCGGAATCGGGTCGTACTGGCCCCGCGGGCTGACGGCGACGTGCCAGAAGTCCGCCCGCTTCTTGTGCTGCTCGTCGATCATGTGCCGCAGCCCGAGGCCGAGCGACACGCTGAACGCCAGCGCGCACGCCCCGACCGCGACGCCCGTGACCGTGAGCGCGGACCGCAACTTCTGGCGCCAGAGGCCCCGCGCGGCGGAGTCGAAGAGGTCGAAGAGTCGCACGGAATTCGCGCCCATAAATGACAGGAACCACGGGATGCCCGTGGTTCCGCCGAGGTCAATTTATTACAGCGGGCGCGGCAACTTAGTCCACAATATTCGTCCACAGGTCAGCCGGCGCGACGCCCAAGGCTTTGGCCAACTTCTCGACGGTGCGCCGCTGGGGGCGGCACTTGCGCGTCAGCATCATCGAAATGGCGGGCTGACCGACGCCGATGCGGGCGGCCAAATCCCCTTGGGTCACACCCGATTTTTGCATGACCTCTTGAAGGCGATTGGCAAACAACTCCTCCTCCGCGTCCATGGCGATGAGTGTTTTGCCGCTTTCCGGGTGTTGGCGCGCCAACCGCTCAACGTCCGCCAAGTCCATTCCGAGCATCTTGTCCCCCTCATGGGTGTTCGGGAACAAGATGTCGGCGAGTGTGATGGCGGCGTCTTCGCGGTCATCGGCGTCCGCCGCCGGGTCAAAGATGACGGCCAGCATCTTCTTGGCGTGGCCCTGCAATTCCGTGCCGCACTCCAAAAAGGCCTGAAGGAATTGGGCCCCGGCCCGTAGGTCGCGCGGCTCGTGCGTGTTGATCGTAAGAGTCTCCATGTCTGTCTCATCCATAACGTTGTGTGGCCGGGCCGGCAGGCCGTTCCATGACCTCGGTGGCCCGCGCGGATCAACCAGAGCCTCCGTCGTAAAAGCGCTCTTTCACGACGGCTCTGGCGGCGTCGAAACGGTCCAAGTCGTGGGCCGTCCACTCATCGCGCTTTTTCGGAAGCGCCTCCAACAGCCAGATGACGGGGAGCGGTATTTGCTCCCGGGGCTGCCAACTTTTCGGCGGGTCAAAGAAGATGACGCGGATGTTGGACAAGCCGCCGATTTCGTCGTCCAACCGCAACTCGTAAATGCCGCTCCCCGGCCGTGCCTTGATGGATTCATACGTCAGGTCCAACAGGCAGTCGTCCGAATGACGCTCTCCCCACCAACGCAACTTGAGCGCTTGGCGGCGAACCTCCATCCGCGGCCCCGTGCGGGGCCACCGTTTGCGAGCTTTTTGCAGAGCCGAGCGAAGTGGGCGAACGAAATGGCTACCTTCCAACGGCATGACTTGTCCTTCCAAATGGAACTTCGGTCGGCGTCCTGCCTGTTAATCACAACCTCCCAGGTTGTTGATTAGAGGAATTATCACACAATCTGGTTCAGAGTCAAGCATATTATGTGATAATCCTTTCAAACTGAATGTGATGGGTGTCACTCCCCGCCCAGCAGCGGCCGTTTCAGCACGCGGCTCACGACGATGGCAACCGCCAACAACCCGGCCGAGAGGTAGAACGCCGCGTCGAGGGAGCCGGTCTGGTCCTTGATGTACCCGGCCGCTTGCGGGACGAGGAACGCCAGGCCCCAACCCAGGAACACCAAGCCGTAGTTGGTCCCCATGTTCTTCGCCCCAAAGTAGTCGGCGGTGAACGCCGGCAGCAGGGCGAGGCTGCCGCCGTACTGCCAGTAGATGACGCCGACGATCAGGAACAGCAGAACCACTTGCCCGGACTGCATCACCGTCGGCAACGCGAGCAGGCACAGCACGGACACGACGCTGTTGATGAGGTAGGCGTTCGCCCGGCCGACACGGTCGGAGTACAGGCCGGTGCCGACGCGGCCTGCGGCGTTGATGAGGCCGCCGTAGGACGACAACAGCCATGCGTTGGCGGCGAAGAAGGCGGCCGACCCGCCGATGGCGGCCGTCTCGTTCAGGAGCGGCTTCGCGTTGGCGATCACCAACAGGCCGGACTGGGCGGCCCCGAAGAACAGGAACACCAGGCCGTAGAACTGGGCGGTCTTCACCATCTGCGGGGCGGTCCAGTTCGTGGCCGTCATTGCCCTGGGCCGGAACGTCGGCGGCGGGGCCGGCGGGACGTACCCGGCCGGGGGGACTTTCAGGAATTGGGCCGCCGTGAGGATGACGACGCCGAAGAAGAGGCCGAGGCCGACGAAACTGCCGGTGAGGCCGTGCGCGTCGAGCAGGTATTGGGCGAGCGGCGAGATGTAAATGGCCGCCCCGCCGAACCCGCCGACGACCAGCCCGACGATCAGCCCGCGCTGGTGCGGCCCGAACCACTTGACGGCCACCGGCGTCGCCGCCGCGTACCCGAGGCCCATGCCGAGGCCGCCGAGAAGGCCGAAGCCGATCAGCAAGCCTTCGTAACTCTTCATCAGCCCGGCCACGAGACACCCGGCCATGAGGAAGACGCCGGAGAGCGTGGCCCCGACGCGCGGGCCGTACTTGTCCTGAATGCGGCCGCCGGGGATCATGCACAGCGCGAACACGAACCCGCAAATCACGTAGGCCCACGTCGCTTGGGCATTGGTGAGATAGGTCCACCCCTCATTCAGCCCGGTCATCGCCTCGCCGGCCGGGTGGGCGGCGTTGACGAGCGCGGCCTTCCACACGCTCCAGGCGTACAGGATGCCGAGGCACAGGTTGATGGCCGTGCCCGCCAGCGTGACGACCCACGCCCGCATGGGGGCTTTGCCCGGCTGACTCATGGAGAGAACTCGGTTCGGGGGAATGCGGTGAGGATAAGGATTCGGAGGTCGTCATCAAATCTGGCGGGCCGGTTTTCGCCCCAACGGGGCGGGGGAAAATAGCCTGGGGCGGGTTTCCGCCCCAGGTATGTGACGCGATCAAACCTTTTTGCCCCAACGGGGCGCCGGTCGCGCAACCGGCGCCCCGTTGGGGCAAAAACAATTTCTCGTAACGGGTTGGTTCCAGGGGCGGAAGCCGCCCCTGGCTATTTTCCCCCGCCCCGTTGGGGCGAAATCCGCAAGCCGTATCGGACAAAAACTCCTCTCGCCAAGATTCCCCCCCCGTGTCATACTCCCCAGTCGCCCATCATTGGAAAGGATTCCGATGCCCCGCACACACGTCGCCGTCCTCGACGAAGAACTGCCGTTCCCGCTCACGTCCGGCAAGCGGCTCCGCACGTTTCACCTGCTGGGCCGTCTCGCCGCGGAACACCGCATCACATTAATCGTCCACCGGCAGCAAGACCCGGAAGAACAAGCCGTCGCCACGCGGGCGATGGTCGAGGCGGGGATTGCCGTGCGGGTCGTGGACCGCGTCGTGCCGCCGAAGGCCGGGGTGGGCTTCTACTCCCGGCTGTTCGGGAACCTGTTCTCGCCGCTGCCGTACTCGGTGGCGACGCACGCCAGCCCGGCGATGGCCGCCGAGGTTGCGGCCCTCGCCAAGGAAGACACGCCGGACTTGTGGCACGCCGAGTGGTCGCCCTATGCGAGACTGTTGGCGAAGCGCCCGGAGCCGTGGGTGGTGATGGCCCACAACGTCGAGTCGCTCATTTGGCAGCGCTCCGCGGCCGTGGAGACGAATCCCATGAAGCGCTGGGTATTGCGGGAGCAGTGGCGGAAGTTTGAACAGTTCGAGAACTGGGCCTACCGGGCCGCCGACCGGGCGGTGGCCGTCAGCGCCGAGGACGCCCAACTGATGGCCGACCGCTTCGGGGCCGTGAACCCGGCCGTCGTGGATAACGGCGTGGACTCACGCCACTTCCAACCCGTGCCGGCCCGCGACCGCGACCCGTTCCGCATTCTGTTTTTGGGCAGCCTCGACTGGCGGCCCAACCTCGACGGCGTCCGCTGGATGTTGGAGACGATCTGGCCGGCCGTTCGGGAGCAAGAGTCGCGGGCCGTGTTCCAAGTCGTCGGCCGCAAGCCGCCGAAAGACTTGCGGACGCTCATCGAGCGCACGCCCGGCGCCGAGCTGCACGCGGACGTGCCAGACGTGCGGCCCTTCCTGGAGCGGGCCGGCATGATGGCTGTGCCGTTGCGCATCGGCGGCGGCTCCCGCCTCAAGATTCTGGAAGCCCTCGCCACCGCCCTGCCCGTCGTCACCACGAAAGTCGGCGTCGAGGGGTTGCGGCTCAAGCACCAGCAACACGTCACCGTCGCCGACGACCCGACCGCCTTCGCCGACGCCATCCTGGACACGACCGCCTACCACGACTTGGCCTGCCGCACGGCCCAGCGAGGCCGCATGACCGTCGAGCGCGAGTACGACTGGGACGCACTCGCGGCGAAGATGTCCGGGATTTGGGCCGAGTGCGCGGGTCGCGGGGTCGCGGCGAGGCGACCGGCGCTGGCGGCGTGATTTCCACCGTTGTTTAGCCGCGACGCGGAGGCTTTGCGCAGCGGAGCGCGGACTCCCCGCGGCAATCGCCCCCGTCATGTCAATGGCGAGCGTCGAGGCGTCAGCCCGACGTGTCTTTCTTCAAAGGCAAGACACGTCGGGCTGACGCCTCGACGCTCGCCGGTCTCTTGACCACTGTCCGACGTGTTACAGGTTTCGGCGCCCGCGCTCCACTCCGAAGCGTTGCGTCGCGGCTAAACAAAGTCATCCGCTCGGCATTGCCTTCATCATCTCCTGCATCCGCCGGTTCATCTCCTCCGGGCTGACGTCTTCAATGTGCGTGGCCAGCATCCACTGGTGGCCGAAGGGGTCAAGAACGGTGCCGGAGCGGTCGCCGTAAAACTGGTCCTGCACCGGCTTCACGACCGTCGCCCCGGCGGCGACGGCCTTCTCGAAGGCGGCGTCTACGCCGTCCACGTACACGCAGAACCCGACCGGCGTGCCGCCGAGCGTTTGCGGGCCTTTGTTCCCCCACTGCGGGTTCTCGTCCGCGAACATGACGCGCGAGTCGCCGATCTGAATTTCCCCGTGGGCGATCGTCCCGTCGGGGCCGGGCAGGTGGTACAGCTCTTTCGCCCCGAAGGCGGCCTTGTAGAACTCAAGGGCCTTGGCGGCCCCGCGGATCGTGAGGTACGCCGTGACGGTGGCGTAGCCTTCGGGAACGGGTTTGACGGCCATAGGAATCCACCGTTTGCGACAGAGGGTTGGGCGAACCTTGGAAGTGATCGGCCAGCGTGTCCGATTACCTGAACATATTTCCAGTTACTGTGCATGTTCTCAACCCAGCTCTTCCACCCAGACCTCCCAGAACTATTGTTTTGCCTGAAACGACGACTTTTTTCTGGCACCGATGGAACAGATTAGGTAAGTTGGGATGAGGGTACAAATGACTGGTGTGGCGTTAAAAACTACCGCCTGCGCCTAATGATTCAGTCCCCGCGAGAAGAGTTTCCGATACCGGCAATAATTTTGCTTCATTTTCGCTGATGTGATGCCGGGAGCGGTTTAGAGTTTCATACGGCCCGTGCGGATTATTTTAGTCGCACCGTATCACACCTTCCCACCCTCTCCCCGGGCAGGTCGCTGATTGACAGCGCAGTCGCCGCCGGGCGGACGGGGTTCAGTCCATGATCGCAGACCACACACGCATCGTCCGCCCGCCGGCCGCCGCCCCCGTAAATTTGGGCGGCGTGTCCGACGTGAGCCAGTGCATCGGCTCGGCCCCGGCCGAGCGGGCCGGGCCGCGCTTCGCCGTCGGGGCGATTCTGGGCAAGTACCGCGTCGTCGCCTTCCTCGGCCGCGGCGGCATGGGCGAGGTGTACCGCGGCTACGACCCGCTCGCCGACCGCGACGTGGCCATCAAAGTCCTCTCGGCCGAGACGATGACCGACGCGGACATGTCGCGGCGTTTCCTGGCCGAGGCCCGGGCCGTCGGCAAGCTGAACCACCCGAACTCCGTGGCCCTGTACGAAGTCGGCGAGGAGCGCGGGCTGTACTACTTCGCGATGGAGTTCGTCCCCGGCGGGGCCGTCTCCGCCCGCCTGGAGCGCGTCGGGCCGCTGGACACGGCCACGGCCGTCAAGTGGATGACCGGCGCGTGCCGGGGCTTGGCCGCCGCCCACGCGGCCGGCCTGGTCCACCGGGACGTGAAGCCGGAGAACTTGCTGCTGACCGCCGACGGCGACGTGAAGATCACCGACTTCGGGCTGGCGAAGCCGGCCGTGGACACCCGCCACGCCTTGGACCGCACCAAGGCGGGCCAGATGCTGGGCACGCCGTACTACATGAGCCCCGAGCAGTTCAACGGCGCCGCCGTGGACGCCCGGTCGGACGTGTACTCCCTGGGGGCGACGCTGTTCCACTTGCTCACCGGCGCCCGGCCGTACGCGGAGTCGAAGTCCGTCTTCCAGATGATGTACGCCCACTGCCACAAGCCGGTCCCGGACCCGCGGGCGACCCGGCCGAACCTCCCGGAGGGCTACACGGCCGTCATCGCCAAGGCGATGGCCAAGGCGCCCGCCGACCGTTACCCGTCCGCGCTGGACATGGCCGCCGCGCTCGCGCAACTGCCGGCCGCCCCCGCGAGCGGCCCGGCCGTTTGGCTGCTGGAGCCGTCCCGCGTGCAGTCGATGATCGTGGCCGACACGCTGCGGAGCCTGGGCGTCGAAACCGTCCACACGTTCGCCACGGTCGCCGAGACGGCCGCCGCCGCCCGCCACGGCCTGCCGGACGCCTTCATCACGGCCATGTACCTCGACGACGGCACCGGCGCCCAAGCGGCCAAACACCTGCGCGACCGGCCCGGCGGCGAGGCGGTCGCGTACCACCTGATCTCCAGCGGCTCGTCGTCCGTGGAAGTGACCCCGGACGCGCTGCCCATGAACTTGTTGCGAAAGCCCGTGTCCCGCGACACCCTCGCGGACGTGGTCGCGGAGTTGACGAAGGAATGACCGGGCTTTGCATTTGTTTAGCCGCGACGCGACGCTTCGGAGTGGAGCGCGGACTGGCCGCTTAAAATCGCTGGCCGCGTGCACGCGATTGATTGTTGGACGTCCGCGCTCCACTCCGAAGCGTCGCGTCGCGGCTAAACGGTCATTGAGGATTGATTTCGGAAACCCCTTGGCCCCCCCGAGGCGTCGAACCCGTGGAAGAGTCGTCGGTCGTCCGGGAATTCGTCCTGGAAACCACCCACGTCCTGCAGACCGTGGAGCAGGACCTGTTGAGCCTCGAACGGGCGCCCGACGCCGGCGCGCTCGGGCGGGTGTTCCGCTCCCTCCACAGCATCAAGGGGTCCAGCAGCTTCCTCGAATTCGCGGCCATCGAGCGGCTGAGCCACCACGCCGAGACCCTGCTGGACTTGCTGCGCCGCGAGCGCCGCACCCTGACGCCGCCGATGGCCGACGCCCTGCTGAAGTGCGTGGACCAGTTGCGAGAGATGGTCGTCCAGCCGGACTTCGGGCAGGCGCTGGACATCGAGCCGACAGTCGCCCTCCTGGAACAGTTCACCCGCAAAGACGACGACGCCCCGCCGCCCGCGCCGGCCGCCGTGCGGGCGTTCACGCCGACGCCGACGCCGCTCGTCAACGGCTCGGCCGTCAACAGCCCCGTCCACATTCCTCCACCGCCGCCGCCGAAGCCCGCGCCCGCCGCCAAGGCCCCGGAGGCGGAGCCGGCCGACGAAGACAAGTTGATGCGGGTCCGGGTGAAGTTCCTGGACGACCTGTTGCAGCTCACCGGCAACATGGTGATGGCCCGCAACCAGCTTCTGTCCAAGTACGACTTCGCGGCCGACCCGGCGTTCGTCACCCTGTCCCAGTGCGTCACCGAAGTCCACAAGACCATCGTGCAGACGCGCATGAACCCCATCGGCGGCCTGTTCGACCGCTGCGAACGCCTGGTGCGGGACGTGTCCCGGCAACTGGGCCGCGAGGTCGTGCTGGAGACGGCCGGCCGCGACTTGGAACTGGACCGCAGCGTCTTGGAAGCCTTCGCCGACCCGCTGACGCACTTGATCCGCAACGGCGTCGATCACGGGTTGGAGTCGGCCGTCGAACGCCAAGCCGCCGGCAAGCCGCGGGCCGGGCGGCTGAAGCTGGCCGCCCGCGAGCAGTCCGGCGAGGTGATCCTCTCCCTCGAAGACGACGGCCGCGGCATCGACCCGGACCGCGTCCGCGAAAAGGCCGTCGCCAAGGGCCTCGTCTCGGCCGGGCAAGCGGCGAGTCTCACGCGCCGCGGCATCTTGGACTTGTTGTTCCACCCCGGCTTCTCCACGCGGGACGAAGTCACCGCGATGTCCGGCCGCGGCGTCGGGCTGGACGTGGTCCGCACCAACGTCGAAAAGCTCGGCGGCGTCGTCGAAGTGGACAGCGTCCTCGGCCGCGGCACCACGTTCACGGCCCGCATTCCGCTGACGCAGGCGCTGGTGTCGTCGTCGCTGATCTCGGCCCTCGTCGTCACGTCCGGGGGCGAGCGGTACGCCATCCCGCAGACGGCCGTGGACGAGATCATCCGCGTCAGCTCCCAGGAAGACCGCGACCGCCTGCGCCGCGTCAACGGCCGCTGGGTGTACCGCCTGCGCGACCAGGCCTTGCCGGTCGTCCCGCTTGCCGAAGTGCTGGGCGGCCCGGAGACTGACGGGGCGGCGGCCCGCCTGCTCGTCGTCATGCAGTTCCGCGGCAACCTGTTCGGCCTGCGCGTGGACGCGATCCTCGGCGTCGAGGAGATCGTCGTCCGCCCGCTGCCGGAACTCGTGAAGCGGTGCGGCATCTTCACCGGCCACACCGTCATGGGGGACGGCCGCGTCGCCCTGATCCTCGACGGCAACGGCATCATCAACCACCAAGGGCTGGCCTTCGCGGACGACGCCGTCGGCCGGGCCATCGGCCAGCAGGCCGAGCGGCTGGACGGCCCGCAGCGGCTGGTCATGTTCAGCTTCGCGGACGACGAGACCTTCGCCATCCCGCTCGAAATGGTGTCGTACATCGAGAAGATTTCGACGGCCGCCATCATGAAGGTCGGCCCGCGCGAATTCGTGCAGGTCAACCAGCGGACGATGCCGGTGATGCGGCTCGACAAGGTGATGGGCGTCAGCGCCATGCCCGCGATGGAAGAATCGCACCTCATCATTCCGGCCCGCGTCAACTACCCCATCGCCGTGCTGGCCGGGCGCAGCGTCGCCGTGGCCGACGTGGCCGAGCAGTACGAGTCCCGCCTGAGCGACGGCCGCGGCATGTTGGGCACGTTCATGCACCAGGGCAAACTGGTGATGCTCCTCGACCTGTACCACCTGTTCGAGCGGCACTCCCCGGAGCAGTTCCGGTCGCAGCCCTTGGAGTTGCAGCCCGCGCACGTGCTGCTCGCGGAGGACAGCCCGTTCTTCCAGAACCTCATCAAGAGCTACCTGGAGAACCCGCCGCGGAAGCTGACCGTGGTGGCCGACGGCAGGCAGGCGTGGGACTTGTTGCAGGCCCACCCGGACGAGTACGACATCCTCGT
The DNA here is from genome assembly GCA_043744795.1 of Zavarzinella sp. Taxonomy (GTDB): domain Bacteria; phylum Planctomycetota; class Planctomycetia; order Gemmatales; family Gemmataceae; genus Zavarzinella. Next base: position 3,566 of record JAYTTY010000389.1, on the reverse strand, counting down.
GACCGACATCGAAATGCCCGAGATGGACGGCTTCGAGCTGGTCAAGCGCGTGCGCCTGGACCCGCAGTTGCGAAGTCTGCCGGTGATCGCCGTCACGTCGCTGGCGACGCCCGAACACATCGAGCGCGGCCTGCGCGAGGGGTTCGACTCGTACCTGGTCAAGATCGACAAGGAAGAGTTGATTAAGACGATGGACAAGCACTTGGGCAAGAGCGGCCGGCCGAAGGGGATCACCAAGGGGGGCGGGTGATGACCGGCCGTGAACTGAATTTGTTTAGCCGCGACGCGACGCTTCGGAGTGGAGCGCGGGCCGCACGCATCAAATCGCTTCCCGAGCGGGCGGTGATTGGTGGTTGGAGTTCCTCGCTCCACTCCCAAAGCGTCGCGTCGCGGCTAATCGGTCTCCGATCCCCGGAGGCGTGCTGACATGCAAATCGTCACCTTCGCCGCCGCCGGCGGCCTGCACGCCATCCCGGTCTTGGCCGTGGAAGAGTTCTCCCGCCCCGTCGCGGTCACGCCGGTGCCGCTGGCGGACCGCCGCGTCGCCGGGCTGATGAACCTGCGCGGCAAGTCCGGCACCGTCATCGACCTGCGCAAGTGCTTCGCCGACCCGAACGGCGAGCCGACCGGCCCCGGCAAGATGATCCTGCTGGAGACGGCCGACCACCTGACGGACGAGGCGAAGCGCTTGGCCATCCGGGCGTTCCGCGAGCCGGTGGTCCTGATGGTGGACCGCATCTGCGACATCCTCACCGTCCGGCCGGGCGACTTGAAGCCCCGCCCCGCCCACGTGGCCGAGCGGTTCGTGTCCGGCGTTCTGCGGCACAACAACGAGTACGTTTCCCTGATCGACCTGATGGTCCTGATCGACGACATCCTGACCCCGAAGGGGACGCCATGAGTTCCGCCCTGCCGCCCGCCCCGCCCGCTCCGCCCACCCACGGCACGCTGTCCGGCCCCGGCGCCCAGGCCCACGACGGCGGCAAGTTCAGCATCTTCAGCCCGGTCGTCACGGTGCAGCACCGCGAGTTCTACGAGCGCATCGTCTCGGAACTCAACGGCGTCTTCCCCATCTGCACGCAGGGGAAGTGCACCGCCGTCGAAGTCAGCGGCGACGCCACCGAGCAGGAGCAGATCACGGACCTGATGAAGCGCGTCGAGAGCTTCTCCGCCGAACTATTGGAAGTGACGAAACAACTCTTTGACCAGTTCTACCAGGCGAAAGAGCACTTCTGCCGGATGATCCACGGCACGACGGCCTACGTCAAAATCAACTTGATGGACCGCAACCTGCTCGAGCGCACCTGCGACGTGCGCTGGTGGGCCTTGGAGACGGCCTTCAGCGACGTGATCGAATTCCGGCAAGGCGTGCTGGACCGGCTGGCCGGCCTGCAAGAGAGCCTCGGCGACGGCGCCAAGGCCGAGGAGTTCCGCGCGTGCCTCGCCGACCCGGCCCGGTGGGAGGTGAACCCGGAAGCCAACCAGCGCCTGCGCGCCGCCCTCAAGAAGGTTCCGGGCGACCGCAAGGCCGACGCCGAGGCGCTGGCCGCCGACGCGCTGGCCGTGCTGAAGAAGGGCGCCTTCGCCTGTGACCGGCTGGAGGACGTCAACAACTCGTACACGCTGTACCGCGACTTGGTGATCGCCTGCAAGGACGGCATGGTGATCGCCAACGCCAACAAGGCGACCCGGGCCAAAGTGCTGGGGCTGAACGTGGCCGGGGAGACGTGGTTCCAGAAGGCGCTGACGACGAAGGACGGCACGCAGTACCACGCCCAGGACCTGACCGAGTCCCGCGTCGAAACGGCCCGCAGCCTCGTCTACTCGGCCGGCGTCCGCGAGCGCAGCGACAACTACGGGGCCGTCGTCGGGGCGATGGGGGTCTTCTTCGACTTCCAGGGCGAGGCCATGATGATCCTCGAAGACCACATGAGCCGGGACGCGGACGGCTTCGTCGCCGACGGGTGGTACTCGTTCTTCACCAACGCGGCGGGCGTGGTGATCGCGTCGAGCGACCCCGGCGTAATCGAGCCGGGCAAGAGCGCCCACCTGCCGCGCAAGCAGCGCACCCCGCCGCCGGGCCAGCGGCCGATGGCGTATGCGGTCGTCGAGGGCCAGGAGTCCGCCGTCTTCTCCGCCCGCACGGACGGCTACCTCGACTACCCCGGCCTCGGCTGGTCGTCCCACTTGGTCGTGCCCAAGGACCAGATATTCCGCTCGGCCGCCTCGGACACCCAGCTCGGCATCAGCATCGCCGAGTTGATGCAAAGCCGGCTCGTGCCGGACATCAACAAGCAGACGTTCACCAAGGTGCAAGACGACAAGGAGAGCATCCAGCTCATCTCGCTCAACGGCATCGTGTTCGCCTCCAAGCTCGGCAAGCGCGGCGTCGCCCTCGGCCCGATCTTCGACCAAATCAAGCAGACCGGCGAGTTCGCCACCAGCAAGATGGAGTACCTGCTGACCGAGATGGCCGTCGGCGAACTGCAATTGAACCTGCAAGCGCTGGAGAACTTCTCGAAGCAAGCCATCGACCTGATCGACCGCAACCTGTTCGAGCGGGCCGCGGACGTGCGCTGGTGGGCGACCGACCAGTACCTGTGGACCGCGCTGAAAGACCCGACGCCGGAGAACTGCCAGAAGGCCGCCCACCGCATGGAGGTCATCAACGGCTCGTACACGATGTACCGCAACCTGATCCTGGCGAACCGGGACGGCGAGATCATCGCCTCGGCTCGCAGTGAAGACCGGCACAAGTTGAAGGCCGTCAGCGTGTACGACGACCCGTGGTTCCTGATGGCCATGCGGACGACGCAGTCGAGCGAGTACGCCGTGCAGGACGTGATGCCGGCCAAGCTGGAGCCGCGCAAGGAGCGCGGCCTGATCTACTCCGGCGGCGTCCGGGCCGGCGGCGCCCGCGTCGGCGACCCCGTCGGCGTCGTCGGCATCCTGTTCGACTGGGACACGGAGGCGAAGAAGATTCTCGCCACCTGCCTGCCCAAGGACCGCGACGGCCAACTGATCGACGGCTGCGCCGCCTTCTACACCAACGCCCGCCACGAGGTGATCGAGACGACCGACGCGGACCACTTCCCCGTCGGCAAGGCGCTGGCGCTGCCGGCCAACCACCAACAATTGAAGGCCGGCCAGTCGGCGAGCGGGCTGGTGATGCTCAACGGCCGCCGCTATATTCTGGGGTCATCGCGCACGAAGGGCTACCGCGAGTACGCCGGCCTGGGGTGGCTGGCCCACGTGCTGCGGCCAATTTAAGCCGAGCGTAGCGAGGAAGGCGAGCCAGTAGCGTTAGCGCCTGGAGGACTCGCACGCGCGCAGAATCAGAGGGCGAGTCTTCGAAGCCCGACTCGCCGGGCGAGAGTCGTCACCCAATTCGCGGGGGGAAGTCGCTTCCCGTGAAGCGAACCTCGAAGACTCGGTCCGCGGCGCACTTACGCGGGGAGATCCTCCAGGCGCTAACGCCTGACAGTTCATCACATCTTTGTCATTGACAAGTGGTATCGGATGAGGGGGTGGAGTCGGGCCCAGCCGCGCCAGAGCGTGATCCAGCC
>JAYTTY010000388.1:0-20935 GCA_043744795.1 Zavarzinella sp. | reverse complement strand
GTACGAGGCGCGGTTGGAGCGTTCCCCGACGCTTCGCAAGTACGACATCACGATCAAACCGAGCGGCAGGTAAATCAAGACCTGCCGCTCGCCTTAGGGATCCAGCAGAACTTCATCGGCACGCCCTTGGCAACCTGAAATACCCGCTCTTCTGCCGGACTCGGGTCGCCGGCCGTGACCAGTGGCGCCGGCGTTGGGTTGGCGACCAAGACCTTCGGAGTCGGCCTGGCGACCGCCGCCTTGGGGATGTTCCACGTCCCGTCGTACTTCCGCCGCACTTCCGGGGCCTGCTCTCTCAGCCCGGAGTAGGCGTCGAACACGTCTTTTTTGGTCTTCGCCCGCACGCTGGCGAACACGGCGTCCAACGTCAGGTCGTCCCCGCCCGCGTACTCGCCGCGCCAGGCGGCCGAGAGGTGGGTGAAGAAGTAACTGCCCTTCTCCTTGTCGAAGTACGTCTTTTGCCCGGCCTCGCAGGAGTACAGGGCGGCGATGCCGGCCGGCGGCGTTTCCGGGGCGCCGAGGTCAATTTGCACGGCGGCTTGGGCGTCGGCCGGGAAGTCTTTCGGGTCGTTGCGGCACATGCCGGCGATCAGCAACTTGCTGTTGGCTTTGCACTTGTCGAGCAGCGGGTACAGGCCGCCGGCGCCGTCCACCGGGAGCAGATTCGCCTTGGTGTTTACGTCCGCGTCCAGCGGGCAGAAGTGGCTGGTCTTCGCGTCTTTGAAGTGGACGCCATGGCCGTTCAGGACGACGATCACGGAGTCTTCCGGAGTCAAGACGTTGAGCAGATGATCCAGTTCGGCCATGATCTCCTTCTGCTTCGGGACGAACCGCAGGCCGGGGTTCTGGGCGGCCGGCAACTCGTCGTGCAGCAGTCGGATGTTCTTGGCTTCGTACCCGGTGGCGAGAAGAGCATCGCGGAAGCCGGTCACGTCTTTGATCGTGAACGGCAAGGGCTTCAGCCCGGTCGTCGCCTCGTCGTACTTGCTCACGGCCACGATGAAGGCGTACTGCGTGCCTTTCTTGCCTTGCGCCAATGTGACGGTCGGCAGCAAAAGCAGAGCGGCAAGGAGGCGGCACATGAAGGTTCCACCGCAGCGGGGTTTGTGGGCGAGAAGGTCAACGACGGCGGGGGCGAATTCTTCCGTGCGATTTTCGGATATTTGAGGACGGGATACCAGCGAAAAAGCTGGCTCGGACGTTTCGCCGCGCCGCGACGCTTCGGCGCGTCGCGACGAAACAATCTTCGTGGTCAGCTCTTAATCACGTCCGGGCCGCCGCCGGCCTTCTTCTCGTAGTGGCCGTCGCCGGCCTTTTCGTACTTGGTGAAGCCGAGGCGGCTGAGGCGGTCGTTGCTGAGGTTGCCGGCCCCGAACTTGGTGACGGCGTTGGGGGCCGAGAGGAGTTTCTTGACCGGCTTGCCGGTCTGCGGGTGGGCCGTCAGGGGGGCCTCGCTCATGCGCTGCATGACCTCGAAGACTTCCCCCTCGGTCCCGTCGGCCTCGATTACTTGGTAGACGTACATCGGCATGGCGATTGGTTCCGGTGAGTCAGATGGGTATGGCCCATTATACACGACTTGGGCCTCGCCCTCGCAAAGCCCGTGGACGGCCGTCCACGGGCTTTCCCACTCACCGCGCCGCCTTGACGATGGCCAAGAACGAGTCGGCCTTCAGGGCGGCCCCGCCGACGAGAGCGCCGTCCACGTCGGGTTGCTTCATGATCTCGACGGCGTTGTCGGGCTTCACGCTGCCGCCGTACTGGATCACCAGCTTGGCCGCGGCATCGGCGCCGTACATCTTGCCGACCGTCTTGCGAATGAAGGCGTGCGTCTCCTGGGCCTGTTCCGGCGTCGCCACTTTGCCGGTGCCGATGGCCCACACGGGTTCGTAGGCGACCACGATTTTGTTCATCGCGTCCGCGCTCACCCCGGCCAGCCCGGCGGCGAGTTGGAACTCCAGCACGGCCTCGGTCTGCTTGCCCTCGCGCTCGGCGAGCAACTCGCCGACGCAGAAGATGGCCGTCAGCCCGGCGGCGGTGGCGGCCTTCACCTTGCGGTTCAGGAACAGGTCCGGCTCGGCCAGCCCGTGGCGGCGCTCGCTGTGGCCGATGACGGCGTACTGGGCGCCGGTCTCCAGCACCATCGCCGGGGACAAGTCGCCGGTGTACGCCCCCTCGCCCGCGAAGTGGACGTTCTGCGCCCCGACGCCGACCTTCGACCCTTTCACTGCTTCCGCGACCGGCAGCAGCCAGCACGCCGGCGGGCACACGGCCACCGTGACGGCGTCATCCGTCACGCCGGCCGCTACCCCAGCCGCGAGCGACTTCGCCCCGGCGAGGGTGGTGTACATCTTCCAATTACCGGCGATGAATTTTTTGCGGGGCACGGGTGCATGATCCTGTGAGTGGTTTCGGTCTTTTAACCTACGGGTTTGACGGTCGTTGACACCCCGTCACTTCCCGCCGTCCCCGGTGGCGTCCGCCCACGACCGCCGGCGGCGGCCGTCACACCAGGGGATGAAAAACCAGTCCCGCCGCCCGCGGTCACACGCATTTGGTAAAATACGGTCGCCACCCACGGGACGATCACCCATGCGACACCTTCTCGTCGTCCTCCTCTCCGCGGCCGCGTTGACCGCGGCCGAGCCGACCGCCGCCGAGCGCGGCTACCAAGCCCTGACGAAGACCAGTTTCATCCCCGCCGCGTGGCGGGAGGCGGCCTACGACAACGTGTGGAAGCACTGGCCCGGCGTGACGGCTAAGCCGGTCGACTACGCCGCCGCGTTCTCCGACCACTACGGCATGCCCGCCGCCCCGTACCCCAACGGCAAGTACCCGATGGGCCTGCGCGAGGGCCGCATCTTCTTCATGAAGGGCGTTTCCATCGACTGCCTGGCCTGCCACGGCGGCTCCGTGATGGGGAAGAGCTACGTCGGCCTCGGCAACGCGTCGTTGGACGTCCAAGCGCTCTTTGAAGACCTGTCGCTGGCCGACGGCCGCTCGGCGAAGTTGCCGTTCGCGTTCTCCAACGTCCGCGGCACCAGCGAGGCCGGCGGCATGGCCGTGTACCTGCTGGGGTTCCGCGAGCCGGACCTGAAAGTCGTCTACCCGCGCAAAGACCTCGGCCTGCACGACGACATGTGCGAGGACACCCCGGCGTGGTGGCTGCTCAAGAAAAAGAAGACCATGTACCACACCGGCGGGGCCGACGCCAACTCGGTGCGGTCCAAGATGCAGTTCATGATGACGCCCATCACGACGGCCAAAGAGTTCCACAAGGCCGAGCCGGCCTTCCGCGACATCAACGCCTACCTGAAAACCATCGAAGCCCCGAAGTACCCCCTGCCCGTGGACACGGAGTTGGCCGCCCGCGGCAACGTGTTGTTCGCGGACAACTGCGCCAAGTGTCACGGGACCTACGGCGAGAAGTGGACCTACCCGAACAAGGTGGTCCCAATCGCCGAGATCGGCACCGACCCGAAGCGCTATCAGGGCATCGAAGACAAGTTCGGCGACTACTACAACCAGACGTGGTTCGCCAAGGAAAACCCCGGCTGGCTGTTCGACGACGCGCCCACCTTCGCCACCAAGGGCTACCAGGCCCCCCCGCTCGACGGCGTCTGGGCCACCGCCCCGTACTTCCACAACGGCAGCGTTCCGACGCTGGAAGACGTGCTGAACTCCAAGGCCCGGCCGAAGTTGTACACCCGCAGTTTCCGCACCGGGGCCGACGATTACGACGCCGTGAAAGTGGGCTGGAAAGTGACGCCCGTGAAGGCGGTTGATGCAAGTCTGCCCGCCTACGAACGCCGCAAGATTTACGACACGGCCCGACCCGGCCGCGGCAACGGCGGACACATTTATGGGGACCACTTCACGGCCGATGAACGCCGGGCCGTGGTGGAGTATTTGAAGACGCTGTAAAGCCCACGGACGGCCGTCCGTGGGCTTTCACCCACTTATACTTCAGCCCCCACCCGATCCCCCTCGCCGACCGGGTGCCCCCGCAAAAACTCCCGACTCGGCATCCGCTTCTTCCCGGCCGGCTGCACTTCCAAAATCTCCAGCGCTTGGCAGTCCCCCGTGCGGACGCACAGAACGCCGGCCGCGTTGACGAACACCGACCCCGCGTCTCCGGGCAAGTCGGAAACGATCTCCCCCGTGCGAGCGATCATCAAACGCATGGCCGGCTTGCCCGGACGTTGGAGAAACGTGTACGCCGTGGGCCACGGCTGCATCGCCCGAATTTGACGGGCCACACGCCCGGCAGGCTGTGCCCAGTCAATCAGGCCGTCTTCCTTCTTCAACTTCGGGGCCTTGGTCACAAGGGCCTTGTTCTGCTTCTCCCCAATCACCGGCCCCTGATTCAGGCGGGCGATGGTCTCGACGGCCATCTTGGCGCCGAGGGGGGCGAGTTTCGCTTCCAGTTCGCCGGCCGTCTCGTCCGTCACGGGGATGGCGATCTTCGCCAGCATGTCCCCCGCGTCGAGGCCCGTGGAAATGCGGATGATGGTCACGCCCGCCTCCGTCTCGCCGTTCAGGATGGCGTGGGCGACCGGGGCGGCGCCGCGGTACTTGGGCAGCAGCGACCCGTGGACGTTGATGGCGCCGGCCGTCGGCGTGTCCAGCACGTCGTTCGATAGGATTTGCCCGTAGGCGGCCACGACCAGCAAGTCCGGCGCCAGGCCGCGTAGCATCGCCAACCCCTCGGGGGCGTTGACGCTCTCCGGCTGGAACACCAGTATTCCGCGCTCGGCGGCGATCTCCTTCATCCCCCGCCCGACTTGCCGCGTGCTGCCGCCGCGCCGGGCGACGCCTTCGCGGTCCGGCTGCGTGAACACGCCGACGACCGGGTCCGGCCCGGCCAGCAGCGCGTCCAGCGTCGGCTCGGCAAACGTGCCGGTGCCCATCATAACGAGTCTCATCAGGGGACTTCACTCCGCTTTAGAACGAAAAAGCATTCACCACAAAGGCACGAAGCTCACACAAAGATTCACAAAGGAGACGAAGAAAGGTTTTCTTTCCGATCTTCTTTGTGCGTCTTTGTCAGCCTTTGTGCCTTCGTGGTGAATGCCTTTCATATTCCGCATCACAGGATGTACCGGCTTAAATCTTCCCTCTTCAAAATCCCGTCCAGCTTGCCGCGGACGTAGTCGCCGTCAATCGAGACGGTCTTGTCTTGCCGGTCGGGGCCGTCGAAGCTCAGTTCTTCGACGACGCGCTCCAAGATGGTGTGCAGGCGGCGGGCGCCGATGTTCTGGGTCGTGCGGTTGACCTCGAAGGCGATGTCGGCGAGGGCGTCGATGCCGCCGGGGGTGAACTCGACGGTCAGGCCCTCGGTGGCGAGGAGTTCGGCGTACTGCTTCGTCAGGGCGTGCTTCGGCTCCGTGAGAATGCGCAGGAAGTCTTCCCGCGTCAGGTCGGTCAGTTCGACGCGGATGGGGAAGCGGCCTTGCAGTTCCGGCATCAGGTCGCTCGGCTTGGAGGTGTGGAACGCCCCGGCCGCGATGAACAGGATGTGGTCCGTCCGGACGGCCCCGTACTTGGTGTTCACGGTCGTCCCTTCCACGACGGGCAGCAAGTCCCGCTGCACGCCGGAGCGGGAGATGTCCGGGCCGCTGGCCGATTGCGGGCCGCAGACCTTGTCGAGTTCGTCGATGAAGATGATGCCGTGATTTTCGACCAAATCCACCGCCTGTTCGGTGACGGCCGCCCGGTCGATGAGGGCCTCGGTCTCCTGCTCCAGCAAGACTCTGCGGGCCTCGGCCACGGTGAGTTGGCGGGGGGCGGCGGTCTTGGGCATGAACTTCTCGAACATGTTTTGCAGGTCCACGTCCATGTTCTCCATGCCCATGCTGGAGAACACCTGCACCGGGACGTGCTTCTGCTCGACGGTCAGTTCCACCGGCTTGTCGTCCAGTTCCCCGGCCGCCAACATGCCGCGAAACTTGTCCCGCGTCCGCTGTTTGCGCTCCGTGTCCTCGGGGTCTTCCGGCGGCATGTACCCCTTGCTCGGCAACAGCAAGTCGAGCAGCCGTTCCGTGACGCGGTCGCGGGCCTTCTCCTCGACTTCCTTGCGCTGCCGAATTTTGACGAGGCCGACGGCCGCTTCCGTGAGGTCGCGGATCATGCTCTCCACGTCGCGGCCGACGTAGCCGACCTCGGTGTACTTGGTGGCTTCCACTTTGATGAACGGGGCGCCGACGATGCGGGCCAGCCGGCGGGCGATCTCGGTCTTGCCCACGCCGGTCGGCCCGATCATGATGATGTTCTTCGGCGTCACGTCCTTGCGCAGCTCGGCCGGGAGTTGCTGCCGGCGCCAGCGGTTGCGGATGGCGACGGCCACGGCCCGCTTGGCGGCGTCCTGCCCCACGATGTACTTGTCCAGCTCGGCGACGGTCTCGCGGGGGGTCATTTCCATCGTGCGTATCCGTGGCGGGGGCCGGGGAGTCGATTTTAGGAATTCGGCCCGCGGTGTGCCTTCCAGTCCGCGATGCCGACGACGCGGCGGTAAAAGTGGCGCTTGGGGTCGGCCTCCGGGCACGGGGCGAGCCGCCACACCCACTCCTCGCCGCCGCTCGGGGCCGGTACGTCGAAGAACAAGTCTTTTCGCTCGACCAACTGGTTCATCAGCGTGTACTTGAGCCGCTGCACGTCCGTAATGAGCGTGACGACGCCGGGCAACTTCCGCAGGTAGTCCATGTGGGCGAACAGCAACAGCCGGACGTACGCCATGACCTTCACCGGCGCGTGGGTGTTCTGATTCAGCAGGTACGTCATCGGCATGCACGGCAACTGCGACAGCAGATTCACCGAGGCGGTGAAGTCCACCTCGGGGTCGTCATGAAACAAGGTCGGCTCGGCCGTCGGCAACGGCTCGTCCTTGTCCCACGCCACGCGGTAGGCTTCCGCGACCGTGTTGGTGATGTCGGCCGTGACGCGGCGCAGATTGGGGAAGTGTCGCGTTTGCCAGCGACTGGCGAACGGGTGATAGATGTCCACGAGGACGACTTCGCGGAACTGTTGGCAAAGCTCTTCCAACGGCAGGTCGTGCATCAACCCGGCCCCGAGGATGACGGCTTTGCGCCGTTGCGGAGCGAGCGCCATCCCTTGCCGGATGACGGCCCGGCAATGTTCAACGTGGTCGGCCCAGTGGTCTTTGACGCGCAGATAGCGACGGCGAATGCCCGAGATTTCTCGGACGTAGCCCATCGCCCGCGTCGAGGCCGGGAGCCAAGTGGTGAGGTGGTCAACGATGGGGCGAAGGACGGGCATGAGTCAGCGGAACAGGTCGGCGACGAGGACGCGGAAGCCGGGGAGGACGGGTTCGGCGGTCAGTTCCTGATCGGCGTTGACCAGCGTGGGAAGGCGGTCGGGCCGGTGGACAATCACGGTTTCGGAATACGGGTTGATAATCCAGAGAATGGTGACGCCCGCTGCCATATACGTCGCGATTTTTTCTTCGATGATCTCCGTCGTGTCACTCAAAGATAGTATCTCGGCCACGAGGGGCGGGACGCCGTGAATGACGCGGGAATCACTGGGGCGGCCGGCAATCAATTCGGGGGTTATGTACGCGACATCCGCGCCGACCGCCGTGTCGGCGTCGATCCGAAAGCCCGCGTCACCGGACAACACCAAGCCGTTCGGCGGCGGTTGGGTGTCCCGCCAGTTGTCCAGAAACTTGCCGACGCGGGTCGTCACATGCGTGTGTTCCATGCTCCGGTACGACATGCCCTCCTCCCATACGATGCCGTTGATGAGTGATCGACGCACGCCGTCGTCCGGGAGATTTAAGAACTCCTCGACGGTCATTTTTTGGAAAGTCGGCGCCACCATTGAGCAGTTACCTTCACGAGTGAGTTTGTCGGTCCGGTCTACGGTCAGCGGAACAGGTCAGCGACCGCGACGCGGAAGCCGGGGAGGACCGGTTCGGCGGTCAGTTCTTGGTCGGCGTTGAAGGCGACGGGTCGCATGCCGGGCCGGAACACAGTGACCGTTTCACGACGAGGATTCACCGTCCAAACGAGCATCACCCCAGCCGCCAAATACGCGTCAACTTTATCGTCGATTTCGTCAGTCGTGTCGCTCGGGGACAAAATTTCGACAACCAATGGTGGGATGCCGTGAATCACGGTTGAATTGGCCCGCTGACGAGCCCAGAGGTCGGCGTCGATGTAGGCCACGTCAACGCCCACGAGCGTTTCGGCATTCAATTGGACACCCGCCTCGCCTGATAGAACCACACCTCGGGGAGCCGGTTGAGCGTCTCGCCAATTGTCTAAAAACTTGGCCACTCGGGTTGCGGCAAACGTGTGAAACCGATTGCGGATCGTCATGCCTTCCTCCCGCACGATGCCGTTGATGAGCGAACGCCGGACGCCGTCCTCCGGGAGTTTCAGGAACTCCTCGACGGTCATCTTTTGTTGGGTCGTCGCCACCATTCGGAAACCCTCTTCTGAGCCGGTTAGGTTGAATGTACCAAACGCGCCGGTTCGCCACAACCGAAGCGGGCGGCTACTGCCGTCGCAACCGGCGGGCCAATGTGGTTTAATTCCCCCATGCAGGCCGAGTTCAAGACACCGGACGCGCTTTCGGGCGTGGTGGAGCGCATCACGTTCCACAACGAGGACAACGGGTACGTCGTCTTGCGCGTCGCCGTGCCGGGCCAGCGAGAGCCGGTCACGGTCATCGGCACGCTGTCTAGCGTCGTCTCGGGGGAGTACATCGAGGCGGTCGGGGAGTGGGTCAACGACCGCACCCACGGCCGGCAGTTCAAGGCCAGCGAGTTGAAGACGACCCCGCCGCACACGCTGGCGGGTATCACGAAGTACCTCGGGTCCGGCCTCATCAAGGGCATCGGCCCCGCCTACGCCAAGCGCATCGTGGAAGTGTTCGGCGAGCGCACGCTGGACGTGATCGACCGCTCGCCGGGGTTCCTGTCCGAAGTGAAGGGCATCGGCCCGGCCCGGCTCGACCGCATTCGCCGCAGTTGGGAAGAGCAGAAGGGCGTGCGGGCCATCATGGTCTTCATGTCGTCCTACGGCATCGGCACCGCCCGCGCCATCCGCATTTACAAGACCTACGGGGACAACGCCGTCGAGTTGGTGAAGAGCAACCCGTACCGGCTGACCACGGACATCTGGGGCGTCGGCTTCAAGACCGCCGACGACTTGGCCATGCGGCTCGGGCTGCCGGCCGACTCGCCGCTGCGGGCGCGGGCGGCCGTGCGCTACGTCCTTCAGGACATGGCGACCAAGGGGCACGTCTGCTACCCCGAGGCCGGCGTCGTCGACGAGACCATGCGGCTGACGAACATCACGCCGGAGGTCATCGCCACGGTGATCGAGGCCGGCCGGCAGGAAGACGAGTTCGTCCGGGAGACGGCCACCGTGCCGGCCCCGGACCGCACGGAGCCGGAGCCGTGGCTGTACTTGAAGCCCATGTTCCTCGCGGAACTCGGCGTTGCCCGGGCCATCAAGCACCTCAGCGCCGGGGACCACCCGCTGCCGGCCATCGACGTGGAGTCGGCGCTGAACTGGGTCGAGCAGGAAATGAAGATTACGATGGCCCCGAGCCAGCGCGACGCCATCCAAGCCGCCACGACGGAAAAGGTTCTCGTTATCACCGGCGGGCCGGGCGTCGGCAAGACGACCATCGTGCGCGGCCTCATCGAAATCTTCGGGGCCAAGCGGCAGCGCATCGCCCTGTGCGCCCCGACCGGCCGGGCCGCCAAGCGCCTCAGCGAGTCCACGGGGCGGGACGCCCGGACCATTCATCGCCTGCTGGAGTTCGACGCCGGCCTGGGCAAGTTCAAGCGGGACCGCGAGCACCCGTTGGACGCCGATTTGTTGGTGGTGGACGAGGCGTCGATGGTGGACATGGTGTTAATGAACCAATTGCTGCGGGCCGTCCCCCAATGGTGCTGTGTCGTGTTCGTCGGGGACGTGGACCAACTCCCCAGCGTCGGGGCCGGCACGGTCCTGCGGGACTTGATCGACTCGGGGACGATCCCCGTCGCCCGGCTGACGCAGATTTTCCGGCAGGCGAAGTCGAGCTACATCGTGCAGGCGGCCCACGCCATCAACGCCGGGGAGGAGCCGCAATCGGCCCCCGACCCGTCGGGGGATTTCTTCTTCATCGACGTGGATTCCCCCGAGACCGTGGCCGACCGCATCATTACCTTGGTGCGCGACCGCATCCCGGCCCGCTTCGGGTTCGACCCGTTCAAGGACATCCAAATCCTCAGCCCGATGAACAAGTCCGAACTCGGGGTGAACAACCTCAACCTGCGCCTGCAAGAAGTCCTGAACCCGCCGGAGCCGCGCAAGAACCAGGTCGAGCGGTTCGGCCGGACGTTCCGCGTCGGGGACAAGATTTTGCAGGCGCGGAACAACTACCAGAAGGAAGTCTTCAACGGCGACATCGGCCGGGTGGCGGCCATCGACCTGACGGACCAACTTCTCACCGCCGACTTCGACGGCCGCCCCGTCCCCTACGACTTCGGCGAGTTGGACGAACTGACCCACGCCTACGCCACCAGCATCCACAAGTCGCAGGGCAGCGAGTACCCAGCCGTCGTAATCCCCCTGCACACCCAGCATTTCGTGATGTTGCAGCGAAATCTGCTGTACACGGGCGTCACCCGTGGTAAAAAACTGGTGGTGATCGTCGGCAGCCGCAAGGCCCTGTGGCTCGCCACCCAGAAGCAAGAGACGGCCTTCCGGTACTCTCTGCTCAAAGAACGACTGAAACCGATTGCGGAATTCAGTAAAGAAGAAAGCCATTAACCACAAAGGCACAAAGACGCACAAAGAAGTCCGGCAACGATTTTTCTTCCGTCTGCTCCGTGAAACTTTGTGCGGCCTTTGTGCCTTTGTGGTGAGTCCAGTTTTCAACTCCGGAGCCTCCATGACCAAGCGGACGGCCGACGAATGGCAGCAGTGGGTGGAGGAATTCGCCCAGGGGGAGAGCACGGAGGCGTGGCGCGGGGTCATGTGCTTCCTGCGCTGGATCCAGATCCGCGCGGACAACGGCCACCCCATCCCCAACTTCCTCCCGGCGATGGAGGGGGACATCTTCCACAGCCACCTGCTGCGCCGGATGCTCGCGGGCAAGGAGCCGCTGACGGCCCCGCCGCCGGAGTCGTTCGGCCAGCCGTGGTACGACCTCGTCGAGACCGGCAAGGGCACGGCGACGGCCGTCACGCCTTGGGAGTGGGCGCCGGAGCAGAAAATTTCGATCAACGAGGGCATCTGGACCATCGTCCAAAAAGTGTCCGACGCCGAGTACGTCATCACCTACCGCCTCAGCCCCGGCAACTTCCGCCTCACGAAACAGGCCGGCGATAATTGGCTGATCGAACGAATCATTTAGCGAAAGGCATTTTTAGCCACGGATCGAACACGGACGAAACACGGATAAAACGCAGGACAGGCAAAGCCAAGACGGATGGAAAACGGATGAACACCGGACAAACACGGGAACCTTTCCTTGGCCCGTGTTGATCCGGTTTTCATCCGTTTTTTCGTTTTCTGTCCGATCCGTGTCTTATCCGTGTTCGATCCGTGGCTAAAAAGTCTTCGTTCGTCGCAATCCTCCCCGGAGCCGTCATGGCCTCTCCCGACCAGTCCATCACCAGCGTGTTGAAGGAAACGCGGTCATTCCCGCCGAGCGCGGAGTTCTCCGCCAAGGCGCACATCAAGTCCGTGGCCGAGTACGAGGCCCTGTGGCAACAAGGGGCCGACGACCCCGAGGCGTTCTGGGCCGAGCAGGCGAAGACGCTGGACTGGTTCACGCCGTTTACGACCACGTTGGAGTGGAACGTCCCGCACGCCAAGTGGTTCGTCGGCGGCAAGATCAACGTCAGTTACAACTGCCTTGACCGCCATTTGAAGGGGCCGCGTAAAGACAAGCCCGCCATCGTCTGGGAGGGGGAGCCGGGGGACACGCGGACGCTGACGTTCGCCCAACTGCACGCCGAGACGTGCAAATTCGCCAACGCCTTGAAGAAGCTCGGCGTCGTCGCCGGGGACCGCGTCACCATCTACATGCCGATGGTCCCGGAGGCGGCGGTCGCCATGCTGGCGTGCGCCCGCATCGGGGCGACGCACTCGGTGATCTTCGGCGGCTTCTCCGCGGAGGCCGTCGCCGACCGCAACAACGACGCCAAGGCAAAGCTCGTCATCACGGCCGACGGCGGCTGGCGGCGCGGCAAGGTCGTCCCGCTCAAGGCCAACGTGGACGCGGCGTTGGCCAAGTCCCCGACCGTGGAAAAGTGCGTCGTCCTCAACCGCTGCAACCAAGCCGTGGACATGAAGGCCGGCCGGGACGTGTGGTGGCACGAGATCACGGCCACCGAAACCGCCGACTGCCCGGCCGAGCCGTTGGACAGCGAACACCCGCTGTTCGTGCTGTACACGTCCGGCTCCACGGGCAAGCCGAAGGGCATCCAGCACTCGACGGCCGGCTACCTGCTCGGCGTCTCGCTGACGCACAAGTGGGTCTTCGACATCAAGGAAGATGACGTGTACTGGTGTACCGCCGACGTCGGCTGGGTGACGGGGCACAGCTACATCGTCTACGGCCCGCTCGCCAACGGGACGACGTGCGTCATGTACGAGGGCGCCCCGGACACGCCCAAACAAGACCGCTTCTGGGAGATCATTGAAAAGTACAAGGTGACAGTCTTCTACACGGCCCCGACGGCCATCCGGGCGTTCATCAAGTGGGGCGACCAGTTCCCGAAGGCGCACGACCTGTCCAGCCTGCGCCTGCTCGGCACAGTGGGTGAGCCGATCAACCCGGAAGCGTGGATGTGGTACCACGAGGTCATCGGCGGCAAGAAGTGCCCGATTGTCGATACGTGGTGGCAGACGGAGACCGGGTGCATCATGCTCGCCCCCATTCCGGGGGCCATCGCCACCAAGCCGGGGAGCGCCACGCGGCCGATGCCGGGCATCGTCACCGAAGTCGTGGACAAGGCGGGCAACAAAGTCCCCGCCAACGAGGGGGGCTTCCTCGTGGTCCGCAAGCCGTGGCCGGCCATGCTGCGGACGATCTTCAACGACGACGCCCGCTACCAAGAACAATACTGGAGCCAAATCCCCGGCAACTACTTCACGGCCGACGGCGCCCGCTGCGACGCGGACGGCTACTTCTGGGTCATGGGCCGCGTGGACGACGTGCTGAACGTCTCCGGCCACCGCCTCAGCACGATGGAAGTGGAGAGCGCCCTGGTCGGCCACCCCAAGGTCGCGGAGGCCGCCGTCGTCGGCCGGCCGGACGACATCAAGGGCGAGGGCATCGCCGCCTTCGTGACGCTGAAGGCCGGCTTCGAGGGGGACGACGCCCTCAAGAAGGAACTGCGGGACCACGTCACCAAGGAAATCGGGGCGCTGGCCCGGCCGGACGACATCCGCTTCACGCCGAGCCTGCCGAAGACGCGCTCCGGCAAGATCATGCGGCGCTTGCTCCGCGACATCGCCGCCGGCCGCGTGACCTCCGGGGACACGACCACGCTCGAAGACGTCGGCGTGCTGGCCAAGCTGCGGGAAGACGAGGAGTAATCAAAATGACCAATGACCAGTGGAAGATCATGGCGCCCGTGCGGTCTTTCCCCCTCTCCCGGCTTTGCGGGAGAGGGGCCGAGGGAGAGGGAGTTTCCGCGACGCCCCCCAATTACATGGCCGGTTTTTCGGCCTGAAGGGCCGATGAACATAGCCCAGCCCGCAAGGGCTGGGACAATGGCCAACATGATTTTTCGGTCTGAAAGACCGATTAAAGGCCCCTCCCTTGGCGGAGACGGCCCCCACGGACCGGCGGCCATTAATCGGTCCCTTTAGACGAATGGCGCTTAGCTCGACTTGTGCACGTTTCCACGCAGTCACGCCGCCATCGCCAGTCGGTTGAGTAGGAAGTCCCGCATTGGCGGCGGGGGTTTCTTCACACTCGCGTCATCACAGGCCTGTAAAAAAGCGCCGTCGGCCCACAGCCACCGGCGCACGGCGGTGACGGCGTCGGAGAAGGTCACGCCGGCCTTGCCCGGCCAGGCCACCCGCCCGACCCGCTTGCCGTCCGGGAGCGCGTGGTACAGCGCCGCCACCACGGAATACAGGCCGAACAGACACGGGGCGGCCCGCCGGGCGGTGGCCCGGCACCACCCCCGCGTGCTCTCCAATCCCAAACACGAGCGGCATTCTTGGAAGGTGGTCTCGATGTTCCACCGGCCGCAATAGTGTTCGATCACCGCGGCCGGCGTCCCGGCCGGGTCGGTGGTGAAGAAATACTCGGCCCGGTGGGCGCCCGTCAGGTCCCGGACGAACACCCACCGGATCGGGACCAGTCCCTGCCCGGCCTTGTACCAATGGCCCGCTCCGGCCTTGGTTCCCACCCGCCGGGTGCCGCCGCCGTACCAGCCGACGGTCAGCCGTGTCAGGCGGGTTGTCCCGGCGACGGCCTCACGCGGCATCGGCAGCCGGTCTCCCTTCACGCGCGGCCGGCCCTTGCCGGCGTACGGCGGGGGCGGGGTGAACAGGTTGGCGACCGGGCGCCACTTGCTCACCAGCGCCAGCCGGTCGCGATGCCGGTGACAGAAGCGGGCGACCTCGTGCGTGCCGTACCCGGCGTCGCCGACGAACGTGAAACGCCGGTCCGGGAAGCGGAGCAGGACCAACCGGACCAACCGGAGCAAGCGGCGCATGAGTTGGGCCGGCGTCCGGTGTTTCCGTTTCCGGCGGCGGTCGTCTTCGGCGGAGCGGCACGAATCGACGAGAACCGGCGGAGCGCACGGGCGGGTGGTCAACGGGAGCCGGACGAGGACGGCCTGAACCACCCATTTGTGACCGTGCCGCCACGCCGTGTATGAGTGCGACGACCGGACGGGATCGCGGCGCCGGGCCTTGCCATACACCCGCCGCCCGGGGTGGCCATCGACCGTGTCGTCCCCGACCCACGTCACCGGCCCGGCCGGGACGAAGTGTTTCAGCAGGTGGCCCGCCAAGACGCAGCCCAATTCCACGCCGGACCAGCGGGCGGCCGACAGAACTCGCCGGTGGCTGACCGGGTGGCCGGGGGCGAGGAAGTCAAGCGTGCGGAGCAGGTTGGCCACCGTCCGGCGTCCCGGCGTCAGGAGGACGCCGGCGAGCAGTGTGACAAATCGGTGGACCGTCGGTTGGGTGAACAGCGGGGCAAAGGCATCGAGCAGCACAGCGGCTTCGCGCGGTAGAATCATGGTGGCCGTCCTTGGGCGGAGAGAGAGGCGTGTCGCAACCCCATCCTAAGTCCAAGGCGGCCTCCAAAAGTGCATAAGTCGAGCTTCGCCCCGGGTCGCCGCTTCGGCGCACCCGAGGACTTTGAACGCCCGAAGTATTGCGTTTTTGACCGCGGAGGGGTCGCGGAGAGGGGGCCGCGTTTCTGCGGCACCCTCCGGGGTCGAACCATTTCTTGTTTCGCCATTCCCCGGATGGGGTCAAAAGCCAAGCCGCCAATCATTGACGGCTGTTCTTCCCACCCGTCCGCGGCGACAATGACTGAGTGACGTTGTCGTTTGCCAATCCCGAACTGCTCGGCTTACTGCCGGCGCCGCTCCTCCTCTTGTGGTGGAGACACCGGCGCGCCGCGGCGGCCGTCCGCTTCCCGTCCGCGGAGGCGTTCGCGGGGTTGCCGACCTCCCGCTGGCCCGTGATCGTCGGCGAGGGGTTGCGCTTCCTCGCCCTCTTGGCCGTCGTCGTCGGATTGGCGGGGCCGCGGACGCCGGACGAGAAGACCCGCCTGACCGTGCGAGGCATCGACGTGATGCTGCTGTTGGACACCTCCGGCAGCATGGAGGAGGAGACGTTCGCCTGGCAGGCCGGCTCGCCGCCCGTGAGCCGGCGCGAGGCGGCCAAGCGGTCGTTCCGCCTGTTCGTGGCCGGCGGGGACGGCCCGGACGGCACGCACTTCGACGGCCGCTCCACCGAGCGCGGGACGGACGCCGTCGGCCTCATCACCTTCTCGACGGTGCCGCAGACCGTCAGCCCGCCGACGTTGAACCACTCCGTGATGCTCGACATCCTCGACAAGACGCCCCCCGCCGGCGTCCTCGACACGGCCACGAACATTGGCGACGCCCTCGCGGAGGGGGTCATCCGGCTCGGCCAGTCGCCGACGCAAGAAAAAGTGTTGATCCTCCTCAGCGACGGCGAACACAACTACGACCTCGCCGACCCGGACCGCGCCCCGCTCAAGCCCCAACAGGCCGCCCGCCTGGCCGCCGCCCGCGGCATCAAGGTGTACGTGATCGACGCCGGCGGCGACCCGGAAGACGGCCCCAACGGCGACACCCGCCGGGCCGGCCGCGAAGTGAACCGACAAATCGCCGAGATCACCGGCGGCCAAGCCTTCCTGGCCAACGACGGCGCCCAGTTGCGAGACGTGTGCCGGCGGATCGACCAGTTGGAACGCAGCCCCGTCGTCAGTCCGGTGTACCGGCGGTACTTCGACTACGCCGCGTGGTTTTTGGGCTTCGGGGTATTGTGCGCTGTCACCGTGTTCGTGACGGAGCGGACGGTGTGGCGGCGGTTGGCGTAAGGGGCCAATTGGTCTCGCTACAATGACCTGGTAGCTTCAGGGAGATTTTTCCTCATGAGCAGCCCAATCCTTTCCGGGTGGGAACGTGGGATGCTAGCCGCCCAGCAAGGGCGTGAACGCTTGCTCCGATTCACGTCGGCATTGGATAAGGAAGCGGTCGCCTACGCCGTGGTCGGCGATCATGCCGCGTCCGAGTGGGTTCGCCGGGTCGATGAGGCGGCTGTAAGGACCGCGAAAGACGCGATAATCCTCTTGCGGCCGGCCGACATGCCGGCCGCAATCGTAGTTTCCGAGGCGGCGGGATTTGTCCATCGGCAAGCATCGGGAATCGACCTGTTTCTGGATGGCGTTAGCGGGCGGCAACAGGATGCCATCCGGATTATCCCAGCCAAGGCAGACACGCCATTCGCGAGCGAGTCCGACTCAATGGGGAATTTCCGCGTACTCTCGTTTGAGCCGCTGGTTCGCATGATGCTGAGTTCAAACCGCCGCGTCGATTGCATGCACCTTCGTGACTTCATTGATGTCGATTTGATTGACCAAACGTGGCCCGCCAGGTTTCCCCCCGAGCTGGCCGGGCGGTTGCAACTCCTGCTCGACACGCCGGACGGTTGACGAGAACCCCTATGCCGACATTTTCCAAAGCCGAGCGGGCGGCGGCCCATCACTTGATCGAACTCGCGTTGCTCGAAGACCTCGGGGACATGGGCGACATCACCAGCGTCGCCACGATTCCCGAGAAACTCGAAGGCAAGGCCGCGTTCGTCGCCCGGACCGAGGGGGTTCTGGCCGGGTTGGCCGTCGCGGAGGCGGTTGCCCATTGGGTGGACAAGCGGTTGGCGTTCGAGGCGAAGTTGACCGACGGGGACCGGCTGATGAAGGCAGCCGTCATCGCCACGCTGGCGGGGCCGATGCGGAGTTTGTTGGCGGTGGAGCGGACGGCCCTGAACTTCCTGCAACGGCTCTCCGGAGTGGCCACGCTCGCCCGGCAATTCGTGGACGCGGTCGCTAATCCCAAAGTGCTGTTGCTGGACACGCGGAAGACGACGCCCGGCTGGCGGCTGTTGGAGAAGTACGCCGTGCGCTGCGGCGGCGGGGCCAATCACCGCATCGGGCTGTTCGACGCCATCCTGATTAAGGACAACCACATCGCGGCGATCCGCGATGCCGAGGTTCACGGGTCGCAAGAGGATTTCTGGAAGGTGTTCGCCGGGCGGTTGGCCAAGATTCGGGCCGACTACCCCGGCGTGATTCTGGAAGTGGAAGTCGATTCCCTGGATCAGTTCGAGCGGTTGCTGCCGTTGAAGCCGGACATCATTCTGTTGGACAACATGGCCAACAATCAACTCCGGGCGGCGGTCACCGTGCGGGGCCTTCGCGCCCCGGCCATCTTGCTCGAAGCGTCCGGCGGGGTGAACCTGCAAACCGTCCGCGGCATCGCCGAGACGGGGGTGGACCGCATCAGCGTCGGGGCGATGACGCACTCCGCGAAGGCGCTGGACATCGCGCTGGATTATCTAGCATGAGGGCATGAGCCACCGCTTCCGCCTCACCAACGGCCACTTGCTCGGCCTCGCCGTGCTGGCGGCCGCGTTCTTCTACCTCGTTGACTACCCCCTCTGGCACACGGACGTCTGGGCGCACGCCAAGTACGGCGAGGCGTACCTGAAGCTCGGCTTCTTCGACCGCGAGCCGCTGTTGCCGAGGTTCACGGACCAAGAGGCTCCGTTCGCCCACGTCGCGTGGCTGTCGCAGGTGCTGTACTTCAAGCTGTACCAATGGGGGGCGACATTCGGCGGCGAGTCCGCGGCGAGCCAACTGCAAAACGGGGCCGAGGCGCTACGGCTCTTCCACTTCCTGTTGCTGATGGCCCGATTCACGCTGGTCTGGCTCACGTTCCGGCGGTTCGGCGGGTCGAGTGCGTGGGCGGCGGTGTGCCTCGGGCTGTACATCCTCGCCGTCGGCATCGGGTCGGCGATTCAGCGGCCGCAGGCGTTCGGCCTCTTCTACATGACGCTGTTGCTCTACGCCCTGAGTTCGCCGACGTTGTCGTGGAAGTGGCTTGTCATCCTACCGCTCACGTTCGGCCTCTGGGCCAACATGCACGGCACATTCGTGGTGGGCTTGGCCGTCCTCGGGTTGCACACGCTGGGCCGGGCGTTTGAACGCGGCTTCACGGACGGCGAAGTGAAGAAGCTCGTCCTCGTCGGCGGGCTGTCGTTTCTGATGACGCTCATCAACCCGCACGGGCTGATGCTCTATTGGCACATTGTCAACTTCTCCAAGCAGCCGAACCTGAAGACGATGACCGAGTGGCATCCGATGACGTTCAAGGCCGGCGGCGGCAGTCACTGGCCGTACATCATGTCGCTGGTGCTGCTCGGGTTCATCTGGTTCCTCGGCCGGCGAAAAGTCGGGGCGGCCGGTTATCTCGTCGCGTTGCCGTTCGTGCTGTGGCCGTGGTGGCAGGAGCGGTCGCTGCTGTGGTGGTGGGCCATCGCCATGTGGCTGCTGGCCCGCCTCGGGCCGGGCTTGGGGGAACGCTTCGCCACACTGCCGAGTTTCCCGGAGGGGCAACCGCGGATTTGGAAGTTCGCCGTTGTCTCGGGCGTGATTGCTCTTGGCGTGTTGACCACTTTATCGTCGATGTTCCTCAGCTATGCCCAGCCGATGACTGTGATCCCGGCCGTGTCTGCGGGGACGCCTTGGCGGTTCGCCATGGAAGTTCAATCCGCGAAAGACGGCCAAATCATTTGGCTGCCGGCTTTGCGGACGGAGATCAATCGCCAGTTCCTGGACGGCCACTTCAAGGGCGTGATCTTTACCAGCGAGACGCAGGGGGATTTCTTGGTCTGGGCGCTGCCCCCGGAAATGCCGGTGACGCTGTTCACCCACGCCCACGTCTTCGGCCAGCAGCATTGGGACGACTGCCTCGACGTGAAGGCCGGCGAGCCGAACACGCTGGAGATGTTGAAGAAACTCGACGCCCGCCTACTGATCGTGGAGACGGACACGCACGCGGCGCTGTGCCAGATCATCCGCGACTCGCCGGACTGGGTCGTCGTGCAGGACGAGGTTCCCCCGCCGCACCCGGCCGGGGAGATTCGGCACGAGCGGTTCATTGCGATCCGGAAGTAGGTTTTGGTTTTCAGCCCCAACGGGGCGCTCGGATGTAGCCAGGCCCGGAAGGGCCTGGGACAGATGGGCAATAATATTTCAAGCCCCAACGGGGCGGCCGGAACTGGGACGCCGTTCCGGCCGCCCCGTTGGGGCTTGGGTGTTTGTGGGCTTCGATCCCATGCCCTTCCGGGCATGGCTACGACCGAACGCCCCGTTGGGGCTAAAAGCCAAGACCGCCAACGAAAAAAGGCCCCGCCATGTTGGCGGGGTCTTTCAAGTTCACGGTCTGTTCCAGCCGGGTTACTTCAAGTCCTTCGGCATGTGCGCCTTGGCGATTTCGACCAGCTTGTCGAAGGCCCCCGGGTCGTGGATGGCGATTTCGGACATCGACTTCCGGTCGAGTTCCACTTGGGCGTTCACCAGCCCGCAGATGAGTTGGCTGTAGCGCAGGCCGCGCATCCGGCAGGCGGCGTTGATGCGGATGATCCACAGGCGGCGGAACTGCCGCTTGCGGTTGCGGCGGTCGCGGAAGGCGTACTTGCGGCCGCGGATCAGGGTCGTCAGCGACTGCCGGTACAGGTTGTGGCGGCCGAGCCGGAAGCCCTTGGTCAGCTTCCGGGTCCGGGCGCGCTTGCGGAGAACGGTTTTACCGCTTCTGGCTCGCATGGGTCAAAATCCTCGGTGTGTGTTGGTTGGTTGAAGCAGCAGCGCGGCTTACAGGCCGCCCATGGCGATGATGTACTTGTCGGCCGTCGGCCCCACCGTCACGCCGGGCTGCCGAGCCTGGCGCTTGTTCTTGGCCCGACGCCCGGCCAACAAGTGGCGGCGCTTGGTGTTGCTGTGCTTCAGCTTCCCCGTCCCGGTGATCTTGAACCGCTTTTTGAGACTGCGGTTCGTCTTGTTCTTGCCGGCCATGTCGCCCTTCCTTTTGGGAATGTTGTCGCCGCCCCTGATAAAGGAAGCGGGTGTGCCTGTCACCGCCGGTTGAGGGCTAACACGACCGGGGCGGTGGAACAGCGTTCGGCACACGGTATCTCGCCGACCCCTCCCACTGAGGGGTCCGACGGCCCGGCCATGGATGCCGGAACATATGGGATAGCAAGCCGGGCAATAATTGGCCAGAGATGTTTGCCGCGAATCCCCGCCCGCGGGTGCAGGACTCGGTTTGTGGAAATGTGGAGTGGTTGGTATAAGGCGGGCGGGATTTTCATTTTTGTCGTTGTTCGACGGCCGGGAAGTCCTTGCC
>JAYTTY010000387.1:0-5428 GCA_043744795.1 Zavarzinella sp. | reverse complement strand
CCATTGAACGGTGTGGTGATTCGGGACATGGCTAAAGCGTAAAGA
The DNA here is from genome assembly GCA_043744795.1 of Zavarzinella sp. Lineage (GTDB taxonomy): Bacteria > Planctomycetota > Planctomycetia > Gemmatales > Gemmataceae > Zavarzinella. The sequence continues at coordinate 5,383 of JAYTTY010000387.1, read as the reverse complement.
CCCCCCCCGCCCCCCCTTGCCAAGGGGGGGAGAAGAAAAGGCATCCCGCCCCGCGCGGTTGAACCTCAAGACGGCGGCCGGCTTTCCTCCCCCCCTTGGCAAGGGGGGGCCGGGGGGGGTCTTTACGCTTTAGCCATGTCCCGAATCACCACACCGTTCAATGGGGGCCGTCATGCTAGTCCTCATCAACGCCGTCGGCTTGACGCCGCGGCTGCTCGACCACGCCCCGCGTTTGAAAGCCCTCGCGGAGGCCGGGTGGAGCACGCCCGTGCGGGACGTGTTGCCGGCCGTCACGATGGCGGCGCAGGCCACCATCCTGACCGGCGAACCCGTGGGCCGGCACGGCATCGTCGGCAACGGCTGGCTGTACCGCGACACCAACGAAGTGCGCTTCTGGCAGCAGTCCAATTACTTGCTGGAGGCCGAGCCGTTCTACGCCACCGCCAAGCGGCGGGCGGCCCAGCGCGGCAAGAAGTTCAAGTCGGCGAAGATCTTCTGGTGGTTCAACCAGGGGGCCGACGTGGACCTGAGCCTGACGCCGAAGCCGCACTACGGCGTGGACGGCAACAAGGTCTTCGGCGTCAGCGGCACGCCGGAGAGTTTCGCCCGCGTCATCGAAGACCGCATTGGAAAATTCCCGTTCCACACGTTCTGGGGGCCGAAGGCCGGCCTGCCCTGCACGCGCTGGATCGCGCGGGCCGCCGCCGAGACCGTGACGCTCGAACGCCCCGACCTGACGATGGCTTACCTGCCGCACCTCGACTACGACCCGCAACGCTACGGCCCCGGCGCGTGCGACATGCGGAAACTCGTCCGGCAACTCGACGACGCCTGCGCCCCGCTTCTGGACGCCGCCAAGAACGCCGGCGCGGACGTGTGGGTCGTCAGCGAGTACGGCCATTGCGACGTGAACCTGCCCGTCTACCTGAATCGCGTCCTGCGTGACTTGGGCTATCTCGCCGTCCGGCACGGCCCGTTCGGCGAGCAGTTGGAGACGTTTCAAAGCCGGGCGTTCGCCGTCGTCGATCACCAAGTGGCCCACGTCTACGTCCGCGACCCGAAGGACATGAAGCCCGTCCGCGACCTGCTGACCGGCGTCCCCGGCGTCGCCAAAATCTACGCGGGCGACGGGCGGGCCGAGATCGGCTTGGACCACCCGCGGGCCGGCGAGTTGATCCTGCTCGCGGATCGAACCGCTTGGTTCGCCTACCCGTTCTGGCTGGACGACAACAACGCCCCGGATTACGCGAGGTCCGTCGCTATCCACCACAAGCCGGGCTACGACCCGGCCGAAATGTTTTTCGACCCGAAACTCTCGTTCCCGATGTTGCGCATGATGCGGAAACTCGCCCAGAAGAAACTCGGCTTGCGCACCGTCTTCGACGTAGTCCCGCTGGACGCTAGCATTGTCAGAGGCAGCCACGGCCTGATCGCCGCCGACCCGCAAGACGGCCCGCTCTTGGTGGGAAGCGGGCCGAGGCCGTCGGGGGGACAGTTGCCGATGACGGCGATCCGAGACTTGGTGTTGGGGCGACTGGGCTTGGGGGACATATGACAGGAGTTCTTGTGCGAACACACACGTCCGGTTATGTTAAATCATCAACCGCGAAGAGAAGACATGCGTCGCTTCAAATGGCTTGAGTGGAATTTGCAGAAGATATACGCTCACGCACTTTCGCGTGAAGAAGTAGAAGCGTCTTTCGACCGAGCAACCGGCATGTACGAGCGTGAGGACGACTCCTTTCTGATGAATGCGTCCACGCCATCGGGTCGGCCCATTCGGGTAATCTGGCGTTTCGACCGCGACCCGGACGAAATTCCAGATGTCTTCGGGGAAGTGGCCGACGATGTCATTTTTGTTGTTACCGCCTATGGCGGGGGGAATTAGTCACATGTTTACAATCGAACCTGACAACCGCAGTCCCGAACGACGGGCGTTGGACGAGGCGATTGCCAACGAACCGCTTCTCCCGCCCCCCGACGTGCCGCCGGGCACAGTCATGGCCCCGATGGAAACGCACTTGGCGAAGATCCGACGCCCCTTGGCCGTCGCGGGTGTCGTCGAAAATGGTCTGATCCGCCCGATTGACCCCACGATTCGATTTGTGGAACACACCAAGGTAATTATCGTCACGACAACGGGAGGCTGAGTCGCCCGTCTTCAAATCACATAATCGTCCGCGAACATGCGCACGCGCTTGGGCGAGACGAACACCGTTTCGCCGGCCTTCAGGCCGAGTTGGGCGTAGTGTTCCGGGATCAGGTCCACGTTCACCAGCAGGCCGAACTCCTCGGCGATCAGGCGCACCTTCACGACCGAGCCGGCCGGGTTGATGTGCGTGACCTTCGCCTCCATCGCGCTCTCGCCGGTGCGGGTGCGGTGCAGCTCCAGTTCGTGCGGGCGGATGAACACGCGGCTGCCGGACCCGGGGCCGTTGCCGTTGACCGCGGCCGGCCCCTGCGGCAACGGCATGCGCACGTTGCCCAGCATCGCCCGGCCGTCCCGCACCGTCACCGGGAAGATGTTCACGTTGCCCAGGAAGTCCATCACGAAGGCGTTCGCCGGGTGCTCGAACACCTCGGCCGGCGTGCCGGTCTGCTCGATCTTGCCCTGGTTCATCACCACGATCTTGTCGGCGACTTCAAACGCTTCTTCCTGGTCGTGCGTCACGAACACACTGGTGACGTGAAACTCGTCGTGAAACCGCCGCAGCCAGTGCCGCAGTTCCGTGCGGACCTTCGCGTCGAGCGCGCCGAACGGCTCGTCCAACAGCAACAACTTCGGGTCCGGGGCCAAGGCGCGGATGAGGGCGATGCGCTGCCGTTGCCCGCCGGAGAGCGTGGACGGGAAGCGCCGGGCGTGTTCTTCAAGGCGCACCAGCTTCAGCAATTCGTTCACGCGCTCGCGGACCTTGTCTTCGGGCCACTTGCGGACACGCAGGCCGAAGGCCACGTTCTCGAAGACGCTCATGTGCCGGAACAGCGCGTAGTGCTGGAACACGAAGCCGACGTTGCGGTCCCGCGCCGAGTGGCGCGTCACGTCGTCGTCGGTGTGCAACACGCTGCCGGCGTCGGGGACTTCCAGCCCGGCGATGATGCGCAGCAGCGTCGTCTTCCCCGACCCCGACGGCCCGAGCAGCGCGACCAGCGACCCGGACGGGGCTTCGAGCGTGACGTTGTCGAGCACGATTTTCTTGCCGAAGCTCTTCGTGATGTTCTTGGCCGTGATGCTCATACGGTCTCATCTCGTGCGGGAGATCCACTCTACTCGACTATATCGGACAAAGATCATCAGGATAGTGGTGTTTTCTTGGAGAATCTGGCCAAGATATGCGGAGACGTGCCGAAGATCAGCGAGGAAGTGGAGTAAGCAGTGTTCAGAGAAGAGGAGAGAAGAATTTAACCACAGAGGACACAGAGGACACAGAGAAAAGACAAAAACAGAGCAGACATTTTTAGAAATGCCTTTCCTCGGTTTTGTCTTTCTCTGTGTCCTCTGTGTCCTCTGTGGTTAAATTCTTCTCTTCGCCGACCACTGTTCACTTCTTCAATTGCACCGGGACCACTTCGCGGATCAGTTTGCCCGTGGCGGCGTCGTTGAGGCGGACGACGCCGTCGAAGCCGCCCGTCGCCACCGTCTTGCCGTCCGGGGCGAACGCGACGGCGTACACCGGCGTCTTGACGCCTTCGCATGTTGCCACCCGCTTGCCGCTGTCCGTCTCGTAAATGCGGGCTTCCCCCACGCCATCGAGACTGCTGCCGGCGGCGAACTGCGTCCCCGCTTTGTTGAACGTGGCCGCGTAGACGCGGCCGGGGAACTTCTCGTACTCGCGGACCTTGTTCGCGTCGTCGCCGATCACCCGCTTCGCCTCACGGTGCATCTTGTACAAACGGGGTTGGCCGTCGGCCCCGGCCACCAGCAACTCGTCGTACAGCCGCGGCGGCAGGCCGGGGGCGTCCGGGGCGGCGGCGGCCATCCTCCGCTTCGCCGGCTCAACGACCGGCGCGACCGGTCGGACTTCCACCGTCAACAGCCCGCCCTTCAGCGCGCCGGGCGTGATGCTCGACACGTTGTCGATGAAGCGGTTCGTCGGCACTTCCGTCAGCTTCACCGAGCGGTCCCGGCTCACGGTCACCAGATACAGGCCCTCCTGGGCGAAGGACGTGCCCATCACCCAGTCCGAGTGGGCCCCTTGGAAGACGACCTGCTTGCCGGTCGCCGCCTCGAAGGCCCGGATCGTGTTGTCCGCACACCCGCACGCCACCAGCTTGTTGTCCGGGGACCAACTCACGCCGTACACCGTGTCGAACGAGACGGGGATGGAGAGTTTCAGCGTCTTCTTCGCCACGTCCCAGATTTGCACCTCGCCGAACCGGCCGGGGTCGCCGCCGGAGACGGCCAGCCACTTGCCGTCCGGGGAGAAGGCCAGCGACTGAATCCGCTCGGACAGGCCGACCAGCCGGGCGACTTGCGTCAGCCCGTCGGCCGACCGCAGGATGACTTCGTGGTAGCCGGACACCGCCAGCAATTGCCCGTCCGGCGAGTACGCGACCGCGGACACCACAGGCAGCGACTCGTACACGGGCGGGTGGGCCGCGTCCACGAGGGGGGCCTTCGCCGAGGCCGGCGTGTCGTCCACGGCCCCTTCCGCCACCCACTTCGTAATCAACGTAATCTGCGGGTCGGGCAGCGGGTCTTTCGCCTTCGGCATGCGCGCCCGGCCGGGCACTTCGCCGAGCAACTTGACCAGCAGGCTCTCGGCCGGCTTGCCCGCCACGACGCCGGGCTGCTCGCTGTCCCCCTTCTTGAAGAGGTCGGCGTGCGTGGTCATCACGAAGCCGCCCAAGTTCTTGGCCGGCTGGTGACACCCCTGACACTGCTGCTGAAAAATCGGCCGCACGTCCTTGTAGTAACTCACCTTCGCCGGCTCGGCGGCGCCGGCGGGGAGGGCCAAGGCGGACAGGCTCAGGGAGAGAAGCAATCGGTTCATGGCTGTGTGCGGGAGGGTGAAAAGCGGGCGGGGGGCGGGCAGGGATTTGTTATACCACGCGGCGGCGGGAGTTGTCGCGGGAATAATCGGGGCGGCCGGCCGCCGGCGCCCCCCGAATTGACTTCCCCCCCCCCGCCGATAATCTGAAAGGCTTACCGATATTCCGACCGCTACAGGAGACCGATCATGGGCAACCCCGCCGGCATGAGGATGAAGAAGAAGGAAAAGCGCCGCAAGAAGCACGAAAAGCGCCTGGGCGAAAAGGCCGCCGCCACGACGACTGGCGAGAAGAAGTCCTAATGAGGACTCACCACAAAGGCACAAAGGTGGACAAAGACGCACGGAGAAGACCGAAGATGTAACTGTTCAAGTCTTCTCCGTGCGTCTTTGTC
>JAYTTY010000386.1:0-21088 GCA_043744795.1 Zavarzinella sp. | reverse complement strand
CGGCGCGTCCCCGACGGCGAAATATGGGATGTCGCCCCGACGTTGGCCGTCGAAGTGTTAAGCCCAAGCAACACGCGGCGGGAGATGGCGGCCAAGCGCGGGGGACCGGCCGCCTCAACTTGGCCGTCGCGAACGCCCCCACGAATGAGGCCGACGTGTCGGTCCGGGCGACGGTGGCCCTCGCCGTCGGCCAGCACGCCGGCCTCGTCGCCCGGTACGCCGGCGCGGGCGACCGGAACATGTACTGGGGCCGCCTGACGGCCGTGGCCAACGGCAAGGTGCAGGCCGCCATCTACCGCAACGTCGGCGGGGCGTGGGCGCGATTGGCGCTGAAGACCCTCGACGGCCCCGGGGCCGGCCTGCTGCGGTTCGACGTCGTCGGCGCGTCGCTGAAACTGTTCTTGGACGGGTCGCTCGTGGCCTTCGCCTTCGACACGAAGATCGCCGCCCCCGGCTCCGTCGGCCTCCGCGTCGGCGGCGGGGCGGCCGCGGGCGACTTCTTTGCGGCCGCGGTCGCCGGGCCGGCCAGTCAGCCGTTGCCGTTCGACGACGCCTTCGACGCCGCCGGCGCCGGCAACCAGTTGAGCGGCGACTGGCGCGACCGCGTCGGCAACTTCGGCGTCCAGTCCGGCCGGGCCGTCGGCCAAGCCGCGGGCACGAACGTGGCGACGGTGAACGGCCTCGCCTTGGCCGACGGGGCCGTGCAGGCGGCCGTGGCCCTCGGCCCGGTCGGCCAAGCCGTCGGCCTCGTCGCGCGGTACGGCGGGCCGGACGACCGGAACATGTACGTGGGCAGCGTGACGGCCCTGGCCGGCGGTAATGTGCAGTTCGCGATCCGGCGAAACCTCGGCGGGACGTGGAAGACGCTGGCGACGACGACGCTGCCCGGCGGCGTCAGCCTGCTGCGCTTCGCCCTCGCCGGCCCGGCGCTGACGCTGTCCGCGGACGGGGCCGCCGTCTTGACCGCCACCGACGCCGCCATCGCCGGCCCCGGGGCCGTGGGGATTCGGGTCAGCCGAGGGGCGGGGGCGGATAATTTCCGCGCCGGGCAATGAGCCCGTGCCGGCCGCATGCGCCGGCGTCGTTGAGCGGCCGGGCAACAGATGCGTGAATGACGACAGACAATCGGATCACGGGAAGGGGCGCGATTACGGAAGCCAGCGGGTGACGATCCGGTCAGCCAGCCGGGTTTCCAAGGGCGTCGGGGCCGACTTTTTCGGTTTTGTCGTCGAACCGGCGGCGGCGGCCGGTTATAGTAACCACTCATTCGCACACTGGCAGGAATCGGTGTAACGCATCGCCGTCGGCACGGCCATTTCCCCAGACTCGCGTGCCGCCCGGAGTGGATTTGATGTCCCCAGATGATCGGCTGCCCCCGTCACCCGTCCGGCCGCGCCGCCGCCCGCGCGTCCGTTTGGAAGAGTTGGAAGACCGCACGAACCCCGTCACGTTCGCCGGCGCCGTCCAGTACGGCGGCGGCGGCTCCGTGGACGACGGTGTCGACGCGCTGACCGTCGACGCCGCCGGCAACACCTACGCCGCCGGTCACTTCCAGGGCACCGTCGACTTCGATCCCGGCGCCGGCGTCACCGAATTGGTCAGTTACGGCGCGAGGGACGCTTTCGTCGCCAAGTACTCCCCGGCCGGCGACCTCGTCTGGGCGAAAGTGATCGGCGGGTCGGGGACCGAGTCGGCCGTCGGCGTCGCCGTGGACAACCAGGGGAACGTGATTTTCGTCGGGGAAACGAACAGCCCGGGGGACACCGACTACGACCCCGGCCCCGACACGAAGTACTTGGGGACCGGCCTCTACATCGAGAAACTCGACGCGGCCGGCCAATTCGTCTGGACCCGAATCGTCAACAACACCGGCGCCCACGCCACCGGCGTCGCCGTAGACGCGGCCGGCAACGTGGCCGTGAGTGGCTGGTTCACCGGGTCGGTCTACTTCACCCTGCCCGGCGCGGCTCTGACCTCCGCCGGCGGCGAAGACGCCTTCGTGGCCATGTACTCCCCGGCAAAGACCCCCCTCTGGGCCGCGCGGTGGGGCGGGACCGAGAACGACCGCGCGCAGGCCGTGACCGTGGACGCGGCCGGCAACGTCCTCACGACCGGCTACTTCAACGGCACCGCCGATCTGGACCCGGGCGCCGGCACGCTCTCCCGCACGGCCGTCGGCCTTCTGGGCGACGCCTTCGTCAACAAGTTCGGCCCGGGCGGCACGTTCGCCTGGGCGGCCCAGTTGTCGGCCGGGACGTACGCGGCCGGGTACGGCGTCGCCGCGGACGCGGCCGGCAACGTGTACTCGACCGGCAGTGCCTACGGCTCGGGGGACTTCGACCCCGGCGCCGGGACGGCCACGGTGTCCACGTTCGGGTACGAGAACCCGTACCTCAGCAAGCTGGATTCCGCCGGGAAATACGTCTGGGCCAAGACGTTCGCCGGCGTCGGGTTCCAGCACGCCGGCGGGGCGGCCGTCGCGGTTGACCCGGCCGGCGGCGTGTACGTCGCCGGATACCACTCCGAAACGGCCGACTTCGACCCCGGCGCCGGGACCGCCCCGGTCGCGTCGGCCGGGCAGAAGGACGGGTTCGTCAGCAAGTGGGACCCGGCCGGGACCTTCAAATGGGCCGCGGCCGTCGGCGGGACCGGCTTCGACGAGGCGACCGCCGTGGCAGTGGCCCGCGACGGGACGCTTGCCGTCGGCGGCTACTTTTCCGACACGGCCGATTTGGACCCGACCGCCGGCTCTAACCCGGTCACGTCCGGCGGCGGGGAGGACGGCTTCCTCGCCCGGCTGACGCAGCCGCACGTCACCGGCACGGCGTGGCACGACGAGCCGACCCACGACGGCATCCGCAACAACGAACCCCCCTTGGCCGGCATCGTCGTCGAGTTGGTGACCGGCGCCGGGGATTCCTTGGGCACCCAAGTGACGGGGGCGGACGGCGCTTACCTATTCGTGGACCCGCCGGCCGCAGCGGGCTACCGCGTCCACTTCCGGCACGCGCCCGGCACAACCTTCGTCCCCGAGGACCAGGGGGCGAACGACGCGGTCGACAGCGACGCCGACGACCTGGACGGCCGGACGGCCGAGTTCACATTCGCCGGCGGGGACGCCGTCGTCCTGGACGTGGGGATCGACGGCGCCCCGGCGGCGTTCGGGTTCGCCGCGACGGCCGGGGGAACGGGCGCGTCCGCCGCGACCGGGGCGGCGCGGGACGCCGCCGGCAATCTGTACGTCGCCGGCACGGTCACCGGCACAGTCGCCTTCGACCCGGACTTCCCCGCGGGGCCGTACACGCTGACGAGCGCCGGCGGCAAGGACGCGTTCGTCGCCAAGTACACGCCGGCCGGCGCCCTCATGTGGGCGCGGCGCGTCGGCGGGGCGGCCGACGACGAGGCGGCCGGCGTGGCCGTCAGTACGGACGGCCGGGTCACCGTGGCCGGGACGTTTTCCGGCACGGGCGACTTCGACCCCGGTGTCGGGACTACCAACCTGACGACCGCCGGCGCCGCGGCCACCTTCGTGCTGACGCTCGACGCAGCCGGGAATTACGGGTGGGCGAAGGCGCTGGCCGGCCAGGGAACCGCGGTCGCCCGCGGGGTTGCCATCGACGCGGCCGGGCGCGTCGTCACCGTCGGCGAGTTCACCGGGGCCATCGACATTGACCCGGGGCCGGGGAACGCGACCCAGACGACCCAGACCACTCGGGCCTTCTTCAGCCGGCTGGACGCGGCCGGAAATTATTCCGGGTTCCGGCGGCTCGGCCTGACGGGACCCGGCACGTTTTTTCACGTCGACGGCGTGGCGGCGGACCCGGCCGGCGGCTTCGTCCTCACCGGGACGTACCGCGGTTCCGGTGACGTGACCGACAACTTTGAACAGCTCTTCCTGACCGGTGTTCACGACACAAATTCGTACGTGATGAAGTTTACCCCGACCTTGGGAGTCGCATGGGTCGGGTCACTCGGCGGGTCCACGGAACCGCTCGGCGGCCGCCCGGCCGTCGCGGTAGACGCGGCCGGGAACATCTACGCGGCCGGGCAGTTCAACCACGCGGCCGACTTCGACCCCGGCGTCGGCGTCTACAACGTAGACGTCGGGCACACAACGGCCGCTTACGCAGCCAAGTGGACGGCGGACGGCCAGTTCGTCTGGGCGAGAGCCCTCGGCGACGGCCGGGACAACGCCTCGCTGGTGTTGAGCAATTCGATCGCCGTGGACGCCGCCGGCCGGACCTACCTGGCCGGCGAAACCTACTCCAGCACCGATTTCGACCCCGGCCCGAACGTCGCCCGCCTGACGCCACAGGGGCAGGCCGGCGGGGAGGCATTCCTGGCCAGCTTGGATACCGACGGGGGCTTCCGGTGGGTGCGGCCGCTCGGCACGCCGACGGCCGCCGGGCCGGCCGGCGTCTCGTCCGCGGCGGCCGGCGTCGTCGCGGACGGCCGCGGGAGCGCCGTCGCCGTCGGCCGGTTCACCGGGGCCGCCGACTTCGACCCGTCCGGCCGGGTGTACCCGGCGGAGAGCGCCGGCCCGGCCGCCCTGTTCGTCGCCGGGCTGAACCAGGCGACCGCGTCCGGCTACGTGTGGCACGACGCGAACGGCGACGGTCTGCGGCAGCAGTCCGAACATGTCGCCGGCATCTCGGTCGCGTTGACGGAAGACGGGGGGCCGCCCGAAATCCGGCTGACCGACGCGACCGGCCAATACTCGTTCACCCGGGCGCCGAACTTGTCGGCGGCCTTCCACATCCGCGTCGCGGCGCCGGTCGGGCTGGCCGTCGGCGCCAACGACTGGCCGGCCGCGTTCAGCCTCGCGCCGGGGCAGAACGTCTTCAGCATGGGCACGCAGTTGACCGGGACGCTCCCGGCGTTCGGGTTCGCCGGGCTGGCCGACGCGGCAGACGGGACCGTCACCGTGGCGGCGACCGCGACGGACGCGGCCGGCAACGTGTACACGACCGGCCACTTCACCCGCACGGTCGATTTCGACCCGACGGGCGCCGCCTACCCGCTGGCGGCCGGCCCGGACCCGACCGGGTTCGTCGCCAAATACACGCCGGGCGGCGCCTTGGTGTGGGCGCGGTCGCTCGGGGACGCGGGCACGACGGCCCAATCCGAGGGGCACGGCTTGGCCGTGGACGCGGGCGGCGATGTCGTCGTCGGCGGGCGGTTCGGGGGCCAAGTGGACTTTAACCCGGACCCGGCCGCCACGAACCTGTTGGTCTCCAACGACGACGACTCCTTCCTGCTGAAACTGGACGCGGCCGGCGGGTACATCTGGGCCGAGAAGTTCGGCGGTCAGTCGGGCGACCAGGTGAACGGCGTTGCCGTGGACCCGGCCGGGAACATCTACGCGGCCGGCGCTTACTTGGGCGCGATGAATGCGGACCCGAACGGCTCCGTCACCCTGCCCGGCAGCGCCAATGTCTACAACGCATACGTCAGCAAATTGACGCCGGCCGGCGCCTTGGTCTGGGCGCGCGGCGTGGGCGGGTTGTTCGACGCCGCCGAATTCACCGGCGTCGCCGTGGACCCGGCCGGCAATGTGTACACGGGCGGCCTGTTCACCGGGTCGGCGGACTTCGACCCGTCGCCGTCCGCGACCGCCACCTTGACCAGCGCCGGCTCGGAAGACGGCGTCGTCGTGAAGTGGACGCCGGCCGGGGACTTCGCTTGGGCCGGGCGGGCGGGCGGGCCGGCGGCCGACGAGGTGGCCGCCGTGGCCGTGGACGCCGGCGGGGACGTGGCGCTCGTCGGCCGTTTCGCGGGGACGGCCGACTTCGACCCGGCCGCCGGCACGGCGTACCCGCTGACGGCGGCGGCGGGCGACGGGTTTGCCGCCAAGTGGACGGCGGCCGGCCAGTTCGCCTACGCCCGCCGGGTCGGCGGCGCCGGCTCCGACACCGCCGCCGCGGTGGCCGCGGACCCGCTGGGCAACGTGTTCGTCACCGGGGACTTCGCGGATTCAATGACCGTCCCCCTGCCGACCGGGCCGGTGACGCTGACCGCCGCCGGGGCCGGCCCGTACCTGTTGAAACTGGATTCGGCCGGCCGGCCGGTGACGGCGAAGCAAATTGCCGGGACGGGGACCGGGTCCGGCCGCGGCGTGGCGGCCGGGCCGAACGGGACCGTGGCCCTGGCCGGCCGCCTGAGCAGCCCCGGCGACTTCGACCCGTACGCCGGCGGCGGCTTCCCGCTGGCGAACACGGCGGGCGACGACGCCTACGCCGCCCGGTGGGTCATCCCGGACGTGTCCGGCGCCGTGTGGACGGACCAGGACAAGGACGGCCGCCGCGGCGGGCCGGAGCCGGGCTTCGCCGGGGCGCGGGTCGAGTTGTACGGCACGGTGAACGGCGTGGAGGCGCTGCTGGCCGCCGTCGCCACGGAGGCCGACGGGGTCTACCACTTCCCGGCCCCGCCGCGCGGCGTCCCGCTGCGCGTCCGCATCCGGCCGCCGGTCGGAGCCGCCGGCGAGAACCCGGCTTACGCCGAACTGACGGTCCCCGGCGACGGGACCGTAAACGCAGACGGCTGGTCCGCCCCGTTCGACCTGACGAGCAGTCCGACGCACGCGGTCACCGCCGGCCTCATTCCGGTCTCGGCGCCGACGCCCGGCTGGGCCGTCGGCGGGTCCGGGGCGGACGGGGCCAACGGCGTCGCCCGGGACGCGGCCGGCAACACGTTCGTCGTCGGCTCCTTCCGCGGCCCGGCCGTCGATCTCGACCCGCGCCAGACCGACTTGGTCCTGGCCAGCGCGGCCGGCGGCGGCGCGTATGTCGCCAAGTACGACGCGGCCGGCGTCCCCGTCTGGGCGACGCTGCTCGGCGGGACCGCCGGGGACGCGGCGTCGGCCGTCGCGCTCGACGCCGCCGGGAATGTCCTCGTCGTCGGCACCTTCACCGGCACGGGCGCCTTCGGCGGCGTCACACTGACGAGCGCCGGCGGGACGGACGCCTTCGTCGCCAAGTTGAACCCGACCGGCGCGGTCCAGTGGGCGAACCGCTACGGCGGCGCGGGGGCCGACGCGGGCGCCGCCGTCGCCGCGGACCCGTCAAACAACGTCCACGCCGCCGGCACGTTCTCCGGCGGGGCGACCATCGGCGGCACGGCGTTCGCGAACGCCGCGGGGGCCGACGCCTTCTTGGTCAAACTGACGCCGCTCGGCGCCAACGCGGCGGCGCCGCGCCAGCTCGGCGGCGCCGGGGACGTGACGGTGGGCGGGCTGGCCGCGTCCGCCACGACCGTCTTCGTCGCCGGGTCGTTCGCCGGCACCGTGGACCTGAACCCGTCGCCCACGCTGGTCGACGAGTTCACCAGCGTCGGCGGCAGCGCGGACGCGTTCGTCGTCAAACTCGCCGCCGTCGGGTCCGTGTGGGCGCGGCAGTTCGGCGACGGCGGGGCCGACGCCGCCCGCGGCCTCGCGCTGACCGCGGCCGGGGACGTGCTGTTCACCGGCGACTTCATTGGCTCCGTGGACATGGACGCCGGAACTGGCATCGCCACCCTGACGAGCGCCGGCGCGACGGACGCCTTCGTCGCCAAGTACGACGGCCTCGGCAATTACGTCTGGGCCAAGGCGTTCGGCGCGGCCGGCGCGGACGCCGGGGCGGGCGTGGCGACGGACGCGCGCGGGTACGTCTACGTCGCCGGGTCGTTCGCGGGGCAAGTGTCCTTCGGCGGGCCGGCGCCGCTCGCGAGTGTCGGCGCGACGGACGCCTTCGTCGCCAAGCTGACGGCCGACGGCGCCTACGCCTACGCCGACCGCGTCGGCGGGGACGGGGCCGACGCGCCGGCCGCGATCACCGTCTCCGGCCAAGGGGGCGTCGCCGTCGTCGGCTCCTTCGCCGGGACGGCCGACGTGGCGTTCGGCCGGACCGATTTCCTCCTCGGCGCCGGCGCCCAGACGGACGGCTTCGTCGCCCGCCTGGACGAGTTTGCCGTCGCCGGCCGCGTGTGGGTCGATCTGAACGGCGACGGCGTCCGCGGCCCGAACGAGCCGGCCGTCCAAGACGCCGTGGCGGAACTGTACGACACGGCGGACGGCGTCCCCGGCAACGGGGACGACCAGTTCATCGGCCGGCAAACCACGGCCGGCGGCGCGTACCAGTTCCTCGACCCGGCCGACAGCGCGGGCTACTACGTCCGCGTGACGCCGCCGGCCGGCCGGGCGTCCCCGAATAGTTTGCCGGTGTACTTCGCCACCGCCCCGCGCCAAGGGGACGACCGCGCCGCGGACAGCGACATCGACGAAACCGGCCGGACTGGCGTGGTGAGCCGGACATACGGCGAAGCCGGCTCCTTGGGGGCCGGCTTCCAGGAAGCGCCGCTTACCGCGGGCGGCTGGGGTATCGGCGGCCTCGGGGCCGAGACGGCCAACGGCGTCGCCACGGACGCGGCCGGCAACGTGTACGTCGTCGGCTCCTTCTCGGGGGCCGTGGACTTCGACCCGCGGCCGACGGTGTCGTCGCTCGCCAGCGCCGGCGGGGCCGACGGCTTCGTGGCCAAGTACGACGCGGCCGGCCGCCTGCTCTGGGCCAGGCGCCTCGGCGGCGCGGCCCAGGACGCGGCCGTCGCCGTGACGGTGACGCCGGCCGGCCGCGTGGCCGTCGTCGGCACATTTGAAGGAACCGCGGACTTCGGCCCCGGCTCTCCCACCCTCACGGCCCACGGGTCCGGGACCGCCGCGCCGGGCCGGGCCGTGTTCGTGCTCACGCTGACCGCCGACGGCGACTTCGTGTGGGCGAAGGCCCTCGGCGGCGCCAAGGCCGAGACGGTCACCGGCGTCGCCGCCGACGCGGCCGGCAACGTGTTCACGACCGGCACGTTCACGGGCGCGGCCGACTTTAACCCGGACCCGAAGAAGGCGGCCACGCTGACCAGCACGGCGAAGAAGGCGCCGGCGGCGGGGCCGTCCATTGACATCTACGTCAGCAAGTTGGACAAGGACGGCAAGTACGTCTGGGCGCGCAAAGTCGGCAGCGCCGCGGACGACGCGGCGGCCGGCGTGGCGGCGGACGCCCAAGGGAACGTCTACTTCGACGGGAAGACATTCGACGAAGCCGACGTCGACCCCGGCGCCGGCGCCCGCATCATCGGCGGCGCCTTCGTGGTCAAGTACGACGCGGCCGGCAAGTACGTCTGGGCCGTCGAGGAATACGCCTACAACCTGACGGCCATCACGGTGGCCGGGGACAGCGTCTACGCGGCCGGGGCGCAGTTGTGGAAGTTGTCGCTGGCCGGCGAGACTGATTTGGCGGTCGAGTTGGGCCTCACCTATCGGGCCGTCGCCGTGTACGACCCGGCGCCCGGCCTCGATGGCGCGGGCATCCGGACGGTCCACCTGGCCGGGACGTTCTCCGGGACGTTCGACGCCGACCCCAGCGAATTTGCCTCATCCCCGCTGACGGCGGCCGGCGCCTCGGCCGCCGTCGTGACGCGCCTCGACGCCGGCGGGAACTTTCTCTCGGCCCGCCAACTCGACGGGGCGACCGCGGGCGCGGGCGTCGCCGTCGGCCCCGACGGCACGTCCGTCGTCGCCGGGGCTTTCCAGGCGGCGGCCGATTTCGATGTCGGCCCGGCGGCGCAAGTCGTCGTCAGCGCCGGGGGCGGCGACGCCTTCGTGTGGAAGGTCCCGGTCGGCGGCATCACCGGCCGCGTGTGGCACGACGCCGACGGGGACGGCTTGCGGGGCCCGACCGAGCCGGTCGTCGGGGGGGCCGTCGTCGAGCGGCGCACGGCGGGCGGCGTGATCGACCGACAGGTCACCGCGGCCGACGGCACGTACCACTTCGCCGCGCCGTTCGGCGGGGGCGAATACTTCGTCACCGTCCGGCCCCCGGCCCTGCCCGGCGTCGGCTTCACCGCCGGCCACGCCGGCGGCAACGCCTTCTTGGACAGCGACGTGGACGCGGCCGGCCAGTCCGCCCCGTTCGTCGCGGACGCGGCCGTGCCGACGGTGATCGACGCCGGGATCGCGGGGGACTTCCCGCTGTTCGGCGCCGCGTGGGCGGCCGGCGGGCCGGGAACGAGCGCCGCGCTGGCCAACGCGACCGACGCCGCCGGCAACGTGTACGTCACCGGCGAGTTCCAAGGCGCCGTGGACTTCGACCCCGGCCCCGGCGAATTAGACCCGTCCGGCGCCGCGACCGGCAAGAAATTCTTCGTCGCCAAGTACACGCCGGCCGGCATCATCCAGTGGGCGGCGGCGTTCGAGGGGTCCGTGGACGTCGGCGGGCACGGCATCGGCGTGGACGCGGCGGGGTCCGTGTACGTCGCCGGGCGGTTTAGCGGCTCTCTCGTCGTCATCCCGTCGAGCCGCGGCGGCCCGGGCTTGTCTCTCGTCTCCGCCGGCTACGACGCCTTCGTCGTCAAGTTGGACGGCGCCGGGGGCGTGCAGTGGGCGAAGGCTCTCGGCGGCGCCGGCAACGATTACGCCTACGGCGTCGCCGTCGGCGGCGGCCGGGTCGTCGTCGCCGGGTCGTTCCAAGGCGAGGCCGACTTTGATCCCGGCCCGGCCGCGGCCCCACTCACCAGCTTCGGGGCGCAGGACGCCTTCGTGGCCGCCCTGACGGCGGACGGCGACTACGTGTGGGCGCGCCGCGTCGGCGGGGCCGGCGGGGACGACGTGGCCCGCGGCGTGACGCTGGGCGCGGCCGGCGCCGTGTTCGTGGCCGGGTCGTTCTCCGGCACGGCCGACTTCGACCCGGGCACAGTCGTCCGCGACCTGACCAGCCGCGGCCTGCGCGACGCCTTCGTCTGGAAGTTGGACGCGGCCGGGGCGGCCGCGTGGGCCGCGCCGGCCGGCGGCCCGCAGGACGACGACGCGGCGGCGGTCGCCGTCACCGCGGCCGGGGACGTGTACGCCGCCGGCGCCTTCGCCGACGCGGCCGACTTCGACCCCGGCCCCGGCCTGCTCGAAGTGCAGAGCGCCGGGGCGGCCGACGCCTTCGTGTGGCGGCTGACCGCGGCCGGGGCGGCGGTCTGGGCGAAGCCCCTGGGCGGCGTCGCCGCGGACGGGGCCGCCGGCGTCGCCGCCGACGCGACCGGCGTGTACGTCGCCGGGTCGTTCCGGCAGACGGCCGACTTCGACCCCGGCCCCGGCCAAATTCTGCTCGCCAGCGCCGGCGGCGCGGACGCCTTCGTCGCCAAACTCGACCCGGCCGGCGGCCGGCAGTGGGCGCACCGCGCGGGCGGCGCGAGCAACGACGCCGGGCAGGGCGTGGCGGTCGATGCGGCCGGCCGCGTGACGGCCGCCGGCAGCCTGTACGGCGCCGGCGCGTTCGACCCCGGCGACGGCGACCTGCCGTTGACCGGCGGGCCGGCGGCCAACGCCGTCGTGGCCCGCGTCGACCAGACCTTGGCCGGCGGGGCGTACGCGCTGGACGCCTTCGAGCCGAACAACGCGGCCGCGTTCGCGACCGACTTGGGCGTCGTCAACGTCGAGCAAGTCGTCGCCGGGCTGGGCCTCTCCTCCGGGGCGGACCGGGACTGGTTCCACTTCAACCTCCTGACCGCCGGCCGGGCGGGGGACCGCGTCCGCGTGGACGTCACGCCGGGGCACGGCGACGCGGCCCTCGCCCTCTTCCGGGACGGCCAAGTGGCCGCGGTCGGCGCCGTGCCGGTCGTCGACGGGGCGACGGCCGCCGGCGAAATCAGTTTGGCCGGGCTGGCCGCCGGCTCGTATCGCGTCCGCGTGACCGGCGCCGCGAACCCCGGGTACACGCTGACGGTGGACGCCCCGCCCGGCTTCGCCCCGGACGCCCGGGAGCCGAACGACGCCTTGAGCCACGCGGCCGACCTGGGCTACCTGACGGCCCCGGCCGCCGTCCCGCGCCTGTCGGCCAACACGCCGGAAGACGTGGACTGGTTCGCGTTCGAGACGGCCGCCGCCGGGACGCTGGCGGCCGAGGTGCGCATCGACTTCCGCACCGGCCAGGGCGACCTCGACCTCGACCTGTTCGCCGGCGACGGCACGCCGCTGCGCAGTTCCGCCGGGGCGGGCGACGTGGAGGCGGTCAGTTTGGAAGGGCTGCCGGCCGGGCAGTACTTCGCCCGCGTCACCGGCCACGCCGGCGCGATCAACCCGGCGTACACGCTGACCGTCCGGCCGCCGCGCCCGCTGGAGCCGGACGGACTGGAGCCGAACGACTCGCTGGCCGCGGCGACCGCCTTGGGCGAACTGCGGGGCGAATCCGCGTGGGACAACCTGTCGGTCCACGCGGCGGCCGACGCGGACTGGTTCCAGTTCGTCACCGCGGCCCAAGGCGAGGCCGGCCACGCGGTGGCCATCGACTTCGCCCACGCGGACGGGGACTTGGACCTGCGGCTGTTCGACGCCGCCGGCGCGCCCGTGGCCGCGTCCACCGGCGCCGGCGACACGGAACTGGTGAGCCTGCAAGGGGTGCCGGCGGGGACGTATTACGCGAAGGTGTCCGGCTTCGCCGGGGCGACGCAGCCGGCGTACCGCCTGCGCGTCGCCGCCCCGGTCGGGGCGGTCGCCGACGACCGCTTGGAGGGGGCCGCCCGCAACCAGACGCGCCAGACGGCCTCCGTCGTCCAGACGCCGGGGTCGGCGAAACTCGAAGGCGCTCAGTCGCTGGTGGACCTGACGCTCAATGTCGTCGGCGGCAAGGCGGACGAGGATTGGTTCAAGTTCACGACGGCCGGCAAGGGGACGGCCCAGCACAGCGTGACCCTGACCTCCCCGGCCGCCAACGGCAAACTCGGCTTGGAACTGTACAACGCGGCCGGCAAGAAGCTCGCCGCGGGCGCGGGGGACAGCGGCCGGCTGGCGGTGTCCCTGAAAGGGCGGGCGGCCGGGACATATTACGCGCGGGCGTTCATCCCCAAGGGCGGCAGCACCGGCAGCAACTACGCGCTGACGTTCGACGCCCCGACCTCGGCCGCGGCCGCCGCCCCGGACGCCTGGACGGTGATGGTGTACATGACGGCCGACAGCCTGGCGGACCGGGCGTTCAACGACATCAACGAGATGGAGGCGGCCGCCGCCAAGTTGCCGGGGTCGGTGAACCTCGCCGTGTTGTGGGACCAGAGCGCCAACCTGAAGACGTTCCCGACCGGCAATGGGGCGCAGAAGGCGTGGGGGACGACCGGCCGGGCGCTCATCGCGCCGGACACGAACCCGGCGGCCGTCGCCACCAAGTTCGAGCTTCTCCCGGAGAAGGACACCGGGGCGGCGGCGACGGTGAAGGACTTCGTGGCGTGGGCCAAGCAGGCCGCGCCGGCGGCCCATTACGCCCTCGTCTTTTGGGACCACGGGGCGGGGTTGCGCGGGTTCAACTTCGACACGCAGGACGGGCAGCCCGCGGACCACCTGACGCCGGCCAAAGTCGTCACGGCGCTGGCCGGGCAGCCGAAGCTGGACCTGATCGCGTTCGACGCCTGCTTCATGGGCGTCGCCGAGACGGCGTTCACGCTCCGCGGCGCGGCCGCCGTCGTCGTCGGGTCGCAGGACGCCGAACCCGGCGACGGGTTCGAGTACGACACGGCGTTCGCCGCCCTGGCGACGGACCCCGGCGCCGTGACGGCCGAGGCGCTGGGCACGGGCCTCGTGCGCGCCTTCGCCGAGCGGTACGGGACGACCGGGGCCGGCGACACGCTCGCCGCCGTCAGCACGGCGGCGTTGGACGCCGTGGCGGCCGCCCTGAAGGCCGTCGCCGCCGCGGCCTCTCTCCCCGGCCCGGCCGCCGCCGCGGACCGCGTGCGGATGGTGGCCGCCGCCGGCTCGGCGCTGCTGCCGAACCCGGCCGCCCCCGCGCAGCGCGACCTCGGCGGCTTCCTCGCCGCGCTGGCCGCCGACGGGGAATTGTCGTCCGGCCTGCGCGGCGCCGCCGCCGCCGCGGTCGCGGCCTTGGACTCGGCCGTCGTCAGCCGCACGGCCGACCTGCGCGGCCACTCGGGGCTGTCCGTCTATCTGCCGGTGAGCGACGTTTCGCGCCTGACGATCGACCCGGCGGCGATTTCTGATTACGCGACGGAGTACGCGGGTTTCGCGGCGGCGACCGACTGGCTGACCCTGTTAACCAAAATGCAGGACGCGGCCGAACACCGGCCGAACAACCAAGACGCCGACGAAGCGCCGACGCCGAACAACGTCTTGAGTACGGCCACGGACCTGCGGCAGTTGGGGGCGACGGGCCTCGTCAAGTCCGGCCTGAGCCTCGACAGCATTGACGACACGGACTGGTACAAGTTCCAAGTGACCGCGGGCGACGGCGCGACGCTGGCCGTGGACGTCCGCGGGCCGGCCGCGTTGGCGGCCGAGTTGCGGGACGGTGCCAACCAGACGCTGGCGACGGCCGCGGGCGGCGGCCGGCTCGTGGTCGAGGGCCTGCCGGCCGGGCCGCAGACGTTCTACCTGTACTTCCATTCGGCCGCGGTCGTCAACAGTTACGGGTTCACCGTCAACCCGCCGGTGGCGGCGGCCGACCAGTCGGGGGACAACTCCGCGCCCGACAAGACGTACGCCCTGCCGCCGGACGCGACCGGGGCCTACGCCGGCTTCTCCGTGGCGGCCGCCAGCCAAGACTGGCTGCGCTTCGACACGACCGCCCAGACGTCCGCCGACCTGCGGCGCGTCACGCTGACGGTGGCCGGCGGCGCCGCCGTGCGGGCGCAGCTCCGCACCGCGGCCGGGTTCGTCGTCAGTTCGGCCGCCGGGACCGGCGCGATCGTCCTGCCGTACACGCTGACCGGCGGGGCCGAGTCGTACACGCTGGTGATCGTGAACCCGACCGCCGCCGCGGTCTCCTACAGTCTGCGCCTGGAAGCGGCGGCGGCCGACGGCGCCCACCCGCTCGACCGCTTCAACCGCACCGGGGCCTTGGACTTGCCGGACTGGGCCGTCACCGGCGGGATCGCCGCGGACGGCGCCAAGGCCGTCGTCACGTCGGCGGCCGCCCGGGCCTTGTGGAACGGGTTCACGGCGGCCGACGGCGGCGTGCAGGCGGCGTTCGCGCTGCCGCCGGCCGGCAAGCCGACGGCGTCCGTCTTGGCCCGGGCGACGGAGACCGGGGCCGACAAGAAACTGACGGCCTACGAGGCCCGGCTGGAACTCTACAAGGGGGCGCTGACGGCGAAGTTGTACCGGGTGGTCAACGGCGGCGCCTCGCTGCTGACCTTCGCGGCGGCGCCCAAGGTGTCGGCCGGCGTGCTGCGGTTCGAGGCGCAGGGGCAGTACTTGCGGATTCTCGTCGACGGCAACCAGTGCCTGGAGTTCACGGACACGGTGGTCCTCGGCGCCGGGCGCGCGGGCATCGCCGGGACGAAGGACGCCGCGATCGACGACTTCCAAGCCGCCGCCGTCGTCGCCCCGCTGCCGGTGAGTTACGCGGCCGTCGCGGGCGGCCTCGGCCCGGCGTGGCGGGCGGTCACCGGGACGTTCGCGGCCCAGGACGGCAAGTTCGTCTCCGGCAATTCGGCGGCCAGCGCGGCGTACCTGCCGGCCCGGCTCGCGGACGTGGCGGTGTCGGCGGCGTACTCCCTGACCGCGGCCAACCAATACGTCGGCGTGTTCGCCCGCGACACCGGGGCCGCGAGCCGCAGTTACTACGAGGCGCAGGTGTCCCGCGCGGCCAGTGGGACGATCACCGTCAAGCTGGTCCGGTACGTCAACGGGGCGGCGAGCGTGCGGGGGACCGCGACCCTGAGCGCGACCGCCGGCACGCTGCGGTTGGCGGCGCTGGGCAACGAGCTGCGCGTGCTGATCGACGGCGTGGAAAAGATCAAGGTCCGGGACGCGGGCGTGCCGCTGGCCGGGCGGGCCGGGCTGTCGGCGGCCGGCGCCATGAGCGCCGGCGGGTTCGCAATCGTCGCCCTCGCCCCGCGGGCCGCGGACGGCTTCGACCGCGCCCCCGCCACGGTGTTGGGCGGCGGCTGGGCCGAGAAGGCCGGCGACCTGGCCCTCGCCGGCGGCCGCCTGACGGGCGTGGCCGACGGGTACGCCGTCGTCGGGCCGTTGCTGGCCGACGCGGCGGTGTCGGCCCTGGTGGACTTGTCCGCGGCCGGGCAGCACACGGTCGGGCTGATCGCCCGTTACACGACCGGCGGGGATTATTACGAGGGCCGCGTCACCCGCAACCCGGCCGGGACGCTGACGGCCGTGATCTACCGGGTCGGGCCGGGGACGGAAAAGGCGCTGAAGACGTTGACGATGGCCAAGGCCACGGCCGGCGTCCTGCGGTTCGACGTGGAGGGCTCGACGCTGAAGTTGACCCTGCTCGGCGAGTCAATGACCGTAACGGACACGACCTTAACCGGCCCCGGCCAGGCCGGCGTCCGCCTCGGGGCCGGCGACACGGCGGACGATTTCGTCGTGCGGTAATTCGCCTGTGGTGAAGGGTTCCCATGCGCCAGCCGACCCACCCGCGCCCCGCCGGGCAACGGACCATTCTCGGGCACCCCGTCGGCTTGTACGTCCTGTTCCTCACGCAGATGTGGGAGCGGTTCAGCTATTACGGCATGCTCGCCCTGCTGATCCTCTACCTGAACAACCACTTCCGCATGCCGCAGGATTCGGCGTCGGCCGTCTTCAAGTGGTACACCAGCGCCATTTACTTCACGCCGCTCGCGGGCGGCTACCTGGCCGGCCGCTTCCTGGGCAACAAGCGGGCGGTCGTCCTCGGCGCGGGGTTGATGGCCGTCGGCCACTTCCTGATGGCCTTCGCCGCGCTGCCGGCCCTGTACACGGCCCTCGTCTTGTTGGTCGTCGGCTGCGGGCTGTTGACGCCGCCGCTGACCGCCCAAGTGGGCCTGCTGTACGCGCCGCACGACCCGCGCCGCGACTCGGCCTACACCATCTTCTACATGGGCATCAACCTCGGGGCCTTCGCCGCGCCGCTGGCGTGCGGGTGGTTGGCCGAGAACACCTACGGCCGGTATCACGCGGGCTTCACGTTGGCCGGCGTCGGCATGGTCGTCGCGCTGGTGACGTACTTGGTCGGCCGCCGTTGGGTGGTCGAACTCGACCAAGGCAGCGGCGGCCCGGCCGCCGCAGAGCCGGGGGCGGAGCCTGAGCAGATCATCGAACACACGCCGTCCGCGGCGCCGCGAATGAATCGCGTGGCCCCGAAGTTCTTGGCGTGGCTCGGCGCCCTGCTCGTCGCGGGCGGCCCCGTCCTCGGCTTGGCGGGGCTGGTCGATTGGGACTCGGTGTTGTTCTTGGAACTGTCCGGCGTGGGCGCGTTGGCGTTCGCGTGGGTCGCCGCCGCCGTCCGCGGCGGGGTGCGGGACCGCGTGCTGGCCATCCTCGTGCTGGGGGCGTTTTCCGTGTTCTACTGGGCCGGGGCCGGGCAGTACGGGAACGCGATCAACCTCTGGGCCGACCAGAACACCGACCGCCACATCACCCGCCCGGCCCCGCCGCCCGACATCTTCCCCGATGTCGCGGAAGCCGTGGCCGCCGACGACCCCGGCGCCGACGAGCCGGGCTTCTGGGGCCGCTGGGCCGACATGTTCCGGCTGTTGCCGCGGAAAGCCGCCGGGCAAGAGCCGGGCTGGGGCGAGTGGTGGGCCGGCCTGTGGAACCCGGTCCCGACCGCGTGGTTCCAGTCGATCAACCCGCTGCTGATTTTGCTCTTGGCGCCCGGCGTGGCGCTGCTCTGGCCGTGGCTGGCGCGCCGCGGCCTCAACCCGTCCATCCCGGCGAAGATGGTCCTCGGCACGGCGCTCATGGCCCTGGCGTTCGCCGTGCTGTTCGCCGCGGCCGGGCGGGAGGCGCGGCCCACGAGCGTGCCGCTGCCGGCCGGAGTTGCCCTGCCGTCGTCGCTCGTGGTGAATGAGCGGGGCCAAGTTTGCCGGGCCGAGGAAGGCCACGCCCCGCGGCCCTACGATGCCGGCCGGCTGTTCTACGACCGGCCAAGTCACACGCTCCGCGCGGTCGGGGTGTTCTCAGTCCTGACGCGGGACGAGATCGTCGGCGACACGGCCCCGGCCGACTTCGCCGCGAAGGTTGAGGAATTGCGGGAGAAGGCCGCCAACGCGGCAGGCCAAACCGTTCAAGTGCAATTGGACCGCGAACCGGCCGACTTCGACCTACGCTACGCCGGCTTGGGCCAGAAAACCGGGAACCGGGCGATCGGGTACGACCCGGCGACGCGGACGTTGAGCGCGACCGTGGCGCTGGAAGAGAAGGACGTGAAGGGCCTGAAGGTCGCGGCCGGCGACCCGGCGCTGCGGGGGGCGTTGAACGAGTTGATGGCGAAGGCGGACGGCAGCCGCGTCGCCCCGTGGTGGCTGGTCGGGTTCTTCCTGCTGGCGACGCTGGGCGAACTGTGCCTGGCGCCGGTCGGGCTGTCAATGGTGTCGCAACTGGCCCCGGCCCGCTTCGCCACGCTGCTGATGGGCCTGTGGCTGCTGACCTTCGCGTTCGGGAACTTCCTGGCCGGCACGCTCGGCGAGAACTGGGGCGCGTGGGCGCCGGGGCCGTACTTCTTGACGCTCTTGGTAATTGTCGGCGGGGCGGCCGCGGCGCTGTTCGTGTTCCGCCGCCGGGTGAAGGGGCTGATGCACGGCGGCGATTAGCGGGCCGCAAAGAAGCAATGGAACCACAAAGGGCACAAAGGACACAAAGAAGACTCATCAACGGACGAGGCGTTTGATGCCGTCCGTCATCAACTTGACGTTGAAGTTGAGAAGCAGGCCAAGGCGCAGATTGGTCGCTTTCAAGTAGGACAACAACTGTGCTTCGTGGATTGGGTGCAATTTGTCCGCCACTTTTAACTCGACGATCACCCGTTCGCCAATCAACAAGTCGAGTTGCTGTCCGGGGATCAGAACTCCCTTGTAGGGAACGACGATCTCCCGTTGCGGTTGCACCGGCAGGCCGCGCAACCCGAGTTCGTGAACCATCGCTCGCTCGTAGATCTTCTCCAGAAATCCCGGGCCGAGCAGACGGTGAACCTCGATGGCCGCCCCAATGATTTCATGGGCGACCTGTTCATCGTCTTCGGGGATCGGTTCAAAGCCCATTTCTATTACTCTTTGTGGCCTTTGTGATCTTTGTGGTTCAACCGTATTCGTGTCAAACTCCCAGGGTTCATTCCCGCGGGAGGACTGTCAGCCCCCCGCGATGGCCCCCACCACCAAAAACGGCTCCTCCCCGTTCGCCACGGCCGCCGGCAGTTCCTTGTCCGGCTCGTCTTGCGACAAATCTTCCTCGCACGCGAAGAAGCGCAGCATCGGGCGGCGGTGTTTCGTGCCGTGGTCGCGCATGGTGCCGCGGAGCATGGGGTAGCGGGCTTCGAGGGCGGTCAGGACGGCGTCTTGCGTGACGGCCCCTTCCACTTCGACAGTCACTTCGGCCGCGGCCTGCGCCAGCGTGCGCAGGTGGGTCGGGAGTTGCACGCGGATCATGGCAGGGTTTGCACCTCGACGGAGACCACGGGGGGCAGGTCGCGGACGGCGGCGGCCCACGTGTCGCCGGAGTCGGCGGAGACGTAGACTTGGCCGCCGGTGGTGCCGAAGTAGACGCCGCACGGGTCCAGCGAATCGACGGCCATCGCGTCCCGCAGGACGTTGACGTAGCAGTTCTCTTGCGGCAGGCCGGCCGTCAGCGGCTCCCAGTCGTTGCCGCCGGTGCGGCTGCGGTACACGCGCAACTTACCGTCGGGCGGGTAGTGCTCGCCGTCGCTCTTGATCGGGACGACGTACACGGTGTCCGGCTCGTGGGCGTGAACATCAATCGGGAAGCCGAAGTCGGTCGGCAGGTTGCCGCTGACTTCGTGCCAGGTGTCGCCGGAGCCGTCGGTGCGCAGGCCGGGGAGTTCGGCCCACGTGCCGCCGCCGTCTTTGGTCTCGAACAGGGCGGCGTCTTCCACGCCGGCGTACACGTGGTCCGGGTCGGTCAGCGAGGGTTCGAGGTGCCAGACGCGCTTGAACTCCCACGGGTGCGGCGTGCCGTCGTACCACATGTGCGTGCCGGGGACGCCCTCGTAGGCGAACTTGTTGCCCACGGGGTTCCATGTGAGGCCGCCGTCGTCGGACCGCTGGATTTGTTGGCCGAACCAACTGCTGGACTGCGACGCATAAATGCGGTTCGGGTCAACGGGGGAGCCTTTGAGGTGGTACACCTCCCAGCCGCCGAAGAACGGGCCGCTCACGGCCCACTTGTCCCGCTTGCCGTCCGCGGTGAGGACGAAGGCGCCCTTGCGCGTCCCCACCAAAACGCGCACGCCGCTCATCGTGTGACCTCCCGCCATCGACTCGGGTTTTGATTTCGTTGGAGTCCCGGCTTCAGCCGGTCTTCATATCTTCCTGCCACGAATGGCTGTTGCACGATGACTGACACGTTCCGCCGAAGACCGGCTGAAGCCGGGACTCCAACGAAAACCGGCGACTTTGGGGTTATGGTTACTTCACTCGCGTGTACGTCGCCTTCATCATCTCGTGCCATTGCCCGTCCTGGCCTATGAACCGGGCCGTCAGCGTCCGCACGCCGTTGGTGAACGAGACGATGTCGTGGAACATGGTCGTTTTCGTCGGGTCGGTGAAGTCCGGCCCCTCGGCGGCCAGGGTCAGCGTCGTGCCGGCGGCGTCCATTTCCCCATCGTAAACCCACAGGTGGGCCATCATCGAGCCGGCCCACATGCCGAGGTAGCGCTTCGTCCGCGGGTCGTAGCCGAGCGTCATGACGGACGTGCCGACATCGCCGCCGGGCATCTCCATGCGGCCCTCGCTCACGACCCAAAGGTCGCCGAGCATGCGGCCCGTCTCGGCCCCGGCGAACGTGGCCGGCGGCTGGTCCGGCCCCATGTTGCAGGCGCTCTCGTAAGTCCACTCGCCGACGAGTTGCTTCAGCCAGTGGTGTTCGGGTTGGGGGTCGGTCTTCAAGGGTCAGTCTCCAATAGTCGCGGGTCAAAATGCGGAACCAAACATCGCGCTCGCCGCAAAGACAACCTCACCCCCCGGCCCCCTCTCCGAAGCGGAGAGGGGGAGCAAGTGAGCGACAGCCGTCTTTGGTCTGGTTCCCCCTGGTATGTTACGTCAGAGCCTATAAATGGCTCTGACGATTGCGACCTGCGGCGGGTGAGTTCGATACCCCCTTGGCCCGTGAGGCCGTCGG
>JAYTTY010000385.1:0-5471 GCA_043744795.1 Zavarzinella sp. | reverse complement strand
GCAAGGTCGTCAAGGTCGTCATCAATCACGAATGACGACCTTGACGACCTTGCCCCGGTCGGCCCAAAGACATTGAACTGTCCCCCCGGGCGGCCGGTCCGGTACAATCGACCTTCGCAGGACTCCCGCAACCCGGACCGTGGCCGTGCCGATCAACGCCGTTTGCCCCGACTGTGAGAACCGCTTCCAGTTGCAGGAGTCCCTCCTCGGGCAGTCCGTCCGCTGCCCGTTCTGCAAGACCGTGTTCGTCGTGACGGCCAACGCCTCCAAGCTCACCTTTGAACCCGTCCCCGACGTGAAGGCCCCCGACCCCGGTACGCCGACGCGGCCGCGGGCCGACGCCCCCGCCCCGAATTACCGCACCGGGTCCGTCACCGATTTCGTTCAAGTGGTCGAAGGGGCCTCGGTGGCGAAGCCGGCGAAGGCGCCCCCCGCCGAGCGGAAGTGGTCCCCGGACACCGACCCGCCGGCCAAGTCGGCCGGCCCGAAGGAAGTAACGTGGTCGCCGGACATGGAGTTGCCCGGCGGCCGGCGCGAGCCGACCAAGATTGAGCCGCCCGAACCCGTTCGATCCTTCGCGCGGGAGTCGGCCCCGAAGCCGAAGAAGAAGCACCGCGGCCGGGCGCTGGTCGGGCTGATCGTCTTCACGCTCGGCGGTCTGGCGGTCGGCGGCTTCTTCTTGAAGCGGTACATGGACTTCGCCCCGGAACGCCTGTACGCCGCCGGCAAGAAGGAGTACGAGGACACGCACTACGAGCCGGCCCGCCGGCTGTTCGACCAGATCGCGAAGGACTACCCGGACCACCCGCGCGCGGCCGAGGCCCGCTTCTTCGGCCCCCTCGCCGGCCTGCGGAATGCCGTCGCCTCCGTAATGAACAAGACCGACCCGACGCCGGCCGTCGGGCAGTGGGACCAGTTCCAAGGGACCATCGCCGACCCGGCCCTCGCCCCGTTCGCCGAGAAGTCCCGCTTCGGCATCGACATCTGGCAGGCGGGCACGCGACTGGTGGAAGACACGCTGGCCAAGGGGAACGAGGTCTTCAACCGCGACGACCCCGCCGACGCGGAGACGTGGCTGCAACAGGCCGCCCGCATCGAGGCCATGCTGGACCGCTTCCGGCCGGACGACGCCTCCAAGCCCGAGTCCATTTCCCGCGAACTCGCCGCCCTGCGCCAGAAGATCGACGGCTCCCGCGGCCGGGCCGTCGTATTGAAGGAAATTCGCGCCCTGTTGGCCGAGCCGGACGACGACCGCTTGCAGCAAGCCCGGCAAGTGGCCTTGTCGAAAGGCATGGAAACGGACGACGGCTACCAGCGCATCGTCGGCGAGGCCGAGGCGAAGATTCGGGCGCGGGCCGTGTATGTGCCGATCAACCCGCCGCTGCCGAAGACCCTCGCCCCGGACGACGGGCTGACGAGTCTGCTGTTCGCCCCGCGATTGGACCGCGGCCCGCGCTTCCCGGTGCGCGGCCGGCCGACGACGTTCTTCGCCTTGGCCCGCGGCATCCTCTACGCCCTCGACGAGGCCGACGGCAAGGTGCTGTGGGCCATGCGGGCCGGCGTGGACACCCAGATTCCCGCCGTGAGCGTCCCCGCCACGGACACGACGCCGGAGTTGGCCATCGTCCCCACGTCGCAGGGGGGACAAGCGGGCCTGCACGCGCGACACTTGCGCACCGGGCGGTCGGAGTGGTATCAGGCGCTGCCGGCCCCGTGCGTCGGCGAGCCGCTGTTTGTTGGGACCGAACTGTACGTCCCGCTCGCGGACGGGCAGGGGACTGTTCTGGAAATCGTGGCGGCGACCGGGGACATCCGCGGGAAAATCCAACTCGGCCGCGCCATCGGCGGCCAGCCGGTCGTCCGGCCGGGGACGGGGCAACTGTTCATCCCCGCGGAGGCGGCCAGCGTGTACGCCTTCGACGTGGCCCGGCGCGGGCCGAACAACCAACGCCTCGACCCGGCCTTGGCCGGCGTGATCCCGACCGGGCACGGGCCGGGGGCGTTGCAGGGGCCGATCTTCTTCGCCAACCCCGAGCCGGACAACCCCGGCCCGCGCCACCTGCTGGCGGGCGTGGCCCTCGGCTTGGACCGCATGGCGGTGACGGCGTGCCCGTTCGCGGACGCGGAGGGCGGGGCCGTCAGCCCGGCCGGCGCGTCGGCAGCGATTCCCGTCCCCGGCTGGTCGCGCTTCCCCGCCCACTGCGACGGGGAGAAGGTCGCCGTCGTCACGGACCGGCGTGAGTTACTCCTCTTCGGCATCAACCTGGGCGACACCAACCGCGACGTGACCTTGTTCCCGCTACCGAGCGCGGCCGGACTGCAGGCCGAGGAATCCGCAGGTCAGTTGGTGATGGCCGACGAGGTCAATTATTGGACGCTAGCCGGCCGGGAACTGCGGCGGCATTGCCTCGGCTTCGCCAACAAGGACGGGGCGAAACTCGTCCCGACGGGCAAGGCGCTGCGCGTCGGAGAACCCGTGCAAGCCGCCCAGACGAACGCCCGACGCGACCTCATGGTGATCGTCGCCCAAGAGGGGGGGTCGTTCCGGGCGACGGCCGTTTCGACCGAATCCGGCGAGCTGGTGTGGCAGCGGGAACTCGGGATGCTGGCGAAGGGCGAGCCGTTCCGCCGCGGGGACGACTTGGTTTGGCTCGACCAAGGCGGCGGGCTGACGAAATTGGACACGCGACTGCTCACGCAAGACCGGACGCCCGTGTGGCTGGTGGACGCCGAGGAGCGGTGGATGGTGGCCGCCCCGGCCGTCGGCTTCCGGCCGCTGACCGACCTCGTGCCCGGCCCGGACGGCACGGCCCTCGTCCTATTGGAAGGGAACTCCGAGAAGGGCCGGCAATTCCTGCTGCGGGTGTTCACCGGTGCCCGCGTGGACGAGCAACTCGTCCCGGCCCCCGGCGGGCTGGCGGGGGAGCCGATGGTCGTCGGCCGCTTCCTTGTGCTGCCCGCGGACAACGGGACGCTGTACCGGCTCGCGCTCGACGGGGGGAAGATTCTGGAAGAGGGGCCGACGTGGCGCGGGACATCCCTTCCCGCGTCCAGCGCCTGCTTCTTGGCCCCGTTGGCCGGCGACGACTTTCTGGCGACCGACGGCAACAAGTCGGTCGTCCGCTGGAACTGGTCAACGACGACGAAGCGGTTCGAATCCCGCGGCCGGCTTGTGGTAAGCGGCAAGTTCCGCGGGAAGCCGTTCGTTGTTTCCGCCGCGCCGCCCAAAATGTTGACGGCCGATCACACCGGGAGTCTTTCCCTGTGGGACGCCGACAAATTCAAGCCGGACTTGTCGCCCTCGCGCGTGTGGCCGGCCGCCGGCAAAGACGCGCCGCTCCCGGGAAACGACCGGATCGACGCGGTGATCCCCGTGCCCGGCGTGCCTGAGCTGTTCGCCGTGATCGGCAATCGGCACGCCTTCGGCCTGCGCCTCGACGCGGACAAGCCCACTTGGACGGCCGCCGGCCAGTTCGTGAACCACGGCCGCGAGGCGGGGGGAAATGTCTTGGTGACGGAGCGGAACGCGGTCCGCCGGCTGGCGTTGAGTACCGGGGAACTGTCGGCCCCCCTGTTCCAAGCGGGCGGGCCGTATGCCGTCAGTGGGGGGGCCGTCGCGCTGGGCGACCGGCGCCTGCTCGTCCCGCTGGCCGACGGGACGCTGCTGCTGGCCGAAGCAACCCCGGGGAAAGCGCCGTTGGCTCCCGGCAAACCGTGAGTATACTGGCGACGTAAGACTATTATCAGAAAGCTCGGAGACACCTCATGTTGCGCTGGACCGGACTGGCCGTGGCCGCTTCCCTCATCCTCGCCATCGGCGGCGCGGCCCAAGACGACGCCCCGGCGACGCCGACCGCCCACCCGTACTACCCGCTCAAGAAGGACTCCGAGTGGACCTACGCCGTGCAGGGCGGCCCGGTGAAGGTAAAGGTCGTCGGCACCGAGAAGATCAAGGACACCCTCTGCTACAAGCTCGAAACGTCCGCGGGCGGCAAGCCGGCCTCGACGGAAACGGTCGGCGTCACGAAGGAGGGCGTGCAGCGCTTCGTCGTCAACGGCCTGTCGGCCGAGACGCCGATCCTGTTTCTCAAGAACGACGCCAAGTCGGGGGACGCATGGACCGTGGACACCAAGGTCTCCGGCCAAGTCGTGAAGGGGACTTTCAAAGCCGACACCCAAAAGTTGAAGGTCAAGGACAAGGAATACGACACGCTGCACGTGAAGACCGAGGACATGGAAATCGGCAGCACGAAGACCTCCGTGGAATACTGGTTCGCCAAGGACGTCGGCATCGTGAAGTTGAAGTTCAGCCTCGGGACGCAAGAGGCCACGCTGGAACTGGAAAACTACACGCCCGGCAAGTAACGCGGGTGCCCGGAGCGACGAACCCACCGGCCCCCGGTGGGTTTTCGCGTTTCCGGCCACAGGAAAACCCATGACCCCCTTCGCCGAGCGGTTGGCCCACGCGGTCCTGTCGAAGCGGACCCCCCTGTGCGTCGGGCTGGACCCGCGCTGGGAGTCGCTGCCGGCCGTAATCCGCACCCGCCACGCGGACGGCACGCTGGCGGGCGTCGCCGCCGCCTACCGCGAGTTCTGTCTCAAAATTCTCAACTTGGTGGCCGAACACGTCCCCGCGGTGAAGCCGCAGAGCGCTTTCTTCGAGGCGTGCGGCCCGGCCGGCATGGCGGCCATGCAGGCGGTGATCGCCAAGGCCAAGGAACTCGGCCTGATCGTGATTCTGGACGCCAAGCGCGGCGACATCGCCTCGACGGCCTCGGCCTACGCGGACGCCGCCTTCGCCGGCACGCCGCACGAAGGTCGGACGCTGCCAGTATGGCACGCGGACGCCCTGACCGTGAACCCGTACTTGGGGCGGGACGCGGTCGAGCCGTTCATCACCACCGCCCGGCAGTCGGCCGGCGGGCTGTTCATCCTGGTGCGGACCAGCAACCCCGGCAGCGGGCTGTTCCAGAACTTGGAGTGCGAAGGAAAAAAACTCTACCAACACGTCGCCGACGCGGTGACGGCATGGAACGGCGAAAACTTGGCGGCCAACGGCTACGGCGACTGCGGGGCCGTCGTCGGGGCCACGCACCCGAAAGAACTCATTGAACTACGGGCGCGCATGCCCGGCGTATGGTTCCTTGTCCCCGGCTACGGGGCGCAGGGGGGAACCGCGAGTGACGTGGCCGCCGCATTCGACAAGTACGGGCTGGGCGGGGTCGTCAACAGTTCCCGGGGCGTCACGTTCCCCTTCAAGCCGGACGATCCGAATTGGGAAGCGGCAATCGTGACCGCGACGCATAAAGCCGCGGCCGAATTGCGGGAAGCGGCCGGGCTGTGACCGAGCGCAGAGAGGAAGGCGAGCCAGAAGCGTAAGCGCTGACAGTTCATCACATCTTTGTCATTGACAAGTGGTATCGGATGAGGGGGTGGAGTCGGGCCCAGCCGCGCCAGAGCGTGATCCAGCC
>JAYTTY010000384.1:0-5474 GCA_043744795.1 Zavarzinella sp. | reverse complement strand
AGCCGAGCGACGTAAGTCGCCGGGTGACTTCCCGCGGGCAAGAGGTCGTCGCCCACGGGAAGTCACCCGGCGACTTACGTCGCTCGGCTCGCTTTCGTCGCGGAACGTCGTGTCGGCGCTTGGGGAATGACCGCCACCCATGACCAACGGAATTAGGGACCTAAGGCAATCCGAAAACCGAGGTCGTTGAGACGGACCGTCGGGTTGTACCCGGTACGACTCGCCGACCGGCAGTAGTAGTCGAGGCTTCTCCAACTCGCGTTTCGACTCACCCGTAACGAACCCTCTCCCGTGTACAAATTTTCACAAATCTCCGAAACGTTCCCGTGCATGTCACACAGTCCCCACGGGTGAGGAGCCGACTTTTCGTAACTCCCCGCGTCCGTCGTTTTACCTTTGTACATGCCGCCTTTTGCCGTCGCTACGAAAATGACAGTCCCGTCGTAGTTTGCCTTGTTCATGTCCAACTCATCGCCCCAGGGAAACATTTGCTTGTTTCCTTTCCCGCCACGACACGCATACTCCCATTCGTCCTCGTGAGGCAATTTCAATTTCATCGCCTTCACTGCGCACTTCGCCAGGAACTTCTGGCAATCCTCCCAGTTCACCGTCTCCACCGGCAATCGCGCCCCTTTGAACTCGCTCGGGTTGTCTCCGGTCACCCCCTGCCACTCCGACTGCATCACCTCGTACTTCCCCAACCAGAATCCCTTCGTCTCAAACGCATGTTCCTTCTCGTCAATTCCTCGGCTCTTTTCGCCGACCGGCGATCCCAACGTCTCCTTCCCCGCCGGGATCCAGCAGAACTTCATCTTCACCCCTTTGTAGATCTCGAAGTCACGTTCCTCCCCCGCCCGCGGGTGATCGGCCACCGGCACGGGCCTCGACGACGCATTCCCCCGACTCACCAGCCATTCCCCTTGATACTCCCGCCGCACTTCTGGCACTTGAGCCTCCGCGTATTCGCGCCGGACTGCGGCGCTCGTCTTCGTCTTCACCTTGTCGAAAATGGCTTCCAGACTCACCTTGTCTTCGCCGGGGTGGTACTCCCCCTGCCACGCCCGCACCAAGTGGTCGTAGAAGAAGGTGCGGTCCTTCTGCGCCTCGAAGCACGACTTCTGCCCCGCCTTGCACGAGTACAGGGCGACGATCCCCTCCGGCACCTCGTCCGGGTCCAGCAAGTCCAAGTCCACTTGCTCCGCCGCCAGCGTCGCCTTCACCGGGTCGTTCCGGCACGCCCCGACCACCAGCAACTTCCGCTTCGCCTTGCACGTCTTTAACAGCGGGAACAGGCCCCCGTCCCCGTCCATGGGGATCATCGTCGTCTTGTCCGTCACCTTGGCGTCCAGCGGGCAGAAGTAGCTCGTCTTGTCCCCCGTGAAGTGCAGGCCGTGCCCGCTCAGGGCGACGACCAGCGTATCCTTGGCCTCGATGGACGCGAGCAACAGCTTTAACTCCTTCAGAATCTTGCCCTTCTCCGGCATGAACCGCAGCGGGCTGTCCGTCCCGTCGTGCAGGAACACGATGTTGTCGTCGTCGAAGCCGGTCGCCAGAAGAGCCTTGCGGTAGTCGTCCACGTCCCGGAACGACTTCGGCAACGGGTGCAACTGGGACTTGTTGTACTTCTCCCCGCAAGAGACGAGGAAGGCGTAGTTCGTCCCCGGCTTCGCTTGGGCGAAGGCCAGCGACGGCAGGGCGAGCAGAAGGCAAAGGAGGCGGCACATGGGGGTTCCACCGCGATGGGGTATGAGAGGGTGAACGACGACGAGGGCGAGTTCTTTGGTTTGATTGTCGGAAATTTTGGGGCGGGGAGCCAGAGGGGAAAGATGACTTCAACCTCCGGCCCGGGATTTGTAAGCCGCGACGCGGAGGCTTTGCGCAGAGGAGCGCGTCCAGAGATTGTCACACGCACCCGGCGGCCATCGGATTTCGGTGACAGCCATTGAACGCGCTCCTCTGCGCAAAGCCTCCGCGTCGCGGCTTACAAGACCGTCTCGCCTAAACGACCGCCGAGCCCGCCGTTTGTCTCACCCCGTCGATCCACAAGTCGCACTCCGGCAGCGCCGCCAAAAACTGCTTGCCGTAGCCCTTGCTCAACACGCGCGGGTCGAACAGGGTCACGACCCCGGTGTCAGTCTTGGTGCGGATCAACCGGCCGAAGCCCTGCTTCAACTTGATGATCGCCTGCGGGATTTGGTAGTCGAAGAACGGCCTGCCCCCCTGCTCTTCGATCTTCTGAATGCGGGCTTCCGTCAGCGGCCGGTCCGGCACGGCGAACGGCAGTTTGGTGATGACCACTTGCGACAGGGCTTCCCCCTTCACGTCCACGCCCTGCCAGAAACTGTCCACGCCCAGCAGCACGGGCCGCTTGGCCGTGCGGAACTCCGCGAGCATTTTCCCCGGCGGCAACCCGTCCCCTTGCACGAAGAGCGTGAAGCCTTCGCGTTGACACCACGGCCGCAGTTCCTTGGCGGCCCGTTGCAAGAACTGGTAACTGGTGAACAGCACGAAGACCCGGCCCGCGGTGCGCTGGATCGTTTCCGGCAGGCGGCGAATCACTTCCTGCTCGTACTGCGGCGTGAGGGTTGACGGGTCCGGCATCTCCCGGCACAGGTGCAGTTGCACTTGCCGACGGTAGTCGAACGGGCTGCCGAGGTGCAGGGTCTTGGCTTCCGTCATGCCGAGGCGATTCTGGTACAACTCGAAGCCGCGATTGCCGCCGGAACTTAGCGTGGCGCTGGTGGCGATCACGGTGGGCACCTTGTCGAAGAGTTGCTTCTTCAGAATCTCGCCGACGTTGATCGGCGCGCTGGCCAGCGAGACGCGCGGGTGGGCACCGCCTTGTTGTTCAATCCAGTACACTTGTTCCGGCAACTTCTGGTTGACCCATGCGTCAATCGCCCCGGCGATCCCCGCCAGGCGGGCGGCCGGGGACATTAGTTCCATCTTGTCTTCTTCCGAGGAATACTGACTGGCCAACCGCGTGAGGTGCGTGGTGAGCTTAACCAATTCCTCCCCCACGATGTCCGCGACAATGCCCGGCTGGCGTACACGGCCGTTGAAGCGCGGCTCGGCCCGCTCGGTCCACATGCGGACGTTCTGGAAGAACTGGTCGGCGGCGAAGCGGGCACGGTCCACCTGCTTCATGCTCTCGTTGTCGCCGAGGGCGGTGAGGATGCCCTTGTTCTGCCGTTGGGAGAGCAGTTTGTTTAACTGGTACTCCAGCCCGCCTTGCGTGATCTGGAGGCCGAGGTGGTCGGCGGCCACGTCCTCGATGGTGTGGGCCTCGTCGAAGATCACGGCTTGGTAGTCCGGCAGCATGTTGGCCCCGGACTGCCGCAGGGCCAAGTCGCTGAAGAACAGGGCGTGGTTGACGATCAGGATTTGCGCCGAGTAAATGCCGCGGCGGGCCTTGAAGTAAAAGCAGCGGGCGTTGTCCGGGCAGTTCTTGCCGAGACAGTTGCCGGAGTCGCTTTCGACCGCGTCCCACACGGCCGGCGACGGGGCGAAGCCCAAGTCGGCCCGGCTGCCGTCCGCGGTGCGGCGGGACCACTTGCCGACTTCGTTCAACTGCGTGGCGAGGCTGACTTCCGGGAACAGGGCCAGCGCCTTCTGCTGCGCGCCACGCAGCCGCCGGAGACTGAGGTAATTCCCCCGGCCCTTGACGAGCGACACCTTGAACGGCTCCGAGAACACCGACTGCAAGAACGGGATGTCCTTGTTGACCAACTGTTCTTGGAGGTTGATCGTGTTCGTCGAGACGACGACGCGGAAGTCCTTTTTGGCGACGACCGCCTGGATCGCCGGCACCAAGTACGCGAACGACTTGCCGACGCCCGTGCCCGCCTCGACCATCAAGTGGCGCTCATTCTCGATGGCGTCGGCCACGGCCGTCGCCATGTCCAATTGCTCGGGCCGGCTCTCGAAGTCCGGCCAGAATTTGGCGACGCTGCCGCGGGGGCCGAGGATGGCGGAAGGGTTCATGTTGTGATTATGGGCGCGGCGTCGGGAGGTTGCCACGTCGGAAGTGAGACAGGCGGAAACACAGAAAGCCCCGCGACGGCGTCGCGGGGCTTTCATGGATCACCAGAACTTCACACGCCAGTGGTCGTGCGGTGCTTGCAGGCGGCCCATGTACCAGTGGCCGTCGTCCCATTCGAGGACGACTTTCCGCCAACCGAGCGGAACCTTCGGGAACGGGTAGAACGGCCCGATGTACGGGAAGGCGTTGTACGGGTAGGCCGCCGGGTACGCCACGCGGGACATATTGTTGTACGGGGCGTAGGTCGGCCACGCGTTCGGGGGCAGCCGCGGGCCGCTCGGGTCGAGCGGGGCGAACGCCGGTTGGCCGTTCAGCGGGACCGGGTCTTGGCTCACTTGGGCCGCGCCGTTGGGCGGGAACGGGTACGGGCCGCCTTGCGGGCCGGCCGGGGGAATGAATCCCGGGCCTTGCTCGGCTTCGCCGCCGGTGCGGATGATGTTGCTCGGTTGGGCGGCCGGGGCCTTGACCGGCATTGGCTGGGCGGCCGGAGTCGGCTTCGTCTTGGCGCTCGCCGGGACGACCGGGACGCCGGCCGGGGCCGGGATCGGGGCCTGGATCTCGCTCTCGATGCGCGTGACCCCTTCGACGCCCGTGACGGCCCGCAGGATGTCTTCGTGCTGCTTTTGGCTGGTCACAGTGCCGGACAGGACCACCGTCCCGCCTTGGGCCTCGATGCCGATCTTGGCACCCTTGATGACGCCGCTGGCCTTCAGCTTGGCTGCCACCGTGTCGGCCAGCTTTTGGTTGTCCACCTTCACCGGGGCCGGCTTCGTCGCCGGGGCCTTCGGCTCCGCCATCGCCGCGCCGCCGGTCCACAGACCGAGGGCGACCGCCAATGGGTACATCTTCCGTCCGAGCATGAGTTCCTCCTTGAATCCCAGCCGCCGCGAACGAGCGGTTTTCTTCTCCCGTCTCTGATCGGCCCGCCGCGGCCGACGACACAAGCCGGGCGAACAACACGTCCCCCGGGAATGTTGGGAACCGCTCCGAGAATCGGCGCCGCTTTCCTATTTTGCCCCGCCGCGGACCCGCGGCGGCAGAATTGGCTCCGTCGGGTTGACGCGAGTACGCCGGCCCCTAAACTGAACGCAGAAGCATCCATAGCTCAACTGGATAGAGCATCGGTCTACGAAACCGAAGGTTACAGGTTCGACTCCTGTTGGATGCAGTCCATTGCCCGAGCCTTATTTCAGGCACTTTCCGTTTCCCACATCTGAATCCCTCAACCCGGGCTGTCGCCGTCCGCGAGGTTGCCCTCCTGTCACCGATTATCCGCCAAGGCCATCACATTCGCCACAAGAGCGGTGATTATTAACCACCACCTCGGCGGGTTGCCTAGGAGCCTGTCCGAGTAATCCTGTTGTCTTGTGGTCTTGAGCGTTCCTCTCGTCGTCGCGTCCTTGGCGGCCTCCGTTCGGCTCACGGCGCGCAC
>JAYTTY010000383.1:0-5483 GCA_043744795.1 Zavarzinella sp. | reverse complement strand
GCGGAGAGGAGCGCGTTCAGAACGCGCCACCCGTGTCGGCAAGTTTCGGCGTTCGGCGACTGCCGCGGAACGCGCTCCTCTCCGCAAAGCCTCCGCGTCGCGGCTCACAAGGCTGGGTTCAAACTGCGGAGGGTGCCGTGAGATTCGACTCTGTCACAGATCGTCGTCGGTCAAGCCGGCGTCGCGCATGATCTCGCGTTGGGTGCCGGGCTTCAAATCCTGATTCCCGTGGACGGGCACGACGGTCCGACGCCCAGTGGCGGCGTGGCGATAGATATGGTGGCTGCCGTTGATGCGGGCGAGCGTCCAGCCGCGCTGCTCCAGGATGCGGCACATTCGTTTCCCGGAAATGATCTTCACTCGGCCCCCCGCGCGGCGTCAAGGGCGAGGGCGTCGTCGTGAGCGACGGCGAGCCACCCGTCGGCGGCTTCGCGGAGGTTGGCGCGAACCTCGTCCAAGGTTTCACCTTGGGTATGACAGCCGGGGAGCGCGGGGATGGAGGCCGAGTAGCCGCCGGCGTCGGGTTCCGGGCGGACGATCGCGGTGAGCGTCACGGCGACATCAATGGCAACTGGCGGGGCGGCGGTCGCGGCGCGGGTCATGGGATCATTCCTCCTGTCTCTGTAGGGTATCGCAAAGTACGTGCGAGATCGAGAACAGGCGACGTGAGAATCCAGGGCATGCGGCTTCTGTCGCGGCTAACAGGGCCGGGGCAAATCGCGCAGGTTCGTGGCGATCCATAGTTGGGGAAGTCTCGAAGACGGTTGAGCCGTGGGGCGACGGCTCGGCGGCATCCCCTATACTGAATCGCATCTCTCCGTACCCGTGACGGTCCCGCCGATTCGGAGATCCGCGCCTCGATGTCGTCTTTCCCCGCGCCCAACGGCCCGCCGGCCCCGGCGGCCGACCCCACGTTTGACCGCTACCGCCCGGCCCGCCGGTTCGATGAGCTGTTCGCCCCAGGGCCGCTGCCGCGGGCGCACAGTCAGGAACTGGTGCGGTCGCTGCGCGGCCTTGGGGCCGGCGAACTCGGGCGGCGGTGGACCGAGGCCCGGCAGCTCATCCACGAGAACGGCGTCACCTACAACGTCTACGGCGACCCGGCCGGGCTGGACCGGCCGTGGCAACTCGACCCGATCCCGCTCGTCATCTCGGCCAGCGAGGCCCGGCAAATCGGCGTCGGCCTGATCCAGCGGGCGATGCTACTCGAAGCCCTGCTGGCCGACTTGTACGGGCCGCAGAAGGTGATCCGCGAGGGGGTCGTCTCTTCCCAACTGGTGTTTCCGAATCCACAATTCTTGCGGGCGTGTCACGGCTTCGTGCCGCCGGACCGGCGGTTCCTGTTCCTGTACGCGGCCGACCTCGGCCGCGGGGCCGACGGCCGCGTGATCGCCCTCGGGGACCGCACGCAAAACCCGTCCGGGGCCGGGTACGCGCTCGAGAATCGCATCGTCGTCTCGCGCATGTTGCCGGAGACGTTCCGTGATTGCCGGGTGCAACGGCTCGCGCTGTTCTTCCGCACGTTCCGCGACACGCTGCGGGCGGCGGCGCCCCGCAACCGCGACAACCCGTTCGTGGTGCTGCTCACGCCGGGGCCGTACTCGGAGACGTACTTTGAACACGCCTTCCTCGCCCGCTACTTGGGGTACACGCTGGCCGAAGGCGGCGACCTGACCGTGCGGGACAACCGCGTCTACCTGCGTTTGCTCGGCGGTTTGCAACCCGTGGACGTGATCCTGCGCCGGCTCGACGACGACTACTGCGACCCGTTGGAGCTTCGGCAAGACTCCTTCCTCGGCGTGCCCGGTTTGGTGCAAGCCGTGCGCACCGGCGGCGTGACGGTCGCCAACGCGCTCGGCTCCGGGCTGGCCGAGTCCCCCGCGCTCGGGGCGTACTTGCCGCAATTGTGCCGACGGTTGTTGGGCGAAGAACTGAAACTGCCGACCGTGCCGACGTGGTGGTGCGGCGACCCGGCCGGGCTGTCGCACGTGTTGGCCAACCTGCCGAACATGGTCATCAAGGCCACGTTCCCGGCGGCCCGGCGGTCGGTGGCGTTCGCGGCCGAGTTGTCGCGGGACGACCAAGCCGCGCTGGCCGCCCGCATCCGGGCCA
The DNA here is from genome assembly GCA_043744795.1 of Zavarzinella sp. Classification (GTDB taxonomy): domain Bacteria; phylum Planctomycetota; class Planctomycetia; order Gemmatales; family Gemmataceae; genus Zavarzinella. Next base: position 3,371 of record JAYTTY010000383.1, on the reverse strand, counting down.
AGCCGCACCTGTACGTCGGGCAGGAACTGGTGGACTTGTCCACCGTGCCGACGCTCGCCGGCGACGGCACTGAGCCGCGGCAGATGGTCCTGCGCACCTACCTGACGGCGGCCGACAACTCCTTCACGGTAATGCCCGGCGGGCTGACGCGCGTGAGCGCGTCGGCCGAGGCGCTGGAAGTCTCCATGCAGCGCGGCGGGCGGGCGAAAGACACGTGGGTCTTGTCGGCCGGGCCGGTCAACACGTTCAGCATGTTGCCGGCCGCCGGCCGGGCCGCGGCCATCACGCGCGGCGGCGGGGACTTGCCGAGTCGCGTCGCCGACAACCTGTTCTGGCTGGGCCGGTACGCGGAGCGGGCCGAGGCCATCACGCGGCTGCTGCGGGAGGTCATCGCCCGGCTGACGGACACGGCCGTCCCCGGCGACGTGCCGGAACTCCCGATCCTGCTGCGGGCGCTGGCCTACACGACTGACGCCCACACCGGCCTGTTCGGCGTGGGGACGGAAGTGCGCCTGGCCGCCGACCCGGAGCCGCAAGTGCTGGCCACGGTGTTCGACGCCAAGCGGCCCGGCAGTCTCGCGAACATCTTGGACATTCAGGCCCGCGTGGCGACCACGGTGCGCGACCGCATCTCGACGGACATGTGGCGCGTCCTGAGCGGGCTGGAACTCGACGCCCCGCCGGCCGGCCTCCGCCCCGGCCTGCGCGAAGCGCTCGACGCCTTGAACAAAACCGTGCTGGGCCTGGCCGCGTTCGGCGGCCTGGCGGCCGACAGCATGACGCGCGGCTTGGCGTGGCAGTTCCTCGACATGGGCCGGCGCCTGGAACGCTCCCTGCAAATCGGCGCCCTGATCCGCGAGTCGCTGACGTACCCCGCCGCGCCCGAAGGCCCGGTCCTCGAAGCGCTGCTGGAAGTGGCCGACAGTTCGATGACCTACCGCCGCCGCTACCTCGGCGGCGTGGAGGCCGCGGCCGTCCTTGACTTATTGTTGCTCGACGAGGCCAACCCCCGCTCGCTCGGCTTCCAAATGGCCTGCCTCGCCGACGACGTGAACCGCCTGCCGCAACTTCCCGGCCGGGCCGCCCGCACCCCGGAACAGCGCGTGATGCTCTCCACCCTCACGGCCCTGCGCCTCGCCGACGTGGACCAACTGGCCCGCCCCTCGGGGAGAGGGGCGAGAGGCGACCTCAAGCAGTTGCTCGATCGCCTCATCACCGAGTTGCCGACGCTCTCCGACCGCATCTCGGAAAGTTACTTCACGCACCTGCAAACGTCGCGGCACTTGGCGGGGTACTGATGGCAGCCCACTTGCTTGGTGAGCCGAGGGCCGTGAGGCCCCGGGTGTTGGGCCTCGGCTCACTACCCGGCGGCTTACGCCGCTCGGCTCGCTTGATTGTTCACTGTACCAGCGTCACCCCGGCGGCCAGCCCAAATCCCTCCCGCCCAACAGGTGCATGTGCAAGTGCGGCACCGTCTGGCCCCCGGCTTCCTTGCAGTTGATGACGAGTCGGTACCCGTCAACCAAGCCTAAGTCGGCGGCCAGTTTTTGGGCGACGACGTGCATGTGGCCCAACACTTCTTTGTCGGCCGTCGTCACGTCCGCGTGGGTGGGGATCACCTTCTTGGGGATGATGATCACATGCGTCGGCGCCTGCGGGTTGATGTCGTCGAACGCCAAGCACAGGTCGTCTTCGTGGACGATCTTGGCGGGGATCTTCTTCTCGATGATCTTGAGGAACAGGTTGTCGGCCAGCACCCGAAGCCCTCCGGCGAATGGGATTAATGGTGCGGGATAGCATACGGGTCGGCGGACTTCGGTGACATTCGTGGGACGCGCTCCTCTCCGCAAAGCCTCCGCGTCGCGGCTTACAAGTCCGGCCCTTGGCCGATGGTCTCCCGGCCCGTTGTCGGCTATACTTACTTCCCCGCCGCCCGCACCCATGTGAGACGCATTTCATGGCCGACTCTCCGCTGCTTTCCCGCCGCGACTCCATCAAGACCATGCTCGCCGCGGCCGTCGCCCCGTTCGTGTTCCGCAAGCACGCCACGGCCGCCCCGAGTGAGACGCTGTACCACGCCAGCTTCGGGGCCGGCGGGATGGCCGCGGCCGACATCGGGTCACTGACGGCCAGCAAGAACCTCAAGCTCGTCGCCGTCGCGGACGTGGACTTGGGGACGGCCGAGAAGTTGAAGGTGCGGTTCCCGGACATCCGCGTCTATCAGGACTGGCGGGAACTGCTCGACAAGGAAAAGCAACTGGACTCCTGCAACGTGTCCACGCCGGACCACATGCACGCCCCGATCACCATGCGGGCCATGCAGCGCGGGCTGCACGTCTACACGCAGAAGCCGTTGACGCAGACGATCTACGAGGCCCGCCGGCTCACCGAAGTCGCGGCCGAGAAGAAGGTCATCTCGCAGATGGGCATTCAACTCCACTCGGCCGACTTCCACCGCACCATCGTCCAGAGCATCCGGGACGGCGTGATCGGCAAGGTGAAGGAAGTCCACAGTTGGAGCGGTAAGGACTGGGGCGACAAGAATCCCCGGCCGGCCCGCGAAGACAAAGTCCCCGACAAGCTCGACTGGGACAAGTGGCTCGGCGTGGCGGCCGACCGGCCGTACATCGCGGGCTACTACCAACCCGGCGTCTGGCGGAAGCGGCTCGACTTCGGCACCGGCACCTTCGGGGACATGGGCTGCCACATCCTCGACCCGGTGTTCGGCGCCCTGGAACTCACCAAGCCGACCGGCATCGTCAGCCTGGGCAGCGCCCCCAACGCGGACAGTTGGGGCATCGGCTCCGAAGTGAAGTACACCTACCCCGGCACTAAGGTCACCACCGAGACCGTGACGCTGACGTGGTACGATGGCGTCCGCCGGCCCCCGCAAGGCGTGGTCGCCGCCATCGGCAGCCACAAACTCCCCGACCAAGGCTCCATCTACTTCGGCACGGACGGCGTCATGTTCTCCCCCTACGGTGGCATGCCCATCCTCATCGGCGACGGCCTGAAGGACCGCAAGCTCTCGATGGTGAAGGGGGACAACCACTACCTGCAATTCGTGGAAGCCGTCCGCGGCAACGGCCAGACGAGCGCCCCGTTCGCCTATGCCGGCCCGCTGACCGAAACCGTTCTCCTCGGCTGCCTGGCGACGCGCTTCCCCAACAAGGAACTGACGTGGGACCCGGCGAAGATGAAAGTAACCAACCTCGAAGAGGCCAACAAGTACGTGCGGAAGCAATACCGCAAGGGCTGGGAAGTCGAAGGGCTGTAAGTGCGAAAAAGAGATGGAACCGCCAAGGCGCCAAGACGCCAAGAAAGACAAATATTGAAATGGTTTTCCTTGGCGTCTTGGCGCCTTGGCGGTT
>JAYTTY010000382.1:0-21313 GCA_043744795.1 Zavarzinella sp. | reverse complement strand
TTTCCTCTGTGTTCTCTGTGTCCTCTGTGGTTAAGTTCTTCTCTGCTACTTTGTCACCCGTCGCTTTTCAGGGCGATCGCCGTCGCCGTCGCCGCATGGCGGGTGTGCGCGGTGGTGAGAAGCACGGTTCCGATGCCCACCGCGTTGAGGTGATCTTTCACCGTGCCCCGCGGCGTCACCCGCGGGACGCCTTGCTTGTACTCCACTTCCACCTGCGTCCACACCGCCCCGGCCCGGTTGTGCAAGCCGACGGCCTTGAACACCGCCTCCTTGGCGGCCCACAGGGCGGCGAACTGCTCCGTCGAATTCTTGCGGGACTGGCACCACCGGATTTCGGCCGACGTGTACACGCGCGCGAGGAACCGCTCCCCGTGCTGCTCGATGAGCGTCCGCACGCGGGCGCACTCGACGATTTCCGTCCCGAGGCCGACGATGGCCATGTGTGATCCCTGCGACAACCGTTTAGCCGCGACGCGACGCTTCGGAGCGGAGCGTGGGCCGAAACCCAAAATCAAAACCGTTTTAGCCACAGATCGAACACGGATGAGACACGGACAAAGACCAAAGCAAAGGCAGTTCAAAAACCAAGACCGATGGAAAACCGGATGAGACACGGAGCAGCCAAGAAGAGGCCGCGGGTGACCGTGTCAATCCGTTCTTCATCCGTCTTCGGCTTTCGACACGTCGTTTGCCTTTGGTCTTTATCCGTGTGTCATCCGTGTTCGATCTGTGGCTAAAAAATGTCTTTCTCGGCGTGCGCCCCGCGCTCCGCTCCGAAGCGTCGCGTCGCGGCTAAACAGTTTCCCGCCCGCCGCATAAACTACCCGTTCGCTCATCCTATCCGAAACCCAAGGGCGCGGGCATGTCGCAGGGTACGCCGTTCGACCTCCTGACCGACCTCACGTGGCCGCAGCAGGAGGCCGTCACGCACAAGGACGGGCCGCTGCTCATCCTCGCGGCGGCCGGGTCCGGGAAGACCCGCGTCATTACCCGCCGCGTCGCGTGGCTGCTGCACCAGGGCGTCCGGGCCAGCAACGTCCTGGCCATCACGTTCACGAACAAGGCCGCCCGCGAGATGAAGAGTCGGGTGGACGCGCTGGTGCCGGGCCACGGCGTCCTCATCAGCACGTTCCACGCGCTCGGGGCCAGGCTGTTGCGCTTCTACGGCGACCGCGTCGGGCTGGACCGGAACTTCACCATCTACGACCAAGACGACCGCACCAAGATCGTGAAGCTGGCCCTCGACGTCGCCGGGCTGGACAACAAGAGCTTCACCCCGGAGCGCATCGGCTCGGCCATCAGCAAGGCCAAGAACCAGTTACAGACGCCCGAGAAGTACCTGGCTAGCAGCGGGGACTTCTTCACGCAGACGGTGGCGACGGTCTACGCCGTCTACCAGCGCAAGCTGCGCGAGGCGAACGCAATGGACTTCGACGACCTGCTGTACGTCCCCGCGCTGATGATGCGGCACAACGAGGAACTGCGGGCCGAGTTGGACCAGCGCTTCAAGTACGTGATGGTGGACGAGTACCAGGACACCAACAGCGCCCAGTACGAGATCGCCCGCAACCTTTCCAAGGATCACCGCAACCTGTGCGTCGTCGGCGACCCGGACCAGGCCATCTACCGCTGGCGCGGCTCGGACATCCGCAACATCTTGGACTTCGAGCGGGACTTCCCGGACGCTCGCGTCATTACTTTGGAGAAGAACTACCGCAGCACGCCGGCCATTCTGCGGGCCGCCGCCCACCTGATCGAGAACAACAAGCTCCGCAAGAAGAAGCCCTTAATCACCGACAACGCCGAGGGGGAGCCGGTCCGCATTCTGACGTTCGACACCGGGCTGGACGAGGCCAACCTGGTTGTCGAGCAGATCAAGCGGAACGTGGCGGCGAAGAAGCACGGGTACAAGGACGTGGCCATCTTCGTGCGCATGAACGCCCTGACGCGGTCGCTCGAAGCGGCGTTCATCAAGCACGCGGTGCCGTTCCAGATCGTGAAGGGGCTGGCGTTCTTCGACCGCAAGGAAAACAAGGACGTATTGGCGTACCTGCGGCTGCTCGTCAACCCGCAGGACAACCTGTCGTTCCTGCGGGCCGTCAACGAGCCGCCGCGCGGCATCGGCAAGGTGTCGCTCGACCGCCTGCAAATCTTCGCGGACGAGCACCAAGTGAACCTGATGGAGGCCGCCGGGCAGATTCACCGCGTCACGGACATCAAGGGGAAGGCCCGCGACGGCATCCGGCAGTTCCACGCGCTGATCCACACGCTGCGAGAGCAACTGGACCTCCCGCCCGAAGCGCTGATCCGCGAGGTGCTGGACAAGTCCGGCTACCGCAAGAGTCTGCAAGACGGCGGGACCGACGAGGACGAGGAACGCCTGGCCAACATCGAGGAACTCATTACGTCGGCCATGCAGTTCAACGGCGAGGAGGGGACGCGCAGCACCCGCGACTTCCTGGAGCAGATCACGCTGGCCAGCGACATCGACTCTCACGACGAGACGCAGGACCGCGTCTCCGTGATGACGCTGCACGCCTCGAAGGGGCTGGAGTTCCCGGTCGTGTACATCGTGGCGATGGAGCAGGGCATTTTGCCGGGCGAGCGCAGCCTGGCCCCGGACAAGCGGGAAGACTTGGAGGAGGAGCGTCGCGTCGCGTTCGTCGGCATCACGCGGGCGATGCGGGAAGTGTACCTGTGCCACGCCCGCCTGCGGGACTTCCGCGGCCAGACGCTGTACGCCATCCCGAGCATGTTCTTGGAGGAGATGCCGGACGACGTGCAGACCGTGGACATGCGCGCCCACGGCGGCCGCGTCCCCGGCCACGACCAGTGGCGCGGCGGTTCAACAGCCGCCGCGGCGGCGTGGGCCGACACCGGCGTCCGCGCCCCGCTGCCGGCCGCCGGCCGCCACGCCGTCGAGACGCGGGCCGACGGCGACTACGCGAAGGGCCAACTCGTCCAGCACGAACAGTACGGCATCGGCACCGTGACGGACGTGAGCGGCTACGGCGCCCTGAGAAAAATCCGCATCCGCTTCGCCACCGCCGGGGAGAAGACGTTCATCGCGGATAAGGTGAAATTGAAAGTGGTGACAAAGAAGTAGGGAGAAGAGAAGACTTTTTAGCCACGGATCGAACACGGATGAAACACGGATAAAGGCAGAAAGCGAAATCCGTTCTAAATCGAAAACCAAGACGGATAATAGGCACGGATGCGACACGGAACAAAGAGCATTGGCTCCTCATCCGTGTCGCATCTCGGTTTTCATCCGTCGTCGGTTTTAGAAATGCTTTGTGACTTTGGCCTTTATCCGTGTTTCATCCGTGTTCGATCCGTGGCTAAAAAATCTTCTCTTCGTTCCTACTTCTTCGTCACGAAGTTCACCATCGCCTGCGTCAGCGGGTCTTGGGCGTTCACCGCCAAGTTGATGATGATGCTAAAGTGGTTCCGCTTCTCCAACTTCATCACGGTCACGTCGTTCTTCTGGGCCTTGAGCTTCTTGCCGAACTCCTCGGCCATCTTGTCGAGGGTCGGGAAGTCGGCGTCCCCGTAGGCAACGAGGAACGGCGGCAGCGACTCCCGCACGTGCGTGACGGGGGAGGCGGCCAGACAGGCTTCCGTCTCCTGGCCGAACGGCCGGTGGAACACCGGCACGACGCTGGCGATGCTGTACACCCCGCTGATCGGCATGACGCCGCGGATGTCGGCCGCCGAGCACTTCTCGGCCTTCAGGTACTGCTCGTCGGTCGCCAACAGGGAGACGAGGTGGCCGCCGGCCGAGTGCCCGGCGACGTACAACTTCTTCTCGTCGGCCCCCAGCTTGGCCGCGTTGGCCTTCATCCACGCGAACGCCTTGGCCACGTCCTTGATGTGGTCCGGGTGCTTCACCGTGTTGTCGGCCCGCGACAGGCGGTAGTTGATGATGACGACGCCGACGCCCTGCTTGGCGAACGTCTCGCCGAGGGCCGAGTACAAGTCCTTGCTGCCGGACGCCCACGACCCGCCGTGGACGAACATCATCAGCGGGAAGTCCTTGACGCCCTTGGGCGTGAACACGTCCAACTTGTGCCGGACCGGGTCGGCGTCCTTGGCGTCGTTGTAACTCACGTTGAGTTGCTTGAGGACCTCCGGGCCACCGGTCTTCGCCGCGTCCTGGGCCAGGCCGGGGACCGCGGCCAGGAGCATCGGCAGCAGCGCCCAATAATTGCTGTTCATGGGGTCAACGTCGATTCGGAGGTCGGGAAACGGGGAGAATGTAATCATAGGTCGGAATTAGAGGCGCGCGGTCCGGAATCGGGTTCCGACCTGTTCTGGGGGCCTGATTTGTTTAGCCGCGACGCGACGCTTCGGAGCGGAGCGCGGGCTAGCCGTCGCGAAGGCAACCTTATCCCCCGGCCGATTGCTTCACGGGTCCATCCAATTCTCGAACCGAAGGCCGGGGACTTGCTCAAAGTCTTGGCGGTTGGCGGTGAGGAGAAGGGCGCCTTGGACGATTGCGATGGCGGCGATCTTGCGGTCCATCGCCCCGATATTAATGCCGGAGAAGCCGGAGAAGCCGGAGAAGAGGTCGGCTGCCGCCTCATCGAACAAGGCGATGTGGAAACCACTGAAAAAAGCGAACAGTTCGGCCAGTTCACGGTACGCCGGTATCTGCCGGCGCGGCTGGCGTTCTTTGGCAATGGCGGCGAGCCAACCCCGCATGGACTCCTCGACGTTTGCCACCGTGGTGCCGACGGGCGTGTCGGTGGTCAAGGCAAGCCGGCCGGTGAGTCGGAGGGCGCGGTCGCCGGTGGGATACCGGAGGACGCTGAGGTGGTCGGAGTCCAAGAGGATCATTCCGCGGTTCCCTCACGGGCGGCCTTTCGATCGGCTTCCCGAATGGCCTCCATTTCGGCCCGCATTTGACGGGAGAACTCCGTCTCCTCCGAGATGCCGACGACGCTCCGCCAGTCGCGCGTCGGGGGGACGACGCCGGTGAGGGTGGCGACTTTCAGTTCGAGCGAGGCCACGCGGGCGGCCAAGGCTTCCAGAGTTAGTTCCGGCATGAATCGTCTCTCATACAGGCCTGTGCGGACATTTTACACGCGGATTGAGTTCGGCGAAAATGGATTCGGGCAACGTCCGATGGACCGCCGCGGAACCTACGGCATTCCGTCTTTCTTGGCTTGGGCGTCGGGTGATCAAGGGTTCGTCGGGAATTGCCGGCCGCGGGGCGGCCGCGCTCCGCTCCGAAGACTCCGCGTCGCGGCTAAACGCCCGCCCCGCGCCCGTACAATACCCCCATGCACGCCGTCGAATCTCCCGCCTCCGCCGACGACCGGCTGGCGCTCGTTTTGGCCGACCTCGGCGAGCGGCAACGGCTCGGCCAGTCGGCCGACATTGAGCGGGCCGCGAAGGACCACCCGGACATCGCGGACGAGCTGCGCGCCCTGTGGGCGACGGCCCAATTCGCGGCCGCCTTCGCCAACACGCCCGGGCCGGCCGGGCTGCCGGCCACGGTCGGGTACAACGGGCCGGAGACGGCCCCGCCGCCGCCGACGGCCGTCGGCGATTACGAAGTGATCGAAGAACTCGGCCGCGGCGGCATGGGCGTCGTCTACAAGGCCCGGCAGCGGTCGCTCAACCGGCTGGTGGCCGTCAAGCTAATGCGGGAGGCCCGGCTGTCGTCCGAGACGGACCGGGCGCGGTTCTTGGCCGAGGCCGAGGCGGCCGCCAAGTTGAAGCACCCGAACATCGTCACCGTGTTCGAGGTCGGGCACCAGAACGGCTTGCCGTACATCGTGATGGAGTACGTCGCCGGCCGCACGCTCTCGCAGCAGCTCTCCGAGGGGCCGCTACCGCCGCGAGTCGCCGCCCGCCTGCTCGCCGACGTGGCCCGGGCCGTCCACCACGCCCACGAGGGGAACGTCCTGCACCGGGACCTGAAGCCGGCCAACATCCTCCTCGCCGACCCCATTTCGGATTTCGGATTTCGGATTTCGGACTCTAAAACCTCGGCCAGGACGGTGGCCGAGGGGGCGAAAGCCGCCTTTCAATCCGCAATCCCGAAGGTGACGGACTTCGGCCTCGCGCGCCGGTTAAGACTGACGCCGGAGAGCACGGCCGACTGGCGGACGCAGACGGGGGCCATCGTCGGCACGCCGGGGTACATGGCCCCGGAGCAGGCGACCGGCCGGCGCGAGTTGACCGCCGCCACGGACGTGTACGCCCTCGGCGCCATCCTGTACGAGTGCCTGACCGGCCGCCCGCCGTTCCAGGCGGCGAACGCCGTGGACGCCTTGTTTCTGGTGGTGGAGCAAGAGCCGGTCTCGCCGCGCTTCCTGATCCCGTCGCTCGACCGCGACTTGGAGATGATCTGCCTCAAGTGCCTGCAAAAGCCGATCGACCTGCGGTACGACACCGCCGCCGGCCTCGCGGCCGACTTGGAGGCATACCTCGCGGGCGAGGCCGTGTCGAGCCACCCGAGCGGGTTGGGCTACCTGTTCGCCCGGCTCATGCGCGAGACGCACCACATCGGCGTCCTGGAGAACTGGGGCGTGTTGTGGATGTGGCACAGCCTCGCCACACTGCTCTTGTGCGTGCTGACCCAAGTCATGGACTGGGTCGGCGTCCGCAACCACTCGGCCTACTTGGCCGTGTGGGGCGTCGGCCTCATCGCGTGGGGGATCATCCTGTGGCGGCTGCGGCGCCGGGCCGGGCCGGTGTTGTTCGTCGAACGGCAGATCGCCCACGCCTGGGCGGCCGGGGTGGCGGCCAGCATCATGTTCTTCTTGATCGAGGTGATCCTGGACAAGCCCGCGCTGACACTGTCCCCGGCCATCGCCGTCTCGGCCGGCATGGTGTTCGTGTTCAAGGCCGGGATTCTGTCGGGCCGGTTCTACGTCAACGCCGTCGTCATGTTCCTGACGGCCGTCGTCATGCCGTTGATCCCCGACTGGCAGATCATCCTGTTGGGGGCGACGATGGCCTGCAGTTTCTTCGTCCCGGGCCTGAAGTACTACCGCCAACGCAAGCGCGGAATCCGCGCCTAACCCGCGAACCCGCGGCGGCAGGTCACACTCCCTACCCCCGAGGCCGGCCGGGGGAGATTTTAAGGGGTGCGCCCTTGAAACCGCCCCGCGTCCGCTGTTAAATACTGGAGTCCGAAAAGCCTTCGTAGCTCAGTTGGTAGAGCAGCTGACTCTTAATCAGCGGGTCCACGGTTCGAACCCGTGCGAAGGCAGTTCCTTAAAGCCATCAGTTTCAATACTGATGGCTTTTTTTCGTTGCCACCGCCGGCGTGACTGTTTCGGAACGCCCCAGAATCCCTTGTTTCCGCGGGCGCCAAGGCCGCGCCGGCTGAAGCCGACCGGCCGCGGCCCGTTTGGCTGGAGACGGAAATCGGACTTGTGGCCGGTCGCTCACCCTTCGGCCCCGTCGTTCCAGTCCAACTGCTTGACCTTGTTGTCGGCGTCCACCAGGACCACGGTCGGCTCGAATTTGCGGGCCTTCTTGGCGGGCATCGTCGTGTAGGTGGCGATGATGACCAAGTCGCCGGGCTTGATAAGGTGGGCGCCGGCGCCGTTGACGCAGACGGCGCCGGAGTGGCGGGGGCCGGGCAGGGCGTAGGTCACGAGGCGGGCGCCGTTGGTCACGTCCCAGACGTGGATTTGCTCGTAGGGGAGGATGTCGGCCGCGTCCAGCAACTCTTGGTCGATGGTCAGGCTCCCCTCGTAGTGCATGTCCGCCCCGGTCACGGTCGCCCGGTGAATCTTCGACTTGAACATCACCCGTTGCATGAGAGCCACGCCCTTCCGCTCAGTTCGGTTCGGCCAACACTCCCATTCTAGGGTCGGGCCGGCCGGGCGGCACGCCTTGCCGCGCGGGCGCCCCGCGGGGATAATCGGCGGATGGCCGCCCCCGAACTCCGCACGATCACGCTGGTCCGCCCCGCCGACGACCGCGGCGTGTTCGTGTTCCGCATCGTCGCGGCCCGCCGGACGGCCTTCTACGCGGCCAAGGAGATCCCCTGTCACATCGGCGGCCGCGGCTTCGCGTTCCACAAATTGGGCGTCGGGGAGTTGATGCACGCCCGCGTCGGCCGCCGCGAAGACTGCTCGTGCGAGTGCCTCGGATTTTTGCGCTGGGAGCGGTGCCGGCACGTGCTGGGGCTGGCGGCGCTGATGCGGAAGAAGCAGGTGTGATTGTCGGGCGAAGCCCAGGGACGGCCGTCCCTGGGCTTTGAAACCCCTCATTTCTTCTGCGAAATGCAATACACCCCCGACACCGTGCGGATGTACATGCAGCCATTCGCCAAAGCCGGCGTGCCCATGATCTCTTCCTTGAGGTCGTTACTGGCCAGCACCTTGGCCGTATCTCCGGCTTGCAGGACGGTGCAAATGCCCACGTCGTCGAAGGTGTAGACTTTGCCGTCCCCGGCGACGGGGGAAGCCCAGTGGGCGCCCTTCCCTTTGCTGACGCGCTGGCTCCACTGTTCTTTGCCGTCGGACAAGTTGCCGCACGTCAGCAGGCCGATCTTGCTAACGGTGTAAACCTTGCCGTCGTACACCACCGGCGAGGCGTTGCCGGGCGCCAGCTTCGGGGACTTCCACAGTTCCTTGACCGCCCCTTTCTCGCCCGGCCGCACGCACAGCAAATTGCCGCGGGCCGGGAGGAGCACCAAGTCCCCGGCGGTGATCGCGGTGGGGATGCCGCCGGTCTCGCCGGGGACGCCCCACGCCTTCTTGCCGTCGGCGACGGCGTAGGCGAGGGTTTCCTTCGGCGTGGCGAAGATCAATTCGGCGACAGTGTTCGTGACCCGCAGCGTCGGCGTCACCCAGTTGATGTCGCGCGGGCGGTCAATCTTCCAGACGTTCTGGCCGTAGGCCGTGTCGATGGCCGCGAGGAACGACTCGCCGGCCGTGTCCATCGGGACGATGAGCTTGTCCTTGTAGAGGACGGGCGACGAGGCCATGCCGACTTGGTTGGCGATGTTCGGGTAGTCCTCCGCGAGGGACCGGCACCACTTCAGGTTGCCGTCGAGGTCGTAGGCCGCGAGGTCGGCGGTGGCGAACAGGCAGTACACGCCGTCGGCGTCGACGCACGGCGTGGGGGCGGCCATCGCGGACTTCGGGTGGTGCCCGGTGTTGCCGGTCGCCGTCAGTTGCCGGCGCCACAGTTGCTTGCCGGTGTCGGCGTCGAAGCACTGCACGTGCAGCCGGTCGTAGCGGACGCCGGACGCCGACGTGACGAACAGCTTCTTGCCGAACACGACCGGCGACGCGACGCTGCGGCCCGGCGTCTCGGCCTTCCACTTCACGTTCTCGGTCTGGCTCCAGGAAGTCGGCAGCCCCGTCTCGTCCGACACGCCCGAGGCGTTCGGCCCCCGGAACTGCGGCCAATCCCCGGCCCCGGCGACGGCGACGGACAAGAGGACGGCGACGACGACCCAACGTGCGTTCATGCGAAACCCCATCCCGTGGCGTGCGGCGAAAGACACCGCCAGAAATGATAGCCCGCCCCGCCCCGAATGGCGTCCCCGCGGCGGAGCGGGTATGATTGGACGCTCAGCCACCGGAGTTGTTTCACAAAGACATCAGACGTGGGTGCAAGACACTCCGTTTTCAGTGTCAAGGTTCCCGAATGGCTACATGTACTTCGTTCCTACGTCACGAACGAACCTAATTGGTATCTTCGGATTGTTGATGTCCTTCCCTCCGTCGTCGCGCCACTTCTTTTCCCACTTGGCGAAGTATGGCTCAAGCTGCTCGCCTGTCAGCAGAAACACTTCCTGAAGCACAATGCCTTCGTAGACAGCAAACAGCCAGTAAACCTTGCGGTACTTCGCAATTATTACCGGGTTCATGTGGTGATGCGTAGAGAACGAACTCGTCAGCAGGCGGTTCACCGACTTGATTTCAAACTCATTGCCCGACGCATCCTTCGCATCGTTTCCTTCTCGGCCCGGAAGGATCGTCAGGTTGGTTGCCAGCACGAGTTGGAGTAGCTTGCCGCCGTTGTCTTGAAAAATGTCGTCGATGCCGTGCTTCGAGGCAAGGTTCTGGACTTCTTGAATGTTCGGAAACAACCGAAGCAATACCTCGTAGTCAGGATGCGGAGTCAGGATGGGTGGATTCGGTTGTGTGGTCATCGGGCGCGTCCGTCACCCGGACATCCTTGGGCAAAAGTTCACGCATGGAAACCGAGAGAGCTACAGCTAACCTCTCGATGGTTTCAATAGTCACGTTGCGTTCGCCCCGCTCCACGCTACTAATGTATGTCCGGTGGAGGTCGGCTAAGTCGGCCAAACGTTCCTGCGAAATGCCAAGATCGGTCCTTTTTTTTCGCAACCGTTCCCCGAACCACTGTTTGATGTCACTCACTGGTTCAGTCCATATTTCAACAACTATCCGGCTTGACTAGAGTTATGGCAAGATGTATACCAAAAGTCTACAGACTGTAAGTTCCGTAACTCATAGTAGTCATCGGAGAGTTTCGTGAACGCTTCAGAAGCACCCTACTGTTTGTACCAAACGCTCCTGGGGAAAGCATGCGTTGGCGACTCCCGTGACTGGCTTCGGCTACAGCCAGAAAGCTCGGTCGATCTTGTCATCACGTCTCCGCCATTCGCGCTCTTGCGTCAAAAGGCTTACGGCAACCTCGATCAAGCCGAGTACGTTGATTGGCTCGCTTCGTTCGGTCCTTTGGTTCGTCGTGTCCTTAAGTCTACGGGCAGTTTCGTTATCGACTTGGGAGGGGCATACCAACGGGGGGTTCCTGTCCGGTCGCTGTACAATTTCCGCGTCCTCCTGCGGCTCTGCGACGAACATGGCTTCTTTCTGGCCGAAGAATTCTTCTGGCACAACCCGGCCAAACTACCGTCCCCGATTGAATGGGTGAACAAGCGGAAGATTCGGGTGAAGGATTCGGTGAATACGGTGTGGTGGCTGTCCAAGTCTGAGAACCCGAAAGCGGACGTTACAAAGGTATTGGCCCCGTACTCAGACCGCATGAAGAAGTTGATCGAGAACCCGGATAAGTTCTACCGGCCCAAAGCGAGGCCGTCAGGGCACGACATTGGGACCGGCTTTTCCAAAGACAACGGCGGGGCGATACCATCAAACCTTTTGCAATATCCAAACACTGAAAGCAATTCGGCTCATATTCGCTTGTGCAAAGTCCATGGCTTTGATCCCCACCCGGCACGCTTTCCGAAGTCGCTGCCAAAGTTCTTCATTAACATGCTGACCGAACCCGGCGATGTGGTTGCGGACATCTTCGGCGGCTCCAACACAACTGGGGAGGCTGCCGAAGAACTCGGCCGGTCGTGGCACTACGTCGATGAATGTCACGCCTACGCCACGACTTCGGCATTCAGGTTTTTGAATGGCGCCAGCAATGCCCAAGTCGCCGAGTATCTTGAGCAAGTTAAAAACGGCAACCAGATGATCCGGTTGCCGCAAGAAGTTGGGTTGTTTGATGTTCGGTAACAATTCCTTAGACGGGAGCAAATTGCCGACGGGACGCCGACGCATAAAACTCAGGCCATTCCAAGACGTTCGGAAGGTTTCGCCATGAAACCGCGCGCTGGTTTTATGAACACGCTGCCCCTGCGCGACGGCGACCGGCTACCCGCGGACGAGTTCCACGGGCGGTACGCGGCCATGCCGCACGTCAAGAACGCCAATCTGGTTAGCGGAGTCGTGTACATGGTTTCCCCGCTCCGGGCCGACGTTCACGGCGATATGCACGGGCTGATCATGGGATGGCTCCACGATTACCGCCGCTTTCTCCCGGGGATCATCTTGTCGGACAATCCGATCCTGCGCACCGACGAGGACAACGAGCCGCAACCCGACGCCGTGTTGCGGCTGCATCCGTCGCGGGCCGGAAGTTCATGGGTAGACGACAGCGGATGTCTTCAAGGCGTGCCGGAATTGGTCGTCGAAATCGCCGCCAGTTCGGCCCGCTTGGACGCCGGCGAAAAGGGGGACTTGTACGAGCGGACCGGCGTGCCGGAATACATTCTCTGGCGCACCTTGGATGACCGCATTGACTGGTGGAGCTTGGTTGACGGAAGATATCAACAGTTGCCGATGGACGAAGAGGGTGTCATCCGCTCCGACATTTTCCCGGGTCTGTGGCTCCATGTGCCCGGCATGATTCAGGGGAATATGCGGTTGACCACCGGCATCTTGGAAGCCGGCTTGGCTTCCGCGGAACACAAGTATTTTGCCTCCCGGTTGAACCCGTGATGAGTCGTCTTTATTTCAACGTCAACGTCTCCACGGCCGCCGCCGCGATCTCCGCTTCCGTGAACGCGATCGCCACGCCTTCGCCGGTTTGCCACATCTCGAACAAGTCCGCGTAATGCCCGGAGAACGGGTTGCCCGATTGGCCGCCGGCGAGTTGCCAGCGGCTGGCGGGCCAGTTGCCCACGTCGATGACGGCCCGTAAATTCGGCAGGCTCTTCACCGGGCCGAGGGGGTCGAGGGGCACGGAGGAGGCGTGGTTGGGCGTGTGCTCGTCGCCGCCGACCGGGACGGGGCCGATGTCGAAGGCCGATTTCAGGGGGCCGCGGCCCATCATCACGTGGCTGAGGGTGAGCGGGCGGACGACGCCCCACTTCCATTGCCACGGGTCGGGGCCGAGTTCTGTTCGCGTGCGCGTGACGACGGTTTCCAGCGCGGCGGCGATCATCGGGGGCCAGCCGCCGAGGAACCAGCCGGCGGGTTGTTCCGTCAGCAGCTTGACGGCGTGGCCCCAGCGGCGGAAGGCCATGAAGTTGTACGGGTTGATGACGGCCGGCCCTTCGCCGACGGCCCAGCGCCAACTCTTCGGGGCCTTCTGTTGGGCGATGCGACAGGCGACCTCGGCCATGAACAGTTGCAGGACCGTGGCGGCCGGGGACTCGGCCGACACGGCGCCGTCCCAGCCTTTCAGAATCTCCAGCACGTCGGCGACGGCCGGCGTGGACGGAATCGCCAGCACCGTTTCTCGCAGCTCCCGCCACGGGATGGAGCGAACGCTTTGCTGGATCGCCCCGCAGTCCGCGAGCGTGACCTTCTCTTTGGCCGCGAGGTCTTCGGCGATCACGTCGTGCCGGTAGCGGTCGAGCCAGTCGGCGCCGAGGAAGGCCCCGGACGACTCGGGGCGCGGGCGGTTGTTGGCGGTGGCGACGAACCCTTGCGGCGGGTTCTCGGCCCACGGCAACTCCTCGTAGGGCAGGCGGTCCGGCTTCCAGTCGTTGCCGGCCTCCCAACCGGGCATCGGCACCATGCCGTGGCCCTTGCCGCGCACGGGCAGGTCGCCGACGAATTGCCAGCCGGTCGTGCCGGTCACGTCCGCGTAGACGAGGTTCATCGGGAAGCCGGGCCACTGCCGGAACGCTTCGCGGAACTCGGCGAAGCTCGTCACCTTGGCCGCCCCCAGCCAACCGTTGACCGGGGCCGGGTCGAGCCAGACGGCCCGCAGGCTGAGGGCTTCCGGCGTGTCCTTCAAGATGGAGCTGATGACCGGGCCGCGCGGGGTGGCGACGACCTCTTCCATCACGTCGGCGGCCTTCTTCACCTTGATGATTTCCCGCCGCACCTCGCACGGCAGCCACGCGTCGCCTTGGCGGTATTCCCATGTCCCGTTGGTCTGACGGACCTGTTCGAGGAACAGGTCGGCGTTGTCCGACAGGCCGGCGGTGACGCCCCACGCGGCGTGGCCGTTGTGCCCGCACGGGAACGACGGCGAGCCGACGAACGAGGCGCCGGTAAGCGTCAACGTCGGCGTGCGCAGCGTGGCGAAGTACCACGGGGCCGGGATCGACGCCCCGAGGTGCGGGTCGTTGCACACGATCGGCCGCCCCGTCGCCGACTTGGCCGCGGACACCACCCAATTGTTCGACCCGCCCGCCGGGGGGACGAGGTTGTTTAGCGCGGCCACGTCGGCCGTCAGCCGGTCCAACATGGTAAGCGCACCGGGGGACGGCGTTCCCACGTTCGGGACGGTCTCGCCGGTCATCTCGGCCAGCGTCGGGTCGAGGGCCAGCAACGCCTCGGGGCCGTCCGCGAGGAGGATGCGCAGGCGGGCGAGTTCCGAGTCCCAGTTCGAGGACATCACCCACGGCTGGAGTTTCAGGTACGCCAGCACGTCGGCCGGCTCCCACGGCGTCGGCGACGTGCCCAAGACGACGAACTCGTGCGGCCGTCGCGTCAGGCCGTGGGCGTACCCGGCGTTGACGCCGGCGGTGTACGCTTCCAGCATGGCCTTCCCCTCCGGGGCCATGACCGCCAGTTGCTTCTCGGCCGCCCGGCGGAAGCCGATTTTGCGGGCGAGGCGGTCCGCCGGCAACGCCATTGCCCCGACCATCTCGCAGAGCGAGCCGCGGGTGAGGCGCAACAGGATTTCGAGCTGGGCCGGGCGGTCCTGGGCGTGGCAGAAGCCGAGGGCGAACCACGCGTCGTGGTCGGTGCCGGCCGTAATGAACGGGATGCCGTGCCGGTCGCGGCGAATGGTGACGGGGCCGTCCAAGCCGGGGACGGTGAGTTCCCCGGCGGTGGTCGGCAGACGCTTGCCGAGGAGGGCGCGCAGGGCGAGTCGCAGGATGTTCATGCAGACAGCGTATGGGGCCGGCCGGTCCGTATCATGCCCGCATGGCCCCGATCCGCTGCCCCGCCTGCAAGGCCGACAACACGACGCCGCCGACCTGCCGCCGCTGCAAGGCCGACCTCAACCTCATGTGGGCGCTTGAACAACAGCGCGCCGCCCACGTCGTCGAAGCCCGCGCCGCGGCGGCCGACAAGCAGTTTGATGTGGCGCTGGAAGAACTCGACGCCGCCGAGGCGTTGCGCGGCGGGGCCGACGTGTGCCGCTACCGGGCGTGCGTGCATTTGCTGGCGGGGGATTTCGAGGCGGCGATGCGCGAGCGGGAGATGGCGAAGCGGCCGTCTTAACGAGCCGCGGGGGTCTGCCCGCGATCAGGTCGTCAGGCCGAGTTGTCGGCGAATGAGTCGGCAAAGACTGTCTTTGATTTCCCTGTGGCGTGGCACGGGGGCCTTGCTGCCGTTGGCCGGATTCAAGTAAATGTCATGCCGGCCGCCGTGCCGGTGCAAGACGCACCCGGCCCGCTCCAGTTCTTGGATGAACTGCTGGCGTTTCATGCAGTGAACGCCAGTTCTTTTTGCGCCGCCCCCTCGGGGGCCGGCTCCTCGTCCGCCAGCATCAATTGGTACGCATCGCGGACATTCTCTTCCAATTCCTCAAGCGTTTCCCCCTGGCTGAACACGCCGGGGACGCCTTTCAGGCGGCCGACGAACCAGCCGTCGTCTTCCCAGTATTGCAAGATGAGTGTGCTGTTCATCGGACGCCCTCCATTCACATTAAACAGATGCGTGCGCCGCCCCCGGGCCGTCACGCCGTTTCGACCGGGCCGTGTTCGTCGCAGTGGCCGTCGTGCGGGTGGTGCAGGTGGCCGTCCACCAAGTAGTCCACGTGGTCGCCGTGCGGTACGGCCAGGTGGCCGCAGGCCGGGCCGTGCACGTGCTCCTTGGGGTGGCCGCCGCAGTCGTGGGCCGGCGTGCAGACGGCCGGGTTGGTCGCGTCCACCGGCAGCGCGTGCTCCTCGACGGCGCCGGCGGCCGTCTGGTGGTGCAGGTGGCCGTCGTGCAGGTAGTCCACGTGGTCGCCGTGCTTCACGGCCGTGTGGCCGCAGGCGGGTCCGTGCTTGTGGTCGTGGTCGCCGTGGTGGTGGTCAGTCGCCATGTCGGTTGTCCTCTGGGTACGCGGGATTTGTCCGGGGTATTTTAGATCAACTGCTTAATCGGTTCCGCCCCTTCGACGCCCACCAACTTCTGGTCGAGGCCGCCGTAGAAGTAGCTGAGCTTGTTCGGGTCGAGGCCCATCTGGTTCAGGATCGTGGCGTGCAGGTTCTTGACGTGGTAGCGGTCCTTGACGGCCGCGGCGCCGAGTTCGTCCGTCTCGCCGACGCTGACGCCGCCCTTGATGCCGCCGCCGGCCATCCACATGGTGAAGCCGTAGGCGTTGTGGTCGCGGCCGGTGCCCTGGGCGTACTCGGCCGTCGGCTGGCGGCCGAACTCGCCGCCCCAGACGACGATCGTGCTGTCCAACAGGCCGCGGCGCTTCAGGTCGCGCAGCAGGCCGGCGATGGGCTTGTCCGTGTCGCCGGCGTGCTTGCCGTGGTTGGCGACCATGTCCGAGTGGGCGTCCCAATTGGCGTCGTTGTGGTTGCCGCCGGAGTAAATCTGGATGAAGCGCACGCCGCGCTCGACGAGCCGGCGGGCCAGCAGGCACTTACGGCCGAAGTCCTCGGTCCGCTTCACGTCGAGGCCGTAGAGTTCCTGCGTCTCCTTGGTCTCCTTGGTGAAGTCCACCGCCTCCGGGGCGTGCTTCTGCATGTTGAACGCGAGTTCGTAACTGGCGATGCGGGCCGTCAGTTCGCTGTTGTCCATGCGGCCGGCGGCCTGGTGCTCCTGGTTCTTCTCGCGCAGGCGGTCGAGCATGAGGCGCTGGGCCGCGGGCGTCGTGTCGGCCGGCAGCGCGAGGTCGTGGATCGGCGTCTCGTTGGCCCGGATCACGGTGCCCTGGTAGGCGGCCGGCATGTAGCCCGACGACCAGTTCTTCGGCCCGCTGATCGGGCCGCCCTTGTTGTCCAGCATGACGACGAAGCCGGGGAAGTTCTCGTTCTCGCTGCCCAAGCCGTAGGTGACCCACGACCCGAGGGCCGGGCTGCCGCTGAGGATGCGGCCGGAGTTCATCATCAACATGGCCGACCCGTGGATCGGGGACTCCGCGTACATGCTGTGGACGAAGCCGATGTCGTCCACGCACGTCCCGAGGTTCGGGAACAGGTCGCTGACCATCTTGCCGCACTGGCCGTACGGCTTGAACTTCCACTTCGGCCCGACGGCCCGCCCCTCGTTCTTGTGCCCGCCGCGGCCGAACGTCTTGACCGGGATCGTCTTGCCGTCCAGCGGGTAGAGCTTCGGCTTGTAGTCGAACGTCTCCATGTGCGACGGCCCGCCGTACATGAACAGGAAAATGACGCTCTTGGCCTTCGCCGGCGTCATCGGCTTCTTCACCGCCAGCGGGTTGATGAACTTCTCGGCCGCCGCGGCTTTCGCGTTGAAGAGGTCGTTCCCCATCAGCCCGGTCAGGGCGACGGAGCCGAACCCGGCGCCGAGGTCCCACACGAACTCCCGGCGGGTGCGGCCACAGAATTGACGGTGCATATGTGATCTTCCTTCGTTGACTTCAATTTCAAACAGAACCCGCAACGCTGCTGCGGCCGGGTTGCGCCTTCGTTGGAGTCCCGGCTTCAGCCGGTCTTCGTACCGCCAGCCCAGTGACGGCCCGCACCCATCGGGTGACGGCCGGCGCCGAAGACCGGCTGAAGCCGGGACTCCAACGAAGACAACGCCTAGCCTGACTGTTACGGCCGCTTCCCCGAACGGTCGCCGCAGCTTGACGGTCAATCCACGTACACGAACTCGTTCAAATTCAGCGTCATCAGGCAGTACTGTTTGAGGGCGTCGCCCGGCGAGAGTTTCGCCGCCGCTTGCAACTTCTTCACGAACGCCGCGTCCGCCTTCACCTCGGCATCCGTGGGGACGCGGCCCGTCGCCAAGCGAACGGCCCGGCGAAGTTGGTCTTCCAGATTCGGGGACTCTTTCACCAGCCGATTGGCCATCTCGGCGGCGGCTTCATTGCTGAATTCGCCGTTAATCATGCCGAGGGCCTGCGTCGGCACGGTCGTCGTGTAGCGGACGGGGCAGGAGCTGTCGGTGTCGGCCTGGTCGTATTGGGCCAACACTGGCACTTGCAGCGACCGCTTCAAGTGGACGTAGACGCTGCGGCGGTTGGCCTCGGCCTTCGGTGAAGTCGGCCAGCCCGAGCCGGGGACGGATTGGCCGGCGAGGATTTCCTTCGGGATCTTCGGGTAGACGCTCTCGCCGCCGGCCTTCATGCTCAGTTGCCCGCTGGCGGCCAGGACGGTGTCGCGGACTTCCTCGGCTTCGAGCCGGCGCATCGAGAAGCGGCCGAGCAGGAAGTTGGCCGGGTCGGCCTTCAGGCCCTCGTCGGTCGCCACGGCGGTTTGCCGGTAGGTGTTGGACATCAGGATCGTCTTGTGCAACTTCTTGACCTTCCAGCCGCCGTCGGTGAACTCGGCCGCCAGCCAATCGAGCAGTTCCGGGTGCGTCGGCGGCGTGCCGAACTTGCCGAAGTCGTTCGGCGTGGACACGATCCCCCGGCCGAAGTGCCCCTGCCAGATGCGGTTGGCCATCACGCGGGCGGTCGAGGGGTTCTCCTTGGAGGCGATCCAGTCGGCCAACACTTTTCGCCGGCCGGCGGTGCGGGCGCCGGGTTTCGGCTCGGGGATGTTGGCGGCGGCCGTGCGCAGGACTTCGGGGAAGTCGGCCGTCACGGCGGCCCCCGGCACGTTCGGCAGGCCGCGGACCATGACCGTCGTCTGCGGCGGCCGGGCGAGGCAGTTGTTCACCGACAGCGCCAGTTCTTGGTGCGGCAGCGGCTTCTTTTCGAGCGTCTCGCGCTGGTTCTTCGTCACCGCGTACAAGGCGGCCGTCGCCTCGTTCAGGTACTTGGGCACCTTGCGGATAATCAGCGGCCGCTCGGCCCCTTCCGAGGCCCGCTGGTCGGCGGCGGGCATCTTCTTGATGGCCTCGTTCTCGATCTTCTCCATCTCGGCTTTGAGCTTTTCGATCTTCTCCTTGCGGTCGGCCAGTTCCTTCTCGTACCCGGCCCGGACCGCGGGCGTGGTGATGTCCGTCAGGTTGGAGGCCGAGCGTGTGTTGCGGTCGCCGCTGTACCGGCGCACGTCGCGGAAGAAGGCCAGCAGGCTGTAGTAGTCCTTCTGCGGGATCGGGTCGATCTTGTGGTCGTGGCAGCGGGCGCAGTTCATCGTCATGCCGAGGAAGGTCTGGGCCGTCGTCGCCACGTAGTCGTCGAACTCGTCGTACTCGGCCTGCTTCTGGTCGGCCGGCTCGTCGTCCCACACGCCGAGCCGGTAGTAGCCGGTGGCGATCACGCAGTCCGGGTCGTTCGGGTCGATCTCGTCCCCGGCCAGTTGCTCCTTGACGAAGCGGTCATACGGCTTGTCCTCGTTGAAGCTCTTGATGACGTAGTCGCGGAACCGCCACACGAACGGCTTCGGGCCGTCCCGCTCGTACCCGTTCGTCTCGGCGTAGCGCACCACGTCCAGCCAGTGCCGGCCCCACTTCTCGCCGTAGTGCGGCGACGCCAGCAGTTGATCGACGAGCTTTTCGTAGGCGTTGGGCGCTTGGTCATTCACGAACGCATCGACCTGTTCCGGCGTCGGCGGCAGGCCGATGAGGTCGTAGTACAGCCGCCGCACAAGGGCCAACTTCTCCGCGGGCTTCGACGGCATCAGGTTCTTCGCCTCCAACTTCGCCAAGATGAACGCATCTATCGGGTTGGCCACCCACGCCGCGGTCTTCACCACCGGTGCCGCGGGCCGCGTCACCGGCTTATAGGCCCAGTAGTTCCGGCTCTCGGCCGTCACCACGCCGGCCTTCGGCTCCGTGTGGGCCGGCCCGGCGACGCCGTCCTTCATGGGAAGATTGGCCTTCACCCACTTGGTCAGGATGTCGATCTGGGCGGCCGGGAGTTTGCCGGCCGGCGGCATCTCCAGCATGTCTTTGTGGTTGATGGCCTTCAACAGCGTGCTGTCGTCGATCTTCTTGAAATCGACGGCCGGCCCGAGGTCGCCCCCCTTCAGAATCGCCGCCCGCGTGAGCAGGGAGAAGTTCCCCTTCAGCTTGCCGTCCGCGTGGCACTTGTAGCAGTTGGCCTTCAGAATCGGCTGCACGTCCTTCTCGTAGAAGGCCAGCGCCTCCGGCGTGAACGCGGGCTTCTCGGCCGCGACGGCGGCCCCGGCGAGCGTGACGGACAACAGCGGACAGAGAAGCCAACGCATATTCGAGGCACTCGCGGAGAGTGATTGGGGCGGGCAGGCGGATAGCTTGATTATCCGGGGTCGGGAGAGATTTGCCAACAGCAGGGGCGGGAAAAGACAACCGCACCCCCTAACCCCCTCTCCGCGGCGGAGAGGGGGGACCAAACCAAAACGGCCGCCCACTTGCTCCCCCTCTCCGCCGCGGAGAGGGGGTCGGGGGGTGCGGTTGCCTTTGCTGCGAGCGCGATGGGCGTTCTGGCCCCCTCAAAACCACCGCTTCCAGTAAAAGAAGCCGACGAAGCCGACGGCCAGAACGCCCATCATCCCGAGCGCAATGTAGTAGCCGACTTCCCATTCCAGCTCGGGCATGTGCTTGAAGTTCATGCCGTAGATGCCGCTGACGAGCGACATGGGCAGGATCACCGTGGACACCATCGCCATCGCCTTCATGATGCCGTTGAGCTTGTTGGCCGTCGCCGCGAGATGCGTCTGCATCAGGTCGCTCACCATTTCGCGGGCGCCCTCGGTGAGTTCGGTGTAGCGGACAAGGTGGTCGTACACGTTGCGGTAGTAGGCGATTTCGCGGTCGTCCACCAACTCGAACTCGCCGCGGATCAGGCGGGCCAGCACCTCGCGCTCGAGGATCAGCGTCTTGCGGAACAGCACCACCCGCCGCTTTAGGTGGATCAGTTCGGAGAGCGTCTTCCGGGCCGGCGTGTCGAACAGGTCGGTCTCGATCTCGTCGAGCCGTTCGATCAGGCGGTCGATCTCCGGGGCGTAGTCGTCCACCATGCCGTCGAGGATCAGGTGGTACAGGTAGTCCGGGCCGCGCTTCGCCTGCTGCGGGTGGCGGTCCAAGAACCGCCGCGTCCGCGTGACGGACGCCAACGGCTTGTAATGGTGCGTGACCAGCAACTGCCGGGTCATGACGGCGCTGAGTTGCGTGCCGCCGGCCGTGATCTCGGCCAGGGACTCGTCCAGTTTTTGCGGGTCGCCCAGCGGGTTGACGATCACGAACAGGTAGTCGTCGAACTCCTCCACCTTCGGCAGGTGCAGCCCGTCGCCCGGGTCGCGGCGCGGCTTGGTGATGTCTTCGATCGTCAGCGGGTGCAGGCACAGGACGTGCTCGAGGAGCTTGGCGTCTTCCTCCGGCGTGGGGGCCTCCATGTCGAGCCACCAGATTTCGCCGTCCGGCACGCCGCACTTGTCGGGCAAGTCCGGGGCGGTGGCCCACTGGCCGGCGTTGGAGGTTGGGTCCCAGCGGTAGAGGGTGATCATGGGCGTTTGCTCAAAGCAACCTCACCCCCCGGCCCCTTACAAGGGTAGGTTTCCGGCCGGGGCAGAGGGAAATTTAGGCGGGGGTCGCTGTTGGCATCCGTCGCAGCCCCCTCG
>JAYTTY010000381.1:0-21319 GCA_043744795.1 Zavarzinella sp. | reverse complement strand
ATGTCTTCTCCGCCTCTGTCTTTCCTCTGTGTTCTCTGTGTCCTCTGTGGTGAAGTTCTTCTCTTCGCTTCTCTGGTTTTCGCCTTTATCCGTGTTTCGTCCGTGTTCGATCCGCGGCTAAAAATGTCTTCTCATTAACGGCTGCCAAGTCACTTCCCCTCGGGCTTCGCCTTCTGACTTAACAAATACGCCATCAAGTTCTGGAACTCCTCTTCCTTGAGCGTGTCGAGGAAGTTGGCCGGCATCGGGGAGAGGTTGGTCTGCCGCTTGTCGTCCACGTCCTTGGCGGGGACGCGGACTTCCTTGCCGAGGTTGTCGGCCAGGATCAGGATGCCGCCTTCTTCGCGCAGGAAGAGGCCAGTCACGGATTTGCCGTCGTTGAGCTGGAGCGTGGTGGCGCGGAAGGCCTGGTCCACGTTGCGGGACGGGTCGAGCACGTCTTCGAGCAGGCGCTCGATGCCGCGGACGCCGATGCCGTCGAGTTGCGGGCCGACTTTGGCCCCCTCCTGGGCGATCTGGTGGCAGTTGGCGCAGTTCGTCTTGAACAGGGCGGCCCCGAGTTTCACGTCCGGCTTGGCCTTCTCGAAACTCGCCCGGCGGCCGGCCAGCGTGGCGAGCATCTTCTGGTCGGCGCTCGGCAGGCCTTTCGTCAAGGCGGCGATGCGGTCGGTCACCTTCGGCAGCTTGCTGTCCGCGAGTTTCACTTGCACCGGGCGCTCTTGCAGCAGGCGGGCCGACGCCTTGCCGGCGGCGACGGCCGTCAGCAGTTGCTCGGCCCCGTCGGCCCGGCCGGCCAGCGCGGTGGCGATGCCGGTTTGCAGGCGGGCCGGGGCTTGGGCGATGCCCTTTAACAGTTGGGCGTAGGCTTCCGGCGTGCCGGCCGTGCCGAGCGCGGCGGCGGCTTTTTCCCGCACGGGCACGGACTCATCGACTTGATTCAGCAGGTTGCCGAGGTGCGTGACGGCCGCGGGGCCGTCGATGTTCAGGAGCGTCGTGAAGGCGGCGCCGCGCTGGTTCGGGTCGCGGTCCTTGCGGGCGGCGAACGCGGCCACGGGGTCATACGCGGCCTTTAACTTCAGGGCGGCGGCCACGTCGAAGCACGTCTGAATGGTCTTCGGGTCGCCGTCGGCCAGGCCGGCCGTCACCAACTCCTGGGCCAGTTCGAGGTCGGCCTTGTCGAATCGCGTGCCGCGCTGTTGCAGGCCGCGCTGGTAGCCCTGGAACAGGGCCAGCGTCAGCCGGGTGTTCTTCGGGGCGTGCGACTTGACGAACTCGAACAGGGCCGGGGCCTCGTCGCCGTACCGGCTGGCGTGTTCGACGAAGGCGGCCAACTGCGGCGTCCCGGCCAGCGCCTTGATGTTCACGGTCACGAAGTCGGCCGCCTCCATCGTGCCGATGCCCAGGGCGATCTCGCCGACGGTGCGGACGCCCGCCTCGTCCAGCTTCTCCCCCTTGAGCTTGGTCCACGCGCCGGGCTGCCGCAGCGTCTCCCGCAGGGCGATGCGCGTCGCGTGCCGCAGGGACACGTCGGCAGTGATCTTCGGCAGGCCGGTGAGCAACTCGGCCAAGTTCTTCACGTCCGGCACGGCCGTCATGTTGTCCACGCGGGCGCGGTCCACTTGCGGCTGCTCGCCCGGGAACTTGGAGAGGAGGCGCTGCACTTCGATGATTTTGTCCTGGCCTTCCCGCCGCCGGTCCCACTCCTTCTTGGCGGTGTCCAGCCGCAGGCGGTGCGCGGACGACACGGGGGCGTCGTTCCGGTCCGCCGCGTCCTTCTTGCTTTCCTCGCGCCGCATGTAGCGCAAGACGGCTTCCCCCTCGTCGGCCCACATTTGGTGGGCGCGGCGAATGTCTTCCTCGCGGGTGATGTGCTTCTCTTCCGCCTTTTCGAGTTGCTTCGACTCACGCTCCTCGGCCTGCGAGTTGATGATGGCGTGCGTGGCCTGCATTCGCACGGTGATGTTCGGGTGGCCGAGCAGCGGCTCCAATTTTTCGCGGGTGAGCTTCAGCAGGTTGCCGACCGGCTTCGGCGGCGGGGCCTTGCCGTCGAGGCCCTTCCAAACGATTCGCCACACGCGGCCGCGAGTGCGGTCGCGGCCGGGGTGCCTCAGGTCCACCTCGTAGTGCCCGATGATCTTGTTGTAAAAGTCGTTGACGTAGAGGGCGCCGTCCGGCCCGAGCTTGATCTCCGTCGGCCGGAACCACAGGTCGCCGCTGCTCAGAAAGTCCGGCTGCAACACCGCCTTGGGCGAGGAGCCGGTGAAGACGATCTTGTCCAAGTTCACCTTGCTCGTGACGACGTTCCCGAGGAACATCATGCCGAGGTATTCCTTCGGGAAGTGGTCGGCCTCGTACCACTGCAAGCCGCACAGGCCGGTGGAGTCGTGGTCGTGGCCGATCATGTCCGGCCCGTAGCCGAGGCCGTCGTGCGGCTTGCCGAAGCTCTGGTACACGGCCCCGCGGATCAGTTGCGTCATCGGCCGGGAGTGGCAGTCGGCGTTGTAGAGGTTGAAGAACGTGTCGTAGGTCATGCCGAACGGGTTGACCTGCCCGCGAGTGAACACCTCGATGCGCGACCCGTCCGGCCGGAAGCGGATCGTGTTGCCGCTGTTCAGCGTGATTTCGTGGCCGTCCTTGCCCTTCACCTTGGAGTCGTTCGAGAAGCCGTGACAGGCGTACACCCAGCCGTCCGGCATCAGGGTGAAGGAGTTGACCATCCCGTGCGTGTCGCGGATGCCGAAGGGGCCGAAGAGCTTGACGCGCTCGTCGGCCTTGCCGTCGCCGTCCGTGTCCGTGAGCTTCCAGATGAAGCAGCCCGGCGGGTTCACCGTCGTGTCGATGCTGGAGACGATGACGCTGTGGCCGTCCGGCAACGGCAGCACGCCGATGGGGATGTTCAGGTCGTCGGCGAACACCGTCACCTTGCGGGCCTTGCCGTCTTCCCCGAAGTCGTCGAGGATCACCAGCTTGTCCTTGCCGGCCCGCCCTTGGGCCGCCCACGGGTATTCTTGGGACGACGTCACCCACAGCCGGCCCATGAGGTCGAAGCCCATCTGCATCGGCTTGAAGATGTCCGGCTCGGACACGACGAGCTGGGCCTCAAAGCCGGGCGGGAGCTTGAAGGTCTTCCGCTCCTCCTCGGGCGTCTTGGCGTCCGACGGCGCGATGAGGGGCGCGGCCTGTTGGGCGAACACGGGCAGGGCAAGGCCCAGCAAGAAGGCCACGGAGTGAATCGGCCGCATGGTGAGAGTACCGACGAGGAAAAGAACAGGGCGGGCGGGAGGGGAATTGTACCCGGCCGGGCGGGGCGGGAAAGGGGCGCGGGCCAGACTTGATCACCATCTCACCATCCGATATGGCTAACGCCGCTTGTGCCGGCCCAGCGCTAGATTCGTGGCCGCTTCCAATAATCGCCGGAGAACGCGGCCATCACAAATGTCCCATCGGACTTGTAATTAGCCGTCTGTATTTGACGACGTCTCTTTAACAGTGTCAATGATTTGAATCTGCTGTTAACGCAGCGCACAGGCCAAAGCCATCAGTCGGCTCATCAATGTTATTGTCCGGCCGTAGAGTTTTGGCCCGCAGGGAGTTTTCCTGGCGGGATCAGGACTTCGGCACGTCTGGCCAACTGGAGCGCCCACGCTTCAATCTTGTTACGGGAAACTTCTGTCTGCTTATCACCCGCGTATTGGTCCCAGTTAATCTCCTCAATCAAAACGTGACCTGGTGTTGTCGCGGGGTCGGGTTTAACCGTCAGCCCTATTTCCCGGGCGACTGCCGCCATAACGGCCACCACGCCGCAGGTTTCGCGGATGTTAGACGGCACCTCATGCCAATTTTTGAGACCGTCTGGGGCAAGGAACGACTTGCGCTGATCCGAAACCCTTCGGTTGAGCGATAGCCCGTCATTATCGGTTTTTCTCGGCAGGAACGCCCCCGCTTGGAGTGGGGGATCCTTTTTGCGGGCATATGTGGACTTACTCTCAAGTACCCGCCGCATTAACATTTCGTTGTCGTCAACAGGCAGTAAATCGTCCGGCGAAGAGTCGTCAGACAAGGGCTCGGTTGGCATAACGGAAGGTCGCTTGTTCAGGCGGCGAGGGCGAACTCGAACGCGTCACCGTCAGCGCACGGGGAGCCACCCAACGCAAGGGCCGCGTCTGAGGGCGCCTCGGATGGGGGTGTGTCGATCGTTCCGTCCGGCCTCATCAGTATCGCGCTCGTGCGACCCGGTCGAATGTTGACCATCTGAACGAAGCCACCGGCGTGGTGCCACTCGACATACACACTCCCATCGGCCGCTGGGTAGATCAAGTCAGGAGCGGGGAACGCAAGAGTCTCCAGATGGCGGAAGAGCCCCAGCGTGTCTTGAATCAAAGCCAACGGAACTGGGTCGGCGTCCGCCCCATCCCAGTTCGGTGCGTACTTGTCCAAATCACGAGCCTCGTCGCGGGCAGCCTCCCATTGACGGGAAAACATGGGCGGGGTGTGGCGGGGAGAGATCTGATTCATGACTTGAGCCCCCATTCGGCATGCGCCTCGGACGATGTTAGTTCAAAGAATAGCCGCATGCAAGCGCTGTGCCCAGTCTCCATTCCAGTACGGAGGTCCGCGGATCCCTTCGGACCAATTTCGCCCCGGGCGAGCAGAGAAAGATAGAGGGTCGGCGTGGCGCTTTGGTTCATAACCATCTTTGCCACGCGAACATGCACCCGCCCCTTCTCCGGTTGGATTTCGAAGTGCCACTCGCCTGAGTAGGTCGTGAACCGAATGCCGGTAACAGCCGGGCCAATGGCCGGAAACAGCGCGGGTAAAACGCGGTGCCAGTCCCGGGGATCATTCCACAGCCGGCCCGGCGGGATTTGGTTCACGTAATGGATCTCCCAAAGGTTCGGGCGAACCGGCCCCAGAGCGGCGGTTGTCGCAAACTCGTTGAGATTGTCGAACAACGTCGTAAACTCGGTTTTGACGCTGGCATACCTTGGGGCTTGGGGGTCATTGCGGTTCCAACTCAGGTACAGTTTATCCGGTTGGAGTTGCACCGTCCGTCCCCGGTCCACGGTCCGCGTCTTCATGCGGACACCCACAATATCCTCGACACTCCCTTTTTTGGAGAGGTTGAGTTGGGGGACGCCGAATTCCTCGACGTAAGTGGGGAGGAGGCTCTCATCGGAGACGGTCTTGAAGCCCCTCGCGCTCAGGTACTCCCGCCAGAACCACCCATAGTGGTTCGTTCGGAAGCCCCGGAGAGGGTCGAATTGAACGCCGAGGACGGTTTCGACTGTCGGAGCGTTCGAGAATTCGGGACAGTATTCGTCGTTGGAGGACATAGAGTTACAAATTTACTTTATTACCCCACCCAAGTTGTGGGAAGTGTCCGCACGGGAATGAATTCCGGCCGGGCGCAGGATCACGGGAAGGCTCATTCGCCCGTCCCGAACCGGGCCAAGGCTTCCCGCCACGGCCGGCCGACGTTCGGCGCGGCGTAGGCCTCGGCCCGGCGTTTGGCCAGTTCTTCCAGATGCCACGCCGGGATCTCGTCCGGCGCCACCTGTGTCGGCAGGCTGTCCCAGATTTGCTCGATTAAATCCAGCCGGTCACGGACGCTGAGCCGGTCGATCCCCAATGCTTCCATCGCGGGCACGGCCATCTCCTCTCGGTCGGGTGTGAGACCACAATTAGGATAACAGGCCCCGCCGGCTCGGGGAAGGCGGGACGAGAGTCGGCCTCACTTCCCCGTCGGCCGCGCTTGCCAGCCGTCCACAGTGATTTCGCCGCGGACGCCGCACGCGAACTTCAGCGGCTTCTCCGGCCCTGCCGGGCGGTCGGCCTTCGCGTTCGCGTATTTGGCCGCGTCCGAAACGTTGGTGAGCGTGTTGTTCTCGACCACGGCGCCGTAACTCTCCTTGGCCCGCAGCAGCGGGCGCGCCGTCCCTTGGCACTCGATGACATTGTCGCGGATCGTGACGGTCTTGAAGTCGGTGGCGGGGTTGAAGCCGAAGAGGCCGTCCGCCCGCGGGGTGGCGGTGGTGCGGGTGACGATGTGGTTGTTGCGGACTTCCAGATGGTCGAACACTTCGTTCAGCCAGATGACGCCGCGGCCGGGATTGTTGACGAGGTTGTCGTGGAAGCTGGCCGGCCCCTTGGCCGGCGCCTTGCCGAACGCGGAGATGAGGTTGCCGTCGTCGTGCTTCGCGTCGAAGTCGAACAGGTTGTGGTCGATCTCCACGCCGTTGCGGACGAACTCGATGGCGTAGCTCTTCTTCATCCAGTTGTGGTGGATGTGGAAGGTGCGCCCGCTCTTGGGGACCGGCCCGCCGGCGTACTTCGGGATCGAGATGACGCCCTCGCAAATGTTGTGGTCGATCTCCACGTCCTCGTCGTTCTCGAACGGGAACTCAACGGAGAAGTCCACGCCGATGGTGTTGTGGTGGACGCGGCAGCGCTTCCCCTGTCGGCCCTTGACGCCGTAAAATTCCTCGGCCTTGCCAGTCCGGGTGCGGACGAAGCGGTTGTCGAAAATCTCGCTGTCCTCCATCCAGATGGGGAAGATCGCCCCGCCGGTGATGCCCCCCTTCACGCCCGGCTCGCCGCGCTCCCACCGGCCGCCGGCGTCGATGAACTCGCAGTCGTGGATCTTCGCCCCCTTCATCGAGAACGTCCGGACCCCGGCCCACAGCGTCTCCTTGACGCGCAGGTGGTGCAGGTGCAAGTCTTGGTTCTGCCACCCGAAGACGGCCCCGTGAAGCTGCGGCCCGCGGAGCGTCAAGCCGGAAATCGTGACGCCGGCCGCCTTGTCCTGCAAACGGATGAGGTACGCGCGCGTGTCCATCCCCTTGGTCGTCATCTCCGGGTCCGGCAGCGTCTTGGTCGACGGCTTCCACGCCGCCGTGTGCGTGATGACGGTCTTGTCCATCCCGGCCCCCCGGAGCGTCATCCGGGCCTTCGGCTCCAAGGGCGCGTCGAGTTCATACGTCCCGGCCGCGATCTCAATGTTCGCCCCCTCGGCCCCGTCCCGCACGGCCGCGACGAGGGCGGCGGTGGTGTCCACGGGGGCGGCGGGCGCCGCGGATGCGATCAGGAGGAGGAACGTGGCGAACCGGGTCGGGGTCATTGGGGTTTCCGTCGAAGGCAGAGATTGAAATGGTCGTTATACACAAGGTGGGTGGCTGGTCAGAAACGAAGGCGGCTACGATTCGTCAGGCGTCGATGCCTTCTGATCGGAGCCACCACGCCAGCTCCTCGCGCTCCTGCGGTGTCCGGGCGGCCCGCCAGCGGTCCGCCGCCGCCAACGCCGCCGGCGTGCCGATCATCAACAGTGTACGAATGGCCAAATGGGCGAGCGTGACCGCGCCCATCAGACGCCACTGGTTGTTCGGGTGGTCGGCAGCGGCCGTCAATTCGGAGACGATGATCTCCGGGGCCTCGGCCGCGAACCGGCCGATGACGTCAATGGCGTTGGCCCGGACGAAGTCCCCCGCGTGTCGCAGCGCCGTGCGGACCTCCGACAATGTCGCGTCGGGCGCTTGGAGTCGGTCAATTTGCGCCTGGATCCGGCTCATGAGTTACCCTGTGGATACTCGAACCCTGCATCACGCCGCTGATGGGCAACTTACCAACACATGCCCACGGCTTTGCGTGGGCATGGCACTCGCGCCCAGCCCAGTCATTCACGCGGGACTGCCAAGCCGACGTATCCCGCGAGTCGTGCGTTACCGCCGCCACTCAGGGGCAACGCAACAATGACGTTGAAACTGCTCTAATTCCAGTGTTCCGGGCGGCGAAGAATCACCGTGCCCTTGGGGACTTCGTCGGGAAGTTGGTTTTGGGCGTAGTTGGCCCTGTTGGCGTAAAGGTGCCCGTTGGCTGTTTTCGACAACTCTCCCGAATGGCGGTTGAGGGGGGACACGACCACTACGGTTTTTTGGGGCCGATGAGTTCGGATGGCGCGGATCGGCGGCGCCAAGTCGGCGTCTCCGGATACGAGAAAGGCGGTATCCCAAAGGTCGAGGAAGGCATCGACCACCATGGCGGTCGCAATGTTGACGTCCGTCTGTTTCTCCTTGGGGATGCTTCGCCGGACGGAACAGTTCCCGCACCGGAACGGCTCCATCTGAAACTTCCCCTCAATCACTTCTACGCCGCCGTGCGATTGTAGAGCTTCAATGTACGTCGAGTGCCGCTTGTTCTTGCCCGCGTCTCCCGTGACGCGGGCCGTAAAGTATTTCACCGAGACGAGTTTTTGGTTTTCGCTCAAGAATGACAGGGCGAAGTCACTCAAACTCAGCCAGTAGAATTTTCTCAACTGCCCTTCGCGCAAGCCTTGGTGAACATTGCAGCCATCGAAATAAAAGGCGGCTCGAATCGGGTGATCCGCGGACATTTTCTGAACCTTGCGGGCTTGTCAAGCCGTCTATATGAGTGTACGTTGTACATACACCGCCGGGGATAGCATCCCCGGTTAACGCCCTGGCGAAAGCTGGGGCGTTCCTTTTTGGTAAGAGTGAAAAAAGCGAACAGCTCCGTGGCCCCATCACATCATGTTGTACGGGTCCACGTCCACCTGAAACTCGACGCTCGACGGCGGCTTCGCCACGCTCAACACTTCGCGCAGCACCTGGTGCAGCAAGCCGGGGCTGGCGCTCTGCAATTGGAAGTGATGGCGGTAGTGGCTGTTTAGCCGGTACACCGGGGCTTCGGCCGGGCCGAGCAATCTCACGCCCGGCGATTGCGGCGGTTGGCGGTCGGGGCGGCGTAACGCCATCTCGAAGGCGCCGGACAGCACGTCGGCGAAGGTGCGGGCGGCGTCTTCATTCTCGCTGCGGATGATGACGCGCACCAGGCGCTGGTACGGCGGGTACAGATGTTCCTTGCGCTGGGCCAGTTCCAATTCGGCGAACTTCAGGTAGTCGTGTTTCGCGGCGAGTGTGATGCTCGGATGTTCGGGCGTGTAGGCTTGGATCATTACTTGGCCGACGCGGTCGCCGCGGCCGGTGCGGCCGGCGACTTGGGCCAAGAGCTGGAACGTGCGCTCGCTCGCCCGGAAGTCGGGCAGGTGCAGGCCGGCGTCGGCGTTGATGACGCCGACGAGGGTGACGTTCGGGAAGTCCAAGCCCTTCGCGATCATCTGCGTACCCATCAGGATGTGGACCGCCCCGGCGCGGAAGGCGTCCAGCACCTTTTGGTGGCTGCCGGGGCGGGACATCGTGTCCGAGTCCATGCGCTGCATCACCTTGTCGGGGAACTTCTGCTCGATCTCGGCTTGCAGTTTCTCCGTGCCCATCCCCTGGTACAGGATCGACGGCGTCTGGCAGGTCGGGCACTGGCGGAACGGCGTCTGCTCGTGGCCGCAGTAGTGGCACACCAGACTTTGCCGCTGGCGGTGGAACGTCAGGGCCAAGTCGCAGTTCTGGCAGTTGGCGACGAAGCCGCACGTCGGGCAATGCACGTGCGTCGAGAAGCCGCGGCGGTTCAAGAGCAAGATCACTTGGCCGCCTTTGCCGAGGGCGTCCCGCATGGCCTTTTCCAGCGTCGGGCTGATGGCCGCGTACGTCCCCTGCCCGCGCGGCTCGTGCCGCATGTCGATCAGGCGCACGGGCGGCATCGGCCGCGCTTCCACGCGGTTGGGCAAGTCGAGCCGGGTGTATTGGCCTTTCCCCGCGTTGGCCCAACTCTCCAGCGACGGCGTCGCCGACCCGAGGACGATGGGGATGTTCTCCAGCTTGGCCCGCATCACCGCCACGTCGCGGGCGTGGTAGCGCGGCGTGCTCTCCTGCTTGAAGCTGTTCTCGTGCTCCTCGTCGATGATGATGATGCCGAGGTTCCGCGTCGGGGCGAAGACGGCGCTGCGGGCGCCGACGACGACTTGCACGTTCCCGGCCGCGATGTTGCGCCAGTGGGCGCCGCGCTCGCTGTCGGTCAAGTGGCTGTGCATCACCGCCACGTTGCCGCACCGGCCGCGGAAGCGCGAGATCGTCTGCGGCGTCAGCGAGATTTCCGGGACGAGGACGAGGGCTTCCTTCCCCCGGGCCACCACCTGTTCGATGGCCCGCAAATACACTTCCGTCTTGCCGGACCCCGTCACGCCATAGAGCAGGAAGGAGTGGTAGCCGCCGGTCGCGACGGCCTTTTGAACCGGCTCCCAGACGGCTTCTTGTTCCGCGTTGAGCGTGATGGCCCGGTGGTCTTCCATCGTCAGGTCGGCTTCGAGGTCGATCTTCTCCACGCGCTCCGTGAAGCGGCGGGCGTACCCCTTGTCGATGAGCGACTTCACGACGCCGGCCCCGACCTTGGATGTCTTGGCCAGCAGCCGCAGTTCGATGGGTTCGCCGGCCCGGCGCAGGTGGTCGAGGGCTTGGGCTTGCTTGGGCGTCAGAGCTTGCGGCGGGTCGGGGAGTTCCGTTTCGGAGATGGCTTCGATGAACGCGACCTCGCGCGTCCCGGCCTGATCCCGCACGCCGGCCGGCAGCACCGCTTGCAACACCTGCCCCCAGCCGCACAGGTAATAGTCGGCCATCCAGCGCGTGAGCCGAAGGAGCGATTCGGTGAGCAGCGACTGCTCGTCCAGCACCTTCCTGATCGCCTTGACGGCCCGCAGCGGCGGCACCTCATGCACGCGCACGCAGTAGCCGACCGTGCCGGTGTCGCCGCGCCCGAACGGGGCCTCGACGCGCTTGCCGACGGCAATTTGCCCCTGCAACTCTTCCGGGACGGCATAGCTGTACGGGTGGTCGAGTGGCCGGTCGAACACCACGTCCGCGTACACGCCGGTCGGCGTTAGCGTCTCCGTGGTGACTTCGTGGTCGCTCATCACATCGGGGAAGAGGGTGGTATTCATATGTCCACCTTAACAAAAGCGTCAAGGCGGATGAATGTCAGCAGTTTAGGGCAAAGTCAGTTGAACCACAAAGGACACAAAGAACACGAAGAAGACAAAACCGAGAGATGAATTTCTCAACGAGTTCTGTTCTTCGTGTCCTTCGTGTCCTTTGTGGTTCAAACTCTTCTCCTATTCCCGCGTTCGGGAATATGTCGGGATTTCCCCCCGCCAACGCCGGAACTCTTGTCAGAGATGACTTCGCCGATATTCAAACAACGGAGATAGTCCACCTCCACCACTGCGGAGCCGCCGCCGGATGCCCGTTGTTCATTACTGGCGTCAGGCCGCGCACCCCGAAGACATTGCCCGCCTCGCCGCGGGCCACCTATCCAACGGCCGATTGGTTGTGCTGCCCACGGAAGTCGGGCCGGTGTTGGCTGCCACGCCCGGCGTGGCGGTCCCGGCTGCGGCTTCGGGGGCGCCGAGGTATTTGGCCTTCGCCGACGCGGCGGCCGTCGCCGCCCATTACGCGGACGTGACGGCCGACGAGGCCGCGTGGGGCCGGCGCGTCTGGCCGGGGCCGGTGGCGTGGCAACGGGACGACGGCCCAGACAGGGTTTGGGTTCCCGACCACTTACTGACGGCCGCCGTGGTGGCCGCCGTCGGCCCGCTGGCGCTTTACCCGGTCACGGGCGGGCCGGCGTGGGGGGACGAGGTCGCGGCGATTGTCGCGGACGAACACCCGGCGGCGGGGGCGATGACTGTCGTGCGGCTCGCGGACCGCGAGTGGGCCGTCTTGCACGCGGGGTCGGTTTCCGAAGAGGCGATCCGGGAGAAGTTGGCCCGGCGGATTGTGTTCGTCTGCACCGGGAACACCTGCCGCAGCCCGATGGCCGAGGCGCTGTTCAAGCACGAACTGGCGGCCCGGCTCGGCTGCCGCGTGGCCGAGTTGCCGGCCAAAGGTTTTCGCGTGCAATCCGCGGGGACCGGGGCCGGGCCGGGCGAGCCGCCCAGCCCGGAGGCGGTCGCGGTTCTGCTAGAATGGACCGTTGACCACACGGCCCACCGCAGCACGCCGGCCGGGGCCGATTTGATCGCGGCGGCGGACGATATTGTGGGGATGACGCGGACGCACCTGCTTGCCGTGTTGAGCCGGTACCCGGTCATCCGGGGCGCCCTGCGGCTGTTGGGCGGGGCCGAGGGCGATTTGGACGACCCGATCGGCGGCGGGCCGGCCGTGTACCGGGCCTGCGCGGAAAACATTCGACGGCACGTGACGAGACTGCTCACTGAAATGGGACTGACATGAAAATCGCGTTGGGGAGCGATCACCGGGGGGTCATGGTCAAGCAGCGGTTGGAGAACCTGCTGACCAAGGCCGGCCACGAGGTCCACGACTTCGGCGTCGCGTCGGCGGACGCCGGCGTGGACTACCCGGACTACGCCATCCCGGTGTCCGAGGAGGTCGCGGCCCGCAAGGCCGACCGCGGCATCCTGATCTGCGGGACCGGGTTCGGCATGTGCATCGCCGCCAACAAGGTCCACGGCGTCCGGGCCGTGACGTGCCGAGACATCATCGAGGCCGAGATGAGCCGCCGGCACAACGACGCCAACGTCCTGTGCATGTCCGCGGACTTCCTCGGCGCCGAGGTCATCGACCGCATGGTGACGACGTGGCTGACCACCGAGTTCGAGGCCGGCCGCCACCTGCGCCGCGTCGAAAAGATCACGCACTACGAGGCCGAGCACCCGGCGGGGTGACTTCGGCCGGCCGCGCCGGCGCCCCACTCCGAAGCGTTGCGATGCGGGGAGAGCAGAACAATATCGCAGGTTGCTCGGGATTTTTCGGTCCAACGGACCGATTAACATAGCCCAGCCCGAAAGGGCTGGGTCAACCACCCGCCAACGACCGCGGTCTGACGGACCGCTTATCATTGGGTTTCCGTCGTCGATTCCCCGACGGGCCGTGAGGGAATAATCGGTCCTTCAGACCGACGGTTCTCGGTGGCTCGCCAACCCAGCCCTTTCGGGCTGGGCTATGGTAAGCGGTCCGTTGGACCGAAAAATCCGACGTGGCCGCGACAACATCCTGAACTCCGCCCGAAGCAATTCCGGGTTTACTTCTTCTCGAACGGCTTCTTCAGGAAGTCGCGGAACTCGTTCACGTTGTTAATCTTCCCCTCGGCGTACACGCCGGCCACGCTCGTCTTCCCGCCCGCCTCCGGCTTGAGGATCACGTACAGCGGCAGTTGCTCGGCCGCGAAGGACTCCTTCTCGAACTTGGCATTCACGGCGGCGTCCGCGTCCTGGCGGGCGAGGTCCACGGCCCCGTCGTAGAACCCGGCGTCCACGGTGTCCGTGTACAGTTGCACGCGCGTGAACTTCGCCAACAGGTCTTTGAACTCGGCTTGGCTGAAGACGTTCTTCTCGTTGAGCCGGCAGTTGGAACACGTCTTGCCGGTGAAGTCCACGAACACGTACCCGCCCTTGCCGCGCGCGTCGTCCAGCGAGCGGCGCAGGTCGCCGGACCACATCAACTCGCCGTCCCCGCTCACGGCCCCCAGCGTCGGCTCCGGCAGCAGGAAGGCGTCCACCCACGCGTAGACCGTCCCGGCCGGCCGGGTCTTCTCCCGGCCGTTGGAGAACAGGCCCGGCGCCAGATACACGCCGAAGGCCATCAGCATGATCGCCGTCAGGAGCCGGAACGGGCCGATGTGGTGCGCCCCGGCGTCGTGGTCGTGCGGCAGCTTGTACAGCCCGAGCAGGTACAGCCCGGCGACGACGAACAGCACGACCCACAGGCTCAACACCAAGTCGTAGGTGAACAAACTCGGCACGGACACCCACCGCAGTTCGGCCGTGCGGAAGAACTTCAGCGCGGCGGCCAGTTCCAAGAAGCCCATCACCACCTTGATGGTGTTCATCCACCCGCCGCTCTTGGGGAGTTTTTTGAGCAGGCTCGGGAACAGGGCCAGCACGAAGAACGGCGACGCGAACGCGGCGGCGAACGCCAACCCGCCGCACAGCAGTTGGAACGTGCTAAAGTTCCCGGAGGCGGCCATGCCGCCGAACCCGCCGAGGAACGGGGCGACGCAGGTGAAGCTGACCATCGTGAACGAGATGGCCATGAACACCGTGCCGAGGTAGCCGCCGCGGCCCTCGCGGTTGGCCGACAGGTTGACCAGCCAACTCGGCAGCGTCAGGTCGAACAGGCCGAACAGGCTCAGGGACAGGACGACGAACAGGGAGCCGAGGGCGACGTTCATGACCGGGTCGGTCGCCAGCTTGCTGAAGAACGACAGCAGCGTCATGGCGGCGACGCCCAGGACGACGACGATGGTGCCGGCGTAAATCAGGGCCTGCGCCAGCGGGTTCGTCCCCTGCTTCTGCGACTGCTTGATGAACACGCTGACGGTGATGGGCACCATCGGGAAGACGCACGGCGTCAGCAGCGTGACGAGGCCCCACCCGGCGGCCGTCAGCAGGAAGACGAAGAACCCGACGTTGTCGAAGGTCGGGGCCGGCAGTTGGGCGGCGACGGCCGCCATGTCCTCCGCGTAGTTCCGGTCGGGCTTGATCTTGAGGGAGACGGCCTTGGGCTCCCGGGATTCGTCCGATTTCGGCGCCGACTTGGCCGTCGGCGGGTCAACGTCCGACGGCGGCGCGACGCGGGGCGGGCCGGTGAGCTTCGCGACGACATCCTTGTACTTCGGGTCAACTTCGACCGCCGGGCCGGCGAGGACGGTGTACGTCGCCTCCACGGGGACGGCCTTAGGCGGCAGGCAGCGGTCGTCCAGGCAGACGAGCGCTTTGAACAGTTTCAGGGCCTGCTTGCGCTGGCCCGGCGCGGCCGTCGGCGACACGACGGCCGGGAACGTCCACGTCGCCCCTTCCGGGTAGTACCGGAGCGTCCCGGCCGGCCCCGCTTTTTCTTGCGCCCCCTCCGGGTCTTGCACCGCTTCCACGAAGATCAGGTCGCCGGCGGCGGGGAGTTGGATGACCGTCTGGCTGTCTTTTTCCCGCTGGTCCTTCTGGGCCGTCGGGTACGTCAGGTAGCCGGGGTTGAGTTGGACCGACAAGATGAACTTGACCGTCTGCCCCGGCTTGGCGTCGGCCGGCTCGATGCGGCCCTCAATGCGGCGCACGGCCTTCTCGAACGAAATGCCGGCGGCGCCGACCGGCCCGGCGAACCACGCGGCGGTCAGCGCCGTGAGGGCGAACAGCGTCCGGGTCATCGGGAGAGTTCCATAAGGGACGTGGCGAGTGGGTATACGCGGCCGGCCGGCAAAACCTTACAGCGGGCGAAAACCCGTTTAGCCGCGACGCGGAGTCTTCGCAGCGGAGCGCGGCCTTCCATCAATCATTCGCGCCAACTGGGTCAACGGCGAGCGTCGAGCCGTGAGGCCGACGTGTCTTGATGGATACTGTCCCAGACACGTCGGGCTGACGCCTCGACGCTCGCCGTTGACAACGCTTGATGCGTGTGGCGGGTTCCGGCCCGCGCTCCGCTGCGAAGACTCCGCGTCGCGGCTAAACGGGTTTTGCTTGATCGGCGCTCACTTCTTCAACGCCTTCTCGACTTCCTTGGCATACGCCTTTTCGACCTCGACGGCCGGGCCGTCCAGAATCGTCAGCGGGGCCGCCACGTCGATGGTCTTCGGCGGGTAGCAGTTGTTCTCGTCGCAGATCAGCAGCTTGATCTTCACCGTGCCGGTCGCCGCGCCGGCCTTGGCCGCCGGGGAGACGACGACCTTCTTGAGCCACGTGCCGCCGCCGGGGTAGTAGAACATTTCGCCGTCGTCGTCCTTCTTGGACTTGGCCCCGACCGGGTCCACAATGTCGCCGACGCCGATCAGGCCGCCGTCGGCGGCGACGGCGAATTTGTTCACGCTGAACTTGTGGGCCGCGGACGCCTGCGCGGCCGGGTACGTGTGGTAGCCGGCCCCGAGGGCGACGGTGATCTTGAGCGACACCGTCTGCCCCGGCTTGGCCTCGGCCGGCTCGAAGACCGCCGTCGCCGACTTGAAGGCGTCCTTGGGCTGGGCGGAAACGCCGGCCGCGAGCAGGAGGAGGATGGCGAGCGTTGACAATGGTTTCATGGGGACTTCCGTGTTGGGACAAAACTGATTGTGGTGAGCCGAGCGGCGTAAGCCGCCGGGTGGTGCGCTCAAGCCCAACACCCGGCGGCTTACGCCGCTCGGCTCACGTCAGAACTTGGTCGCGTCACTTCTTCGCCGGCGCTTCCGCCACCTGCACCGCGGCGACGCCCTTCAGTTGCAGCGTCGAGACCGCCTTCGTCTTCAAGTCGATCACGCGGATGCGGTGGGCGTTCGTGTCGGCCACGTACAGCTTGCCGCCGGCGATGCTGAGGCCGCACGGCTCGTTCAGCGGGGCGTCCTTGTCGTCCTTCTTGGCGCCGACGAAGGTCGTCACGGCCTCGGTCGTCACGTCGATGGCCTTGATCTTCGAGTTGTACGTGTCGGCCACGTACACGACGCCGTCGTGGTACAGGACGCCGATGGCGTGTTGCAGCTTCGCCTCTTTGCCGGCGCCGTCCTCGTCCCCGAAGTCGAACAGGCCGGTGCCGACAATGGTGGTCACGCGGCCTTTGCCGTCCATCGGCACCCGGCGCACGGCGCTGACTTCGCAGTCGGCGACGTACAGGTTTTTGCCGTCGCCGGTGACGCCGCTGGGCTGGGCGAAGCGGGCGATGTCGTGGGGGCCGTCCCGGATGTTCTCGGCGCCGCTGCCGGCGAACGGCTTCAGTTGGGCGTCCTTGATGTCGAGTGTCCAAATCTGGTGGTGCCCGGCCATCGCGATGAACAGGCGGTCGCCGTCGAGGAACACGTCCCACGGGCTGTTGAGGCCGCGCTCCAGGGCGCTGCCCCCCTCGCCGCGGTCGCGGTCCTGCGTGCCGTTGCCGGCGACGGTCCGCACCTTGCTGGTCTTGAGGTTCAGTTCGCGGATCAGGTGGTTCTTGCGGTCGGCCACATACAGCAGGTCGCCGTTGAGGGCCATGCCCTGCGGGTCGTCGAACTGGGCGGCCGCGAAGTCGCCGTCCTTGCGGCCGGGGGCGCCGGCGCCGGCGACCGCGACCTTCTCGCCCTTGAGCGTCGTGACGACGATGCGGTGGTTGGTGCTGTCCGCGATGAACAGGCGGTCGGTCTTCTCGTCGGCCAGCACCTTGCCGGGGAAGTACAGCGGGGAGTCGATCTTGTCCCGGAACTTGGCCGTGTCGAACCGCAGCGGCGTGTCGTTCAGCACCTTCTTGGCCTTGGCCTTTTCGATTTCCTTGCCGATCACGGCGTCCAGAACCTCGAACTTCCCCTCGCCGGAGGTCTGGCCCAGGTAGTTCCCCTCGGCGTCGATCAGCACCAGCGTCGGCCACGAGTGGACGTCGTAGGCGTTCCAAATTTTCATCTCGGCGTCGTTCACCACCGGGTGCTTGAGGTCGTAGCGCAGGATTGCCTTGCGGATGGACTCGCTGTTCTTCTCGTTGTCGAACTTGGCGGAGTGGACGCCGATGACGACGAGTTCCTTGTCGTACTTCTTCTCCAGCTTGGCCAAGTCCGGCATGACGTGGATGCAGTTGATGCAGCACAGCGTCCAGAAGTCGAGGAGGACGATCTTGCCCTTCAAATCTTTGAGTGTGAGCGGCTTGCCGGTGTTCAGCCAGGCGACGCCGCCGTCGAGTTCCGGGGCCTTGGACAGCTTCTTGGGCGGGTCTTCGTCGGCCGGCGGCGGGGCCTTGATCTTCGGCTCCCCTTGGGCGACGGCGTCCCCGGAGAACCAGCCGGAGAAGGCGAGGACGCCGCCGAGGGCGAAGGCGAACAGAAGGGCGCCGCACAGGACGAATCGGCCGGACCGGCCGGGGGTGGGATCCGCGGGGTGAGACATGGTGGAAGGGACTCCGTGCCGTTCAGGTGGGAAAGGACCGTCCGCTCATCTTACCCAAGGGGCGGGGGGAAAGGAAGTGAAAGCCGGGACGACGACCGGCGACCGGATTTTGTAGCCGCGGGCTTCCGCCCCGCGTGTCGGGCTTCGAAGACGCGCCCTCCGCAAACACGCCCGCGACTCCTCCAGTCGCTAACGCTTCTGGCTCGCCTTCCTCGCTGCGCTCGGAAGCGAAAACATGGCCCTTTAACGCCCTTGTCAGCCATTCGCGCCGGGCGATAATTCTCGCGTCAAAATAATGCCTCTCCCCCCTGAATTTCCTTTCTCCCCCATACTTTGCGTATTATCTTCTGAGAGTAATTACCGGAACCCGTTGCCCTCCAACCACTTGACACGGGGACGACGCGGTTCCGTCCCCGGCCCCCTCTCCCGCGTGGGCCGCCCGTGAGTCTTATGAACGAAGTCCTCCGCGAGTTCTTGCTCGAGACGCACGAGAACCTCGCGCAGATCGACAACGACTTGCTCACCCTCGAAAAGAACCCGACCGAGCGGGAGACGCTCGCCCGCGTGTTCCGCGCCATCCACAGCGTCAAGGGGACGGCCGGGTTCATCGGGTTGGCGAAGTTGCAGGCCGTCGCCCACGCCGGCGAGAGCCTGTTGAGCCGGCTGCGGTCCGGCAAGCTCACGTTCAACCGGCCTATTGCCTCGGCCCTGCTCGCGACCATCGACGCCCACCGCCAAGTCCTCGCCAGTCTGGAAGCGACCGGGGAGGAAGGCGCCGGCGACTTCTCGGCCGTGATCGCCCGACTGGAACACCTGCGCGAGACTGGCGGGCTGGACGAACTCAGCGAAGTGGCCGAACCGGCGGGCAAGCCCCTTGAGACGGCGACGACGGTGCGGGTCATCAAAAAGCCGCCGGTGGAATCGGCGGGGGCGACGAATTTTACCGAAGTGGTGATGGTCGCTGCGACCCCCCCCGGCCCCCCCTTGCCAAGGGGGGGAGAAGAAAAAACTGCCGCCACGAACGTGCTTGAGCCTCAAGCGGCGGCCGGCTTTTCTTCCTCCCCCCCTGCCAAGGGGGGGCCGGGGGGGGTCGCGGCGACCATCACCGAAAGTAAAGCCTCCCCCGCGCCAGTCGCCCCCGAACAACTCGCCGACGCGGAGCCTCGCGCCTCCGCCGTCTCGGACAGTTCCATCCGCGTGGACGTCGGCCTGCTCGACACGCTGATGACGCTCGTCGGCGAGTTGGTGTTGGCGCGCAACCAGATCATGCAGTTCAGCGCCTCTCAAGAAGACGGCGCCTTCCTCGGCACGGTCCAACGGCTCAACCTGCTGACGACCGAGTTGCAGGCGGGCGTGATGAAGACGCGCATGCAGCCCATCGGCAACGTGTGGGCCAAGTTCCCGCGCGTCGTCCGCGACTTGGCCGTCGCCTGCGGCAAGCAGGTGCGCTTCGAAATGGACGGCCGCGAGACGGAGCTGGACAAGACGATCATCGAGGCCATCCGCGACCCGCTGACGCACATGGTCCGCAACGCCGTGGACCACGGCATCGAACCGCCGGCCGACCGCGTGAAGGCCGGCAAGCCGCCCGAGGGCCGGCTCACGCTGCACGCCGCCCACGAGGGCGGGAAGGTCATCATCGAACTCGCCGACGACGGCGGCGGCATCGACCCGTTGCGCGTCCGGGCCAAGGCCATCGCGGCCAAGGTCGTGACGGCCGAGGAAGCCGCCAAGTTGTCCGACCGGGACGCGGTCAACCTCGTCTTCCTGCCCGGCTTCTCGACGGCCGACAAGGTGACGCACTTCTCCGGCCGCGGCGTCGGCATGGACGTGGTGCGGACGAACATCGAGAAGATCGGCGGGGCCGTGGACATCGAAAGCCGCGTGGGCCTCGGCACGACGGTGACGATGAAGATCCCGCTGACGCTGGCGATCATCCCGGCCCTGACCGTCACCAGCGCCGGCGACCGCTACGCCATCCCGCAAGTCAGCCTGCTGGAACTGGTGCGCCTCGACGCGGAGCAGGCCCACGCCCGCGTCGAACACATCCACGGGCAGCCGGTCTACCGCCTGCGCGGGGCGCTGTTGCCGTTGGTGTACCTCGACAGACACCTGCACGGCGCGGCGGCGCCGGCCCACGACCGGGACATGAACATCGTCGTCCTGCAAGCGGACGACCGCCAGTTCGGCCTGGTGG
This sequence comes from Zavarzinella sp., assembly GCA_043744795.1. Lineage (GTDB taxonomy): Bacteria > Planctomycetota > Planctomycetia > Gemmatales > Gemmataceae > Zavarzinella. Next base: position 1,403 of record JAYTTY010000381.1, on the reverse strand, counting down.
TGGACGCCGTCCACGACACGGAAGAGATCGTGGTGAAGCCGCTGCAAAAGCAGCTCAAGGGCGTGGCCGCCTACGCCGGGGCGACCATCATGGGCGACGGCCGCGTCGCCCTCATCCTCGACGTTCTCGGGCTGGCCCAGGGGGCGAACGTCCTCGCCGGCCCGCGCGGCCGCGGCCACGCCGACCGGGCGGCGACCGTGCCGACCGCGGCGCGCGACTCGCTACTCGTGTTCGCCCCGACCGGCGGCGGCCGGATGGCGATCCCCCTCTCACTCGTGTCCCGGCTGGAGGAGTTCCCGCGGGCGATGCTGGAACAGACCGGCCCGCGCGACGTGGTCCAGTACCGCGGCGAAATCCTGCCGCTTGTGGACGTGTCCCGCGAACTGGGACGACTCGCCGGCTCGGCAATCGCCGCGCATGTATCGACGGCCGACACCGTCCCCGTCGTGGTGTGCGGCCCGGTCGGCCTGGTGGTCGGGGCGATCCTCGACATCGCGGACGCGGAAGTCGCCGGCCGGGCCAAGGCGAGCCGGCCGGGCGTGCTGTTCACGGGAATCGTGCAGGGCCGCGTGACGGAGTTTTTGGACGTGGGGGCGGTGACGGGGAATGACCAATGACCGAGCGCAGCGAGGAAGGCGAGCCAGTAGCGTTAGCGCCTGGAGGAACCTCACGCACGCGACCGCAAGAGGGCGAGTCTTCGAAGCCCGACCCCTTGGGCGAGAGGCGTCACCCAGTTCGCGGGAGGGAAGTCGTCACCCGTCGAGCGAACCTCGAGACTCGGTTCGCGGCGCACTTACTGCGGAAGCACCTCCAGGCGCTAACGCTACTGGCTCGCCTTCCTCGCTGCGCTCGGTCATTAATTGATGAGATTTGAGTTTTATGGACCATCAAATGCCCGCCGACCGCCAATACTGCACCTTCACCCTCGCGGGCCAGCTCTTCGGCGTGGACGCGCTGGCGGTGCAGGAGATCATCCGGTCGCAAGTGATGACGCGGGTGCCGCTGGCCCCGGCGGCCGTGCGCGGGCTGATGAACCTGCGCGGCCAGATCGTGACGGCCATCGACTTGCGGGCGCGGCTCGACTTGCCGGCCCGGCCGCCGGAGCCGCCGCCGGTCAACGTCGTCGTCCGCACGGACGACGGGGCCGTCAGCTTGCTCGTGGACGAGATCGGCGACGTGTTGGCGGTGAGCGAATCGCTGTACGAGCGGCCGCCGGAGACGCTGCGCGGCCCGGCCCGCGACCTGATCCGCGGGGCGTACAAGCTCGGCGGCCGACTGCTCACGGTGCTGGACGTCGCCCGCGCGGCGGACCTCCGGCGCCAGGATTAACCGTCGCGGGCGATGTGGGCAATATCGTCGCTTTTCGCTCCGCGAAAAGTCAGGCTTCCCGCCCGAGGGCCGAC
>JAYTTY010000380.1:0-21330 GCA_043744795.1 Zavarzinella sp. | reverse complement strand
TGTGACAACACCAGTGTACGCGGCCCGCCGGCCCCGCCGCTTCGCGCCCGACCACACCCGTGCCGATACCCCGGCCGGAAACCTACCCTTGTAAGGGGTTAGGGGGTGAGGTTGCCTTTCGCGGCGAGCGCGAGGTTTCACGTGAGGGGAAGCCACCCGGCGACTCACGTCGCTCGGCTCACTTTTGTCTTTCCCTCATCCCTCACGAAGTGATCGCCCCTTCCGACGCGCTCTTCGTCGTCCGGGCGAATTTGGCCAGGACGCCGCGCTCGACGCGCAGCGGCGGCTTCGTCCAGCCGGCGCGGCGCTTCGCCAATTCCTCGTCCGTCAGGTGGACGTTCAACTCTTTGGCGTCGCCGTCGATGGTTACGGTGTCGCCGTCCTGCAAGAGGGCGATGTTGCCGCCGACCCACGCTTCGGGGCAGACGTGGCCGACCACGAGGCCGTGCGTGCCGCCGGAGAAGCGGCCGTCGGTGATGAGGCCGACGCTTTCGCCCAGGCCCTGGCCCATCAGGGCGCCGGTGATGGAGAGCATTTCCCGCATGCCCGGCCCGCCGACGGGGCCTTCGCCGCGGATCACGACCACGTCCCCCGCCTTGATCTTGCGGGCGCTGATGGCCTCGAAGCACGCCTCTTCGCCGTCGAACACGCGGGCCGGGCCGGTGATCTTGTGGCTTTTGAGGCCGGCCAACTTGGCGACGGCCCCTTCCGTGGCGAGGTTGCCGTGCATGATGGCGATGTGGCCCTTGGCCGAAAACGGCTTGTCCAGCGGCCGCACCACCTTCTGCGGCTTGGCGTAGATGCTCGGGATGTCCTTGAGGTTCTCCGCGAGCGTCTTGCCGGTCACGGTGATGCAATCCCCGTGCAACATGCCGGCGTCGAGCAGGGCTTTCAGCACCGGCGGGGTGCCGCCGACGCGGTGCAGGTCGAACATCACGAACTGGCCGCCCGGCTTCAAGTCGGCCAAGTGCGGCACCTTTTCCCCGAGGCGGTCAAAGTCCTTCAGCGTCCACTCGACGCCGGCCTCGCGGGCGATGGCCATGAGGTGCAGCACCGCGTTGGTCGAGCCGCCGAGGGCCAGCACGAAGGTGTAGGCGTTCTCCAGCGACTTGCGCGTGATGATGTCCCGCGGCCGGATGTTCAGGTTCACCAGGTTGACGACGGCCTTGCCGGCGGCGAACGCCTCGCGCTCCTTGGCGGCGGTCACGGCCGGGTAGGACGCATCGTAAGGGAGGGACATGCCCATCGCCTCGATGGCGCTGGACATCGTGTTGGCCGTGTACATGCCGCCGCACGAGCCGGCGCCGGGGCACGACTCGCACTCGATCTTCGTCAACCGCTTCTCGTCGATCTTGTCGGATTGGAACTGACCGACGGCCTCGAAGATGGAGACGATGTCCACGTCCTCGCCGTCCGGGCCGACGCCGGGCAGGATGCTGCCGCCGTAGACGAACACGCTGGGCACGTTGAGCCGGGCCATGCCCATGACGCAGCCGGGCATGTTCTTGTCGCACCCGCCGAAGGCGATGACGGCGTCGTGGTTCATGCCGCCGGACACCACTTCAATGCTGTCCGCGATGACCTCGCGGGAGACGAGGGAGTAGCGCATCCCCTGGTGGCCCATCATGATGCCGTCCGACGCGGTCGGCGCCCCGAAGATCTGCGGGACGCCGCCGGCCGCCCGGACGCCTTCGATGCCCTTGCGGGCGAGGCGGTCCAAGTGGGCGTTGCACGGCGTGATCTCGGAGTACAGGGACGCGACGCCGACGACGGGGAGGTCGAAGTCGTCGGTGTCGAAGCCGACGGCGCGGAGCATGGCCCGGTTGGGGGCGCGCTTCGGGCCGCCGGTGGTGGTCAGGCTCTTGCGTTCGGCAGGCATGGGAAGTCAACCTTTCAGAGAGTAGAGAGAGAGCCGCCGGGAAGTCGTCGTTATACCAACTCACCGGCGGCCGGTTTTCGCCCCGCGGGGGCTTGGGCGTTTGACGGCCCGAGACCCAGGCCCCCACGGGCCAGGCTGCGCCCGAACGCCCCGGCGGGGCTAAAAACCAAAACAGCCGGACCGTATCATGTCCCTATTGTAAATCGGAGACGGGCGACATGAGCGTTTTGTTGAGCGGGCAGGGGTTGACGCAGAGTTTTAGCCACCGGCCGCTGTTCGCCGACTTGTTCATTGAACTGAAGGCCGGCGACCGCGTCGGCCTGATCGGCCCCAACGGGGCGGGCAAGTCCACGCTGTTGCGCATCCTCGCCGGGATGATGACGCCGGACGCCGGCATCGTCTCCTCGCGGCGCGGCGTGCGGGTCGGCTTCCTGTCCCAGGACGACGCCTTCCCGGCCGGCCTCACCGTGCGGGAAGTCATCCTCGCCGCCCTCGCGGGCGACCAACTCGAAGACTACGAGCGCGAGACGCAGGCCGCCATCACGCTCACGCAGGTCGGCTTCGACGACCCGGACCAGCCCGCCGGCATCCTCTCCGGCGGGTGGCGCAAGCGCCTTTCGCTCGCCCGCGAACTGGCGAAGCAGCCGGACTTCCTGCTGATGGACGAGCCGACCAACCACCTCGACCTGCCGGGGGTCGTCTGGCTGGAGAAGCTGTTGCGCTCGGCGAGCTTCGGCTACTTGGCGGCCACGCACGACCGGGCCTTCCTGCGCGGCGTCGCGGACGACATCATCGAAGTCAGCCGCGTCTACCCGACGGGGATCTTCCGGGCCACCGGCGGGTTCGACAGCTTCGCGGACAAGAAGGACGCCTTCTTGGAGGCGCAGGACCGCCAGCGCGAGGCCGTCGCCAACCAAGTCCGCAAGGAGACGGAGTGGCTCGGCCGCAAGGAGTCGGCCCAGCGCCGCAAGTCAAAGTCGCGCATCGGGGAAGCCGCCGACCGCCGGGCCGAGTTGTCCGAATTGCAGTACCGCACGGCCGCCGCCGCCAGCGCCGGCATCGACTTCGTCGGCACCGGCCGGCAGACCCGCAAGCTGCTCACGGCCACCGGCATCGCCAAGACGCTCGGCGACCGCCTGCTGTTCCAGGGAATCGACCTGCACCTCGCGCCGGGCATGCGCGTCGGCCTGCTCGGGGCCAACGGCAGCGGCAAGAGTACGCTGCTGAAAGTCCTTGGCGGGATGCTGCCGCCGGACGCGGGCACGGTCACGCGGGCCGACAACCTGCGCACGGTCGTCTTCGAGCAGGGGCGGGACAGCCTCGACCCGAACATGAAGCTGCGCAAGGCCCTCAGCCCCAACGGCGACACGGTGACCTACCGCGACCGCCCGCTGCACGTCGCCGCGTGGGCGCAGCGGTTCCTGTTCGACGCCAAGCAGCTCGACCTCGACCTGTCGGCCCTCTCCGGCGGCGAGCAGGCCCGCGTCCGCATCGCCCAACTGATGCTGCAACCCGCCGACCTGATGCTGCTGGACGAGCCGACGAACGACTTGGACATCCCGGCCCTGGAAGTGTTGGAAGAGAGCTTGGCCGAGTTCCCCGGGGCTGTGATCTTGGTCAGCCACGACCGCGAGTTGATGGACCGCCTCTGCACGGAAGTCGTCGGCCTCGACGGGGAGGGCGGGTCGGCCGTGTACGGCGACGTGAGCCAATGGCTGGCCGCCCACGCCCGCGCGCAGGGGAAGAACAAAGTCGCCGAGCCGAAACAGTCCGGCAAGACGGCCGGCCCGGCCCCGAAGCCGAAGAAGTTGCCGTTCAAGGAGCAGCAGGAACTCGACGGCATGGAGGCCGCCGTCTCGGCCGCCGAGAAAGACGTGGGCGACTTGGAAAAGGAAGTGGAGACCGGGGCCGTCGGCGGGGCGTCCTCCTTCGCCGCGGCGTGCAAGGCGCTGTCCGCCGCCCAGAAAAAGGTGGAACGCCTCTACGCCCGCTGGCAAGAACTGGAAGCCAAGCGGGCGTGAGGATGTTCGCTCAATCGGCTCGGCCGGGGAAAACCGACCGACGAGGATGCCTCATGGGAGGCCGAGCGGAGTATCCGCGGAAATTGGTCCCCCTCTTGTCCGCGGACAAAGGCGTGGCGGGATCATTCCTCCCGCCTCGCGCGCCGATAAAGACAGACAACACACTTGAACCGGCCGAGGTCTGCGGCCATAATCAGATCAGACATCGCAAGCCACCTTGTGTTGAGAGAGTGTGTGGGCGGTCCACATCGACGGGAACCACTCGCCCGACGGCTTGCATGGATTCTTTCGGCGGCGGAGGGCGTGCAATGGGAGCGTGGGGCACGGCGGCTTGGGATAACGACAGCGCCGCCGATTGGTACGGCAACCTGTTCGACGCCACGGGCCTCGCCAAGCACGTCGAGGAGGCGCTCAACCGCGACCCGGAGGAGGACGCCGACGTGATCCGGGCCGCCGCCTTCGTGCTAGTCCAACTCGGCCGGGTCTACATCTGGCCGGTGAACGACTTGAACCGCCATCTCGCCCTAGCCATCCGAAAGCTGGAGGCGGTGCGCGAGCTGGAGGAGTTCCAGGAGGCCGAGGGGTTTGTGGGGAGCATCGACGCTGAGATCGCTGAACTGCGGTCTCGCCTCCGCCTCACGGAGTAAGACGCCGAACAATCTTTGCCCCATCCGACTTGAATAAAACGCAGCGATTCCGGCTCCGTCATTTTTTAACGACGCATGTCGATTCGTTTATTCAACCTGTCCGAGCCGATCGACCTACACTCACGCAGCGCCGGGATGGTTCTTTGCAACGGTATCGCACTCGCTTCGAGCGAGCGGCACCAAACAGCCTTACGGGGTCCGGCCGCTTCGCCTTCCGCTGATGCGGCTGTCACGCCGCAGCGCGACGCCCAGAAACCTCTCCGTGCTGACGCTACGGTCACTCAACGACGACGGCTCGATTCCCGAAGAGTGACGGCATCGACGGGCGCCGGCAGCACGACGGTCGGCAGTTGGCCGACCGCCTCGCGGGATGAGCGGCGATCAAGACAGAAAACCACTTGAACCGGCCGAGGTCGATCGCCATAATCAGATCAGACATCGCAGAGCCACCTTGTGTTGAGAGAGTGTGGGCGGTCAATGTTGACTGTAACCACTTCCCGACGGCTTGCATGGATTCTTTCGGCCGCGGAGGGCGCGGGTTGGCGAAAGCGACCACACTGCTGTCCGTCTCGGTCCTCGTTGAGGAGGACGCTGACGAGTCGCGCCGCATCGGTTGGCCTACGAGCGCCGAGGAGGAGGTCCGCAAGGCCGTCCTCGCCGCCGTGGCCGTGCTGCTGCGGGACCGCGTCCATGTACAGGTCGAGTGGGCGTCCAGCCAGTCCACCCCGCTCGACGGCAAGCCGTGGTTCGGCCGGTGCGCGGTCTGCAACCGGTGGGTGTACGACTGCGAGGCGCGGTCCGAGCCGGGGGCGGACGGGGTGTCCCGCGGGGCGAAAGTGGATGGGCGGTTCCGGTGTGACGAACACCTGCCGCACGGGCACCCGCTCTGCTTCGCCGACGTCGGGTATGATGGCCCCGTCCCCGAGGTATAGCTGCGGAGCTGGCAGGCAGCGCCCCAGACGCCGCCCCAGGGACTTCCTCGGGCGGCCCTGTTGAGCATTGACGCACGTGAAAATGAGCAGACGAGTTGTGTCAATCGGCCCGGAAATCGGCCCGGCCGTGCCGGACACGATCATTCTTGATTTGTTGGAAAATCGCCGAACAGGGTGTGCTGCTTCCCAGGCTTTGCCAAGGCGAAAGCCGCGATCAACGACGGTCTTGGGCTTGTTCCAAGTCCCCAAACAAGGGGGAGTCGGCAATGGCAACCAGCCGTCCCAATGGGATCAACCGCGACCCGGACCGGGGCGGCGGTTGTCACCAACGAGTGGGCCGACAATCACTCCCCACCCCAAGCGAACCAACGGGCCGAGCGAAAACGCTCACGGCGCCAGAAACGGCCGGCCGGCCGCACGTTCCCGGCGGCACGGGGGGGGACCTCCCCGCACCGGAAACGAACCAAGCGCCATCTCCGCTGAGTCGGTCCCCGCGAGCGCGGCTCCGGTCCCGGCGCCGGCGTCATTTCCGGTGGGGGAAGATTTGAACGGTGTTGGCCGGGCATGCGTTGGCCGTCCCCGGGGCCACGACTTGGCAGACGAGGACAACTTGACTGGGATCGGGCGATTTGTTCCGGTCCATGGAGAAGACGCCGGCCACGTTCCAGTCGACGGGCAGTGTAAACGGTTGGCCGGGGGCGCCGGTGACGCAGACGCAGTCGCCCGGTCGGAGCGCGGCGAGTTCGGCCGGGGTGGAGGGCCGGGGAATGACCCGATTGTAGTACACGTAGCGGTGATGCGTGACGCCCACCCCGTACGCCGGCTGTCCCGGGGGGAGCGTGGCCTTGAGAGCCGCGACTTCTGTTTCCAACGGCACGGCCCGGGCGCGTGCCGAGTCGATCCCGGCGGTGACGGCGAGGAACCCGATGAACGCCGCGTACGCCACCACGGCGCGCGGGGCCACGTGCGGCGCCGCCGCCGCGCGCCAGAGCGCCGCGGCGGCGACCACGCCCAAGCCGGCCACGCACGCCGCGACGGGCAGCGGCTGCACCCAAGAGCGGAGCATGTCCGAATGGATCGGCGCCCCGGCGCTTGCCGCGGCCGCCAGCGCCACAACGGCAAGGCACTCGGCGGCGGCCGCGGCGGCCACGACTCGCCAGAACAACCGCCACGCCGGCGGGGAGCCCCCGTCTTCCATGAGGCGTTGCGCCGGCCACGCCATCAGCAGCGCCAGGGCGGGATAGAGCGGTTGGAAGTAGCGCGTCATGCCGCCCGGCGTCACCCAGCAGGGGAAAAAGCCGACGACGGCGGCGATCACGAGGAATGTCCGGTGGCCGGCGGCCGTGTCCGGCTCGGCGCGGCGGCGCCGGCCCAGATAGGCCAACAGGAGCAGCGACCACGGCAACAGGCAGCCCACCAGTTCGAGCGGGTAGACGAGCAGATGGATGGCGAGGTCGCGGGCCGTTTTCCCGTCGTGCAGGCGGGCCGCACTGTCATTGAGCCAGAGGCGGCGGGCCGCGTCGAACCCCTCGGCCCGACAGTAGGGAACCATCCAGAGTGAGATGACGCCGACGAAGGCCGCCAGGCCGAGCAGTTGCCCGGGGTGGGCGAGCGTCCGCCAGTCGCGCCGCCACGCCAGAAACAGCCACGTCGTCCCCGCGAAACACACGGGCGCCTGCGGCCCCTTGACGAGCGTCGCCGCCGCCGCCAACGCATAGCCCAACAGCCAAAGCGCGGCCGGCGGCCATTTTCGCCGGTACGCGGCGTGCCACCCGAAGAGGCACGCGCTGACGGAGAAGGTGAACAGCGCGTCGGCCTCGGCCTTGCGGTTGGCGGTCAACAACTCGGGAAACGTCGCCCAGAACAGCGCGGCGAGCAGGGCGCCGCGCCGGGACAGCCACGTTCGCCCGAAGAGATAAATCATCAGCCCGGTCGCCACGACCCCCGCCAACGACACGGCCCGAATGGCGACCACGTTGATGTCGCCCGCCAGTCGGCCCGCCCCGGCCATGGCCCAAAAGAGGACGGGCGGGCGCGATAAAAACGGCTCCCCCAACTCCCGCGGCACGACCCAGTCGTGCCGCTCCTCCATCTCCGCCGCGACGCGGGCGTACCGCGTCTCCTCGCCGACGAGCGGGTAGTCGCCGCCCCGGACGACGTAAATGGCAATCAGTGTCGCGAAGACGACCCAGAATTCCCATTCGCGGAACGGCTTCCCGGACGTGGCGAAAATCATCGGAACCCTTGGTGGTGGGAATGGCCGCCGCGTCGGCGGTTCGCGTGTCAGACAGGATAGGGGGCGGCAACGAAGAGGCTTGGCAAGAAGTGGCTTGCGCCGCCCGCCGGCCGGCGGGAACGGGAAGCCAAGCGGGCGTGAGATCTGGTTTCAATTCTAACTGCGAGTTCTGGCCTGCCCGGGCTTAGCAGTACTGATCCAAATCCGCGTACGGGATTCGCTTGCGGAACCGAATGCCTGTGCGGAAGGCTTTTTCCCCGTGCGATACGCACCACCGCACCTCACATGCCGCCTTGAGCGGCTTGCTGCGGCCCACGCCGGCGAGGATCACTTCCGCGTCATCGCCTTTCCCCAACATCGCGCTGACGACCAAGCACATGCCGCTGTCCGAGATGTCCACGATGCTGAGAGCGATGTCAGCGCCCAAGCCTAACTGGCCGCGGCGGAATTGGGCCACCACCCCGCGTTTGACGAGCTTGCGGCGAATGAGCCGCTTGTCGCGTTCGGCGGTGACAGGTTCGTTGTTCATGTGATGTTCTCGCAAGGCGGGTATGAGTGAGTGCGGGCGAAAACGATCGTCATTCCCTGCCTCCATTGGCAGTGGCCGCGCCGAGCACTTTGGCCGACTCAGCGACGAGCGCCATCTAATACCTAGCACTCACGCCGAGAAATTAAGGTAAAATCGGCGTTATGTTAGTGGGCAGGGAAATAACAAATGGGCGATTGGTCTTATCGGGTATTCCCGAACGCATCGGCATTATGCCCGAAGCATGTATCAATCTGATGGACCGCATGAAGAAAACAGAGCGGTCAAAATAGATCGATAATTCCGATTGCAGCGCATTTGACGATTCTCCGGCTTGACTCTATGGTCTTGCAACAGGCCGGCAACGAACCCCCGCCAAACCCGCTTGCGTTGCCTTAAATGCCCCGGGGCCGAATTGACTCAACGACTTGCTCCTGCCGCTGACCCTTCTCAGTCTAGGCGAATGACGACCCACCACAACGTCCCACTATTTTCACGAGAGGTATTGTCCCATGCGCCGCAGCCCCGCTTTAAAATCCCGCAACCGACTCCCACGCCGTCTCGGCATCGAGACGCTGGAGTCCCGCGAGACGCCGACGGTTTCCGCGATTTCGGCCGCCTTTAACGGCACCAAGATCGCGGCCGGCAACACTATTTGGTTCAACAGTTCCGCGCAACTGAGCGGCCTCGGGTCGTCGCAGGTTACTCTGCACGTCGAAAATGGGTCGATCGACTTCACCGCCGGCGGCACCCCGTATCACTTGGCCGTGCCCAACGCGGAAATCGTCATCACGCCGGGCGCGACCGCGGCCGCGATCTCGTTTGACCCGACCGACAACGACTGGGACACTAGCGCGCCCGCCAAGGGCGCCGGCGACGTATTTCTGACGGGACTGGCGCTGCCGGTCCAGAATGACCTGCCGGGCGGCATTAAGAACGTGTCCTGGCAGGCGAACATCTGGAGCGACACGGCGGGCGTCACCGTCAACTGGTCCTGGGCGGCCGCCGTCTACAAGAACTTCACTGGCGACTACAACGCCGTGGGCGTGAAGCCGGTAGACAGCAAGGACTTGAGCGCTTACCGGAACGGCGACCAATCGGGCGCCCCGGAAGCCTTTAAGGCCGCGGTCATTGGTGGCGGCACCGGGGGCGGCGGCACGAACTACACCGGCAACTTCTCCGCCTCCAAGGGCGTGAAAGCGTCGCTGGGTGACGGCATGAGCGACTACCCGTTCCCCAGCAGCAACCCGCTGACGAGCGTAGCGTTCAACGAGAGTTCGGTGCTTCGCGCGGCCAATTTGGACTTGACTAACAACGCGTTCCAAGTGTGGTACAACGACGAGCACGCCTTGGCCCTCGGCGTCGGGCAAGTCGTCGTGAAGACGGCTGCCGGCTCAACGACGACGAACTACCCGATCACCCCGCTGACTTCCAACCCCGGCGTTGTTCTGACTCCGTCCGTCGGCTCGACCGCGACCGCCGGCGACCAGGCCGGGACCGACTTGTCCGGTCGGCCGATGGCCCCGTCGCTGTTCATCACGGACATCACCGCCAATCCCAATAGCCGGAGCGGCGATTGGCAGTACGGCGGCGCCGCCCTCGCCCCCAGCGCCGTGTTCGGTTCTTGGAAGTCCTTCTCGCGGACGGTGGATTACACCACAGGCACGGCCACGGTGTCGGTGAACACCTCTGTCGACCCCGTGAAAAATAACTGGAACTTGGGGGCCGGGTCCGACGCGCCACCGGCGGCCTTGGCCAACGAGGGCTACGGCGCGGAAATGCGGTGGGACCTGAACGCCCTGCAGGCCAAAGGAGTGCTGGTCCCCGGGCACAACTACCGCTTCTATGTGATGGTGCACGATGGCGACCAGAACAAGGTCGGCGGTGATGCCGGCCAAGCCAGCTTCCAGTACTACTACCCCGGCACGGTGGTTGAGTCTTCGGCGTCGTTGTCCGGGACAGTACTCCTCGACGCCGTCAACCCCGACACCGGCCGGGGGGATCACCGAATTGGCGCGGGAGACCCCGGCCTCGACGGCGTTGCCGTCGATTTGCTCGATGCGTGCGGCTGTGTGATCGCGACCACCACGACGGCCAATGGCGGGACATACCGCTTCGACAATGTGCCGGCGGGCACCTATTCCGTTCGAATGAATGTCACGGATTCGACCTATGCGAACATGTACCCGCACGCGGGCAGCACCGGCGGGTCGATTGACATGTACTGGACAGGTTTCACTGACATCACGTTGAAAGCCGGCTACGCCGGGACGGGCTACGACATGGGTCTGTGGAACAGGAACGCCTGACCCGGCCCTTGGCCGAGTGCCCGCCAGCACCCCGCCATGACATGACCATAAAAACAACGACAACGCTTGGCCCCGGGGCCAAGCGTTTTTTTATTCCAAGGGTGAACGAGACCTACAGGCGAACAGCGCTCCCTTTTCACGGGTCCGGAAGATCGGCTTGCACGAAACCGACAACCGCGAGTTCAGTTAGAACACGAATCGCGGTCCTGCGCGCGGATTGTCATTTTTTTTAAATTTCATGGCGGTTCACCCGCCCCTTTTCTGATTCCTTGTTATCAACAGGAAACCAAAGTTGAGCCGCCGACGGAAAATCGGCGGCTCTGCGGCTTCCAACTCACCGTAACAAGGACAAATCTCATGAAGAACACACTGAACTCTTGGCTCAACGGCCTCCGCACCCGCTCGGTCCCCAAGCCCCGCCGGGTCGTCTTGAATGTCCCGGGCTGCGAGGAAAAATGCGTCCCGGCCGCGTTGGCCGGGTCCGTGTACGTGGACTCGAACTGCAACGGCGTCCGCGAGTGCGGCGAGGCCGGCATCCCCGGCGTGACGGTGGTCCTGTTCGGGAAGACCGACTGCGGCCAGTCCGTCTGCCAGACGACCAAGACCGACTGCAACGGCAACTACTCGTTCACGAACCTCGCGGCCGGCAACTACAACGTGTCGGAGTGTCAGCCGTCGAACTACCGGGACGGCAAGGACACGGCCGGCACCGCCGGCGGGGCGGCCACCGACGACAAGATTTCCTGCATCCGGCTGGAGAATTGCACGACGGCGACGGGGTACAACTTCGGCGAAAAGCCCGCGTGCCCCCCGGCGCCGCCCGCGTGTTCGAACGGCAGCCACGGCAAGGGGTCGTCGGGCAAAGGCTCTTCTGGCAAGGGGTCTTCCGACAAGGCTTGCGGTACCAAGGGCAGCCACTCCAAGGGTTCCTCGGGCAAGGGTTCCTCGGGCAAGGGGGACCACAAGAACGGTTCCTCGGGCAAGGGGGACCACAAGAACGGCTCCTCGGGCAAGGGGTCGTCCGGCAAGGGTGATCATTCCACGCCGGTGTGCACCCCGGTCTCCGGCAAGAAGAAGTAATCTTCGTCAGGGCATGTCCCGCTGCTCAATTGAGTAGCGGACGCGGACGTGCTTCGACGTGAGGTGAAGGTTGACCCGGTGCGAGAGCGCCGGGTCGAAATAGTCCCCGATCAGCGGCGGGCGCGGGTCCGTGAGATAAAACGCGGGGTTGCGGGAGACGGCCGCCGGCGCGTGCACGTCGATCTCGTCGGGGTGGGTGATTTGTTGGACGACGCACGGGACGTGTCGGTAGCCGGCCGCGTACAGCGCGCACGCCCGGTGGTGCCCGTTGTTCAGGATCAACCGGCCGCCGACGGACAAGACGTGAAGATGGTTCACGCCGTACCCCACCACCAAGCCAATGATCCCGGCGACCGGCCCCGACGCCTGATACCCGGTGACTTGGTCAGGCCGCAACAGCACGGCTTCCAGAAACCGCAGGTCGTTCGACGCGGACACGAAGGCGAATTCGTCGTCGCCGATCCGGCTGGCCTTGGCCGGCGGCGCGGCTTGGGCCGCCGGCAGGCAACAGTCGAACACGTCGGCCGCCGAGCGCCCTTCGCCCAGCCGGGCCTGCACCCGGCGCACATGATCCAGGCAGACAATTTTTTGGGACACGACCACGCCGGCCAAGTCCACGATTCCCAGTTCCCACGCCGAGTCACTGAAGGCGCGCCGGAAATGCGGGTCCGCGCGGACGCGGGCCGCGTGCGCGTGCAGGGCCGCCGGCAAGGGGCGGGCGACTTGGCCGTCCGCGCGGTCCGGCTCGGTTTCGCGGAGGCGGTCCATGCGGGCCGCCGCGGCCTTCCAGGCGGCCGCCAATCGCCCGCGGTCCCACTGGACGCCGGCCGGGGCGTAGTCCGTCATGTATTCCAGGAAGGATTCGAGGGACGAGCGCGGCATTAAATAGGCGTGTTCTTCGCCGCCGTTGACCGTGTCGAACGAAAGACTCATGGGGCGGCGCTCGGGGGTGATCGCTCAAATCGACGAGACGAGACACGCGCGAAAATCGTGCAGGATCCGCTCGACGGTCCGCTGCGGCCGGCTGAGTCGGTCCGCGATGTCGGGGATGTCGTGCCCGGCCATGCGAAGAGTGACCACCCGGCGCTTCTCCTCGTCCAGCCGCGCCAAGTATTCCTGGGCCACGAGTTGCAACAGGCCGTCGTCCGACCGGGCGCCCCAGTGGTCGCCGGTCCCTTCGTCGTCGGCCGTCGAAATCGTCCGGCGGACGGCGCGTTTCGCGGCGCTGTGGAACTCTACCATATTTTTGACTTTGTTCACCGTCAGGGCCGTCAAAAGGCCCCCCAAATCTCCGGGGTCCGGCAGGCTCCCCCGCTCGTAGTCGAGTTTGGAAAACAGGGCGACGAAGACGGCTTGGACGACGTCGTCGGGGTCGAACCGCCCGGCGAATTGGCGCCCGCAGCGGGACTTCGCCAAGGCCCGCAGGCGGGGCGCGTACTTGTGGTACAACTCCGTCGCGGCCAGTTGGTCCCCGGCGCAATAGCGGTCAACCAACGCAAAGTCGGAAAGGGCGGCAACGCTCGTCATGGGACGAAAATTCCAGCACAGCTCGGCCAAGGGGGGTGGGCGGCGGCGGGCCATCGGGGTGGGATTGAGGACGCGAATCATTCAACAGGGGGCCGGACGCGGGAGCGTCCGGCCCCGCGACAACTCACAGCATCGGCATCAGCCAGATGTAATAGTCGATCGGCCGGATGACGAATCCGAAGTCCATCGGCGGCATCCCGACGATCGGGGGCGGGGGCGGCGTAATGATCGGCGGCGGCGGGGGCGGCGGGTACATCGGGTCGAGCGGCGGCGGCGGGGTCATCGGGTCGTGGTAGTTCGGGTCGAGGGGGTCGATGCCGATGGGGTCGGTCTGCGTCAGCATCCGCAGGGTGCACGCCGCGGTCGTCGCCCCGGTCAGCGGGGCGGTGACGCGGATGGCGTACTCGCCGGGCAACAGGATGATCGTCTTGGCGCCCGTCGCCCCGGCGGTCACGGTCCACGACGTGACGAGTTCGCCCGTCCACTTGTAGACCGACGCGGTCAACACCGGGGCCGCGGCCCCGGCCGGCACGCCGGCGGCGGTCCCCCCGAGGTTGAAGGCGATCGCCTGGGCCTTCATCACGTACAAGGACCGGAAGACGGCCGGGGCCGCCGCCGTCAGCGTGTTCGTGTCGAGGACTTCGTACTTCACGGCCGTCTTCTGAATGGCCGCGGTCAACTCGTACTGTTGGCCGGCGGCCGCCCCGGCGGCCGGGGTGACGCGGAGGTAGCCGTACGCGCCTTGGACGACCCCGGTAATTTGGCAGGTCTGGCCGCCGCCGTCGTCCGTGGTGACCACGTCCCCGACGACTTCAACCCCGTGCCAGTTGAACGCCTTGACCACCGGGGGCGGCCCGCCGTTCACGACCCGCACGGTGATGGAGAAGACGCCGGTATTCCCGCGCATGTCAGACGCGGCGAACTTGTAATAGTCCGTGTCCCCGGCGTCCAGCGTGGCCCGGACTTGGTAGGCCCCGTAGGTGCCGGGGGCGGCAAAGATCGTCGGCTGGGTGGCCGTCTCGGCCGTCTCGTTCGTCCCGGCGTCGGCCGTATAGACCGGGGCGGCGACGGCCGTCGCCGGGTCGGCCGCGGCCGGGTCCGTCGAGACGGACAGCTTGTACCCGCCCAACGTGAAGGCGCCGGTGTCGGCCCCTTGGACTCGGACGTAATATGTCGTGTCCGCGGCGGCGGCCGGCAGTGTGAGGACGACATCCGCCCCACCGCCCCCGACCGCGCTGGCCAACACCGTGCCGGCCGCGTTCTGGAGCGCCAGCCGCGTGCCGAGTTGGCTGTACCCGGCGGTGCGGAGCGTCACGGTGACGCCGGCGGGCACGCTCGACGGCGTGGTGAACTTGAAGAAGTCCGTGTCGGCCGCCGATTCGATGTCCCCGCGGACGTACTTGGTGGTCGTGCCCGCCACCGCGGGGACCGTGAACGCATAAGCCTGGGTGTTGTTGTCCCCGGTCCCCGCCGGGTCCACGCGGTTGCCGTACAGCCCGTTGAGGGCGGTCGCGTCCTCCGCGGCCAACCCGGAGCGCACTCCGCCGTAAGTCTCGAACATCACCGAACTGGAGGACGTGTTGTTCCCGAGGCCGAGGGCGTGCCCGGTCTCTTGCAGCAGAACGGTGTACAGGTCATACGTCCCAGCCGCCCCGCCGATGCCGAAGGCAAGGTTGCTGTTCAGGATAATGTCCCCGGCCCGCGTGCCGGCGTACCCGCCGGACGGGGCGGTGATAGCCAGCACCTTGCCGTCCAACGGCCGGGCCGAGATGCGGATGTCCCCGAACCGGGCGCTTCCTTGGGCGGCCCCGGCGGCTCCCAAGGGCGCCCCGTTGTCGCCGACCCACCCGAAGTTCAGGTTGCCCGCCGCGGCCCACGACTGCAAGGCGCGGCTGACTTCGCCTTGGACTTGGGCGGCGGAAAGGCCGTTGGCCCCCAAGGCGGCGAACAGGTTGCTCGGCGTGCCGTCCAAAGACGTGCCGTCCGGCACCGTGCTGACGGTCACGGCGGGGTTGGCCCATGCGTAGCCGAAGACGGCGGGGTTCTCCCGCGCCTCCAACGATTCAACGGTCAACAACGGTCGGCGCTTTTTCATGGTTCTGCTCATTGGCTCACTTGCGAGTGGAAGGCGGGGTAATCAGGGAGGACAGCAATCGGGAGTAATCCATCAACTGGCTAAATTCGCGGCCCGGCCGCAGTGGGTCGAGGTCGGCGTCAATCGTCAGATACTGGTGGCCGTACCCGGCCCGCAGGCTCTTGGCGACCAGGGCGGTCGCCGTCGCGGCGTGTTCCGGCTTGGTTTTGGCGAGGAGGGCGTACACGCACGCGGCCCGGTACCACGCGAACGGCGTGTCCGACAGCTTCAAGGCTTGTTCGGCGGCCGTGACGGCTTCCTCGGCCTTGCCCAAGCGGGCCAGGTAAACCCCCTTGGAACACACGGCCGGCAGGTAGTCGGGGTGGCGCTCCAGAATGCGGTCGATCATCTCGACGGCCTTCTCCGGCCGCTTGAGGAATTCGCCTTCCAAGTTCGCCAAGTTCTGGAGCGGCGCGATGTCGTGCGGGTTGAGCTTGGCCGCCGCCTCGAAGTCCCGCATGGCCTCGGCCGGCTCGGCCTTCATGCGGGCGACGCCGCGGGCGACGTAGCTTTCCGCGTCCCGCACGGGGAGGCCCATGCCGTGGTCGAGATCCTTCTTGGCCCCGGCGGCGTCGCCGGACAGTTCCCGGATCTTCGCCCGCAGGAACCACGCCCGCGCCGGGGCGCCGTCGGCCTTCAGCAAGTCGGTGACTTCGGCGAGGGCGGCCGGCTTCAGGCCCTGCCGCAGCAAGACGACGGCCCGGAGGATGCGGGCGCTGTGCAAGGCCGGCTGCAGATGGATCGCCATATTCACGTCGGCCGCGGCCTGCGTGTAGTTCTGCATGGCCTCGGCCACGGTCGCCCGGTTGTAGTAGCCGGGGGCGAACCGCGGCTTCAGCGTGATGCTGCGGCCGTAGGCCTGCAGGGCGTCGAGTGACTCGCCGAGCATCTGGTGCGCCCGGCCGAGCATGAACCACGCCCCGGCGTCGTCCGGCCGGTCGGCCGTCAGGGCCAGCAAGTGCTTTTTCGACTCGCGGTAGCGCCCGTTGGCTTGGAGTTCCGTGGCCAGCAGGAACTGCTCCCGGCGGTCGGTCAAGTTTGTGGTTTCCAGGACGCGCTTGAGGTCGTCCAGCCGGGCAGCCCCGGTCTTGGCGGCCGGGTCGAAGGTCTGCCTCTGCCATTCCATCAGCGGGGCGTCGGCGGCCGGCAGGTTGCGGCCGGCGAGGCCGTGCAGTTCTTCGACTCGATTTTGGCGGTCGGGGCTGAGGAACGCGGCCCGGGCCAGCACGAAGGAGAGTTCGCCGACCTGGCGCCGCAGGTGGTCACGCTGCTCGGGAGGCAGGGCGGAGACGAGCGGGCCGTCGGCCCAATCGGGGTCGTCCAGGGCCGAGACTTCCTTGAGGGCGGCGAGGCCGTGTTCGACCCCGGTGTCCAGCCACTTGGTGTTCTCGGTCTGGCAGCTCAGGTACTCGTCGGCGAGTTCCTTTTGCGTGTCGAACCGCTCCGCCATCGCGAGGGCTTCGGTCTGCGTTTGGAGGTACGCGGCCTTGCGGCGCTCCAGGTTGTGCTGCACGGCCACGCTGGTCAGCGTCAGGCCGATGGCGGCCGCGAGGGCGATCACCGACATTGGCGAGGCCAGCCGCGGGTGCCGACGGCACCATTTGGTGGCCCGTTCCCGTGTCGAAGGCTCCGGCGTGTGCTTCAGCGGCTGGTTCGCCAAGTGGAGGTCGATGTCTTCCGCAAGGTCGTGGGCCGTGGCGTACCGATCAACCGGCAGCGGTTGCAGGCACTTCCGCACGATGGCGTCCACGGCCGGCGTCACGGCCGCGTTATGCGTCCGCACCGAGGGGGCCGGCCCGCGGCGGTCGGCCAGCATCTTCGGCAAGGCGGCCCGCATCGGGCCGGGGTACGTCGGGTGGGCGGGGCGGCCGGCGAGCAGTTGGAACAGGATCAGCCCGAGGGCATAGAGGTCGCTTCGGGCGTCCAGCGTCCCGGCGCCGCCGCCGAAGATCGCCATCTGCTCCGGGGACATGTACGGCGCCGTCCCGGCCATCTTGGCGGCGTGGGCGGCGCGCTGCTTCGTGTCCTCGGCCAGGCCGAAGTCGAGCAGCAGCGGCGTGCCGTCGGGCGTCAGCAGGATGTTGGCCGGCTTCAGGTCGCGGTGCAGGATGCCGCGGTCGTGGGCGTGGGCCAGGCCGTCCGCGAGGCGGGCGACCATCCACAGGATCGAATCGACATAGCTGGCGTGCGACGCGTGGGCCCCGTCGAGCGCCGCCGCCACGCCGGACAGGTCGGCCGCCGGGGCGGCGGCGGCCGCGGGGGGGTGGCCGGGGGCGACACACGACCCGGGCGCCTCCGACGACGACCGATACCCGGTCGGGTCGCCCGGCCCCTTGGTGCTCGCGGCCTGGAGGCTGCGGAGGGTGCTGATGACGAACTGCCCGGACGCCGGCAGCGTCCCCAAGACTTGGAGTTGCCGGCACAGGTCGGACAGCGTGGTCCGGCTGTAGTACGGCATGCACACGGCGTGCAGGCCGTTGGTCTGGTGGGCCGAGTAGATCGGCATGATGTTCGTGTGCTGGAGCTGGGCCAGGTTCTGGACTTCCCCGCCCAAGTCCACGGACACCTTCAGTGCCACGCGCCGGCCGGCCAAGTCGCCTTGGCGGGCGAGGTACACGCGGCCGAACGCCCCGCGGCCGATTTCTTCTTCCAGCACGAAGTCCAGGAACCGTGTCCCCGCCTTCGGCAGTTCGTGGACGGTAGTGCGCCCCTTGCGGGACGGCTCGGGGCTTTTCTCGATCAGGTCGCGCACCCATCGCGTCGGCGCGACGTGCTCGGCCGCCCGCAGTTCGGCCCGGACCGGCAGGAGCGGGCGAATCGGCTGGCGGGCGGTGCCGGGGTCGGCGTCCATCCACGCGGCCCCGACGCGGACGGCCGGCGCGACCGGCGTTTGCACCGTCCCGAGGCCGTCGGCCGAGAAGTCGAGGGCCGGGGCCGCGACCGTGGACTGGTCGAGGCCGTCGTCGGCGAAACACGCCACGGGGGCGGTCGCCGTGGGTTCGTCCAAGCCGTCGATCGGGTCAGCGAGCAAATTCATGGTTGCGAAGCCATTTCCGAGGCGAGTCGGAACGATTGAACCGGTTGTGTCGGTTGGGCGAATTATTCCGGGTTGTCGGAACATAGAACACCGTTTCCGAAAAGGTGAAGAAAACAAGCGCGTGTCGTCAGGGCCGGATTGAAGGGATGGGAAGAATTTTGAACCGGGGGAGCAAATGGCGCCCCGAGTTGAACCGCAGCAGGAATTCAGGCGGGACGTGGTGTGAAAATGAGCGCGGGATCGGAAAAGGTGTCAGGAGGGTTCTGGAAATAAATTGGCGTTAATCACTGCCAGAATTTCCCCCAAGCCTTCGCCGTTGGCGAGTTGGATGGCCAAACCCGGCCGGGCGTTGGCTTCCAAGAGCAGCGGGCCGCGGCTCGGGTCAAGAACCACGTCGGCCCCGAGGTAGCCCAAGCCGGTGGCGCGGGCGGCCCGCTTGGCCAAGTCCAGCACGCCCGGCCAGTCGGGGACAACCAAGCCGGGAAGCGCCGCCCCGGTGTCCGGGTGGCGGTCAATGCGGCGATCCCGCCAGACGGCCCGCGTCGTCGTCCCCGTGGCGAGGTCGATACCGACGCCGATGCCGCCCTGGTGCAAGTTGGCCCGGCCGGCCGACTCCAACGTCGGGAGTCGCAGCATGGCCATCGCCGGGACGCCGCGGTAGACGAGGACGCGCACGTCCGGCGTGCCGGCGTAAGCGACCGGGGCGAAGACGGGGTGGACGCCGACCCGCTGTTGCAGAATGGCCCGGTCCGCTTGGCCGCCGAGCGAGTGGAGGCCGGAGAGGATGTCCGAGGCGTGCCGCCGCACGGCCGCGGGCGAGAGAACGGTGCCGCCGGCCCGCCGGTAGCCGCCCGGCGCTTCGCCGAGCAGCACCAACACGCCGCGGCCCCCGGCCCCGCGCGCCGGCTTCAGCACGCCGTCCGGGGCGGCCGTCAACGACTCTTCCAGATGCCGCAAGTCGCCGTGCGTCTCAAAGACCGCCCGCGTCTCCGGGGTCGGGATGCCGACCCGCCGGCACAGTTCCCACATCAGGACTTTGTCATCGACGAGCGGAAACGCGGCCCGCGGGTTGTGCCCCATCACCGCCCCGGCGTTGCGGGCATTCAGCCCGATGACGCCGAGGGCTTTCAGTCGCCGCCACGAAAAGAGCCAGTGCATGGAGTTCCTAGCAGCCGTGATGAACCCGGCCAGCGATTAGGTTAGAACTTATGGCGCCGGCGTGGCGCGCCGGCCGCCGCGCCCGCGGCCCAAAAAAATCGTTGGAGCGGCGCCGCGGTTCGTTAAGATGAGCGCGGCCACCACCGACCCGAGGCGCCCCGCCGTGAGCACGGTTTTCGACGTTTTGCAGGACCGCGGTTTCGTCAAGCAGTGCACCGACGAGGCGGGCCTGCGCGGCGTGTTGGCCCGGCCGCCCGCCACGTTTTACGCCGGGTTCGACCCGACGGCCGACAGCCTGCACGCCGGCAGCCTCATGCCCATCATGGCCATGGCCCACTTGCAGCGCGCCGGCCACAAGCCCATCGCCATCATCGGCGGCGGGACCACGCTGATCGGCGACCCGAGCGGCAAGACCGAGATGCGCAAGATGTTGAGCGCGGAGGAAATCACCGCGAACGGCCGCGGCATCCTCGGGCAACTTCAGCGCTACCTGACGCTCGACGGCCCGGCCGGCATGTTCCTCGACAACGCGGCTTGGCTGGCGCCGATGCCGTACATCGCCTTCCTGCGGGAGTACGGCCGCCACTTCAAGATCAACGAGATGATCAAGGCCGACTCCGTCAAGAGCCGCCTCGACCGCGAGGAGGGGATGTCGTTCATCGAGTTCAACTACCAGTTGCTCCAGGCCTACGACTTCGTCCACCTGTTCCGGGCCCACGGGTGCGCGCTGCAAATCGGCGGGGACGACCAGTGGGGCAACATCACGGCCGGCGTCAACCTGATCCGCAAGACGGAGAACGGGGCGGGCTACGGCCTGACCTTCCCGCTGCTCACGACGGCCCGCGGCGAAAAGATGGGCAAGACCGCCGACGGGGCGCTGTGGCTGAGCGCAGAGCGGACGGCCCCCTACGACTTCTACCAGTACTGGATCAACACCGACGACCGGGACACCGAACGCTTCTTGGCGTACTTTACCTTCCTGCCGATGGACGATGTCCGCCGGCTCGGCCGCCTTGCCGGGGCCGACCTGCGGGAAGCCAAGGCGGTGTTGGCCTACGAGACGACGGCCCTCTGCCACGGGGCCGAAGCGGCCGCCGCCGCCCGCGCCGCTACCGCCGCCGCGTTCGGCGGTGGGGCCGCGGACGCCGCGACCATGCCGACGACGGCCGTGCCCGCCGCGGCGCTGGCGGCCGGCATCCCGCTGGTCGAGTTGCTGGTGACGACGGGGTTGGCCAAGAGCAAACGGGAAGCCCGCCAACTGATCGAACAGGGCGGGGCGTATGTAAACAACGAGCCTGCCGGGGCGGTGGACGCCGTCCTCCGGGACAGCGACCTCCGCGACGGGGCCATCCTGCTGCGGCACGGGAAGAAGAAGGTTCACCGCATTATCGTCGAGGCGTGAGACGGCGACGCGGCCGCCCTCACCCCGGCGGCCGCTCGCGCTCGAAGATCAGCTCGAAGTAGGAGGCGGTGCCGTAGGGGCCGAGGCCGGGGGCGAAGATTTGGGCGAGCCGCCAGCCCTCGGCCGCGTGCTCGTGGACGACCCCTTGGTACGCCTCCCGCGCCTCTTGCGTCGGGACCGTGGACCCGGTCGTCCAGACTTGGCCGACGTCCAGCCGGATGAAGAGATACTCGTAGTGGGCCGGCAAGACTGGAACCCTCTGCGTGCGTTGACACGATTATGAATGAGACAAGGTGACAAGGTGACAAGGTGACAAGGTGACAAAAACCGGCGAGCCGAGGGCCGTAAGGCGAGCGGCAGGAAGTAGCTTACCCGATTGGGGTTCTCGGGGCGAGCTTGACATGAGACGATGGGGCAGCCGCTTCACCACCCATCGCCGTGA
>JAYTTY010000379.1:0-5505 GCA_043744795.1 Zavarzinella sp. | reverse complement strand
GCTTCCTCGCACGGAAGGCTGTCCCCATTGGCGGGAAGCCGGACTTTTCGCGGAGCGAAAAGCGACGATGCTCCGCGGCGCCCGCCCTCGGATATTCGCCGTGTTCATTCTAGCCGCGAAGAGAACTCTACTCTGTCACGCCCGCCTTCGGGCAAAAGCCTTCCAGCGTGCAGGCCGGGCAGTTGGGCGTTCTTGAGTGGCAGACTTGGCGGCCGTGCGAGATCATGCGGTGGGAAAAGATCGTCCACTCCGGCTCAGGGATGAGGAGCATGAGGTCGGCTTCGACCTTCACCGGGTCGTCGTGGACCGTGAGGCCCAAGCGGCGACTCAGGCGGCCGACGTGGGTGTCCACGGTGATGCCCGGCGTGTCAAAGCAATTCCCAAGCACGACGTTCGCCGTCTTGCGGCCCACGCCGGGGAGTTGCACCAATGCGTCGAGTGTCCGCGGCACCTCCCCGCCGTGGCATTCCACGATCAGGCGGCAGGCTTCGCGGATGTTCTTCGCCTTGTTGCGGAAGAAGCCGGTCGGGGCGACGTAGCCTTCCAATTCTTTCGGGTCGGCTTGGGCGTAGTCCTTCGCCGTGCGGTATTTGGCGAACAGGGCCGGGGTGACGATGTTCACGCGGACGTCGGTGCACTGGGCCGAGAGGATCGTGGCCACTAACAGTTGCAGCGGGCCGTCGTGGTGCAGGGCGCACTCGGCGTCCGGGTACAACTTCGCCAACTCCTTGCGGACGCGGCCGGCTTGGCGTTTCACGGCCGGGTCGGCCTTCGGGCGCGCGGGCATGTCGCCTCACCCCTTTTTCGGCAGCGGGCGGGGCGGCGGGCCGACAAAAGCCCGCATTTCCTCGGCGTTGAGCGGCGGTGAAAAGTGCGCCCCGAGGAAGAAGTCGCCCGTCGGCAGCGGCCGGACGTGGACCACGTGCAGCGTCCGCGTCACAACCCCGCCGTCGCCCCCTTCCGCGGAGAGCGTGCCTTCCACGGCCGTCCCCGCGAGCGGCGGGTTGGCCAGCAACATGCTCACGCCGGTCTCGGACACGTCCCACACCAGCCCGACCCCGCGTGTCTCGGCGCGGAGCCGGCAGATGGTGTGCAGCGCCGGTTGGAAGCGGCGGGCGATGCGGCGCTCGGCCGTCGCGGCCGGAGCGTCAAGAGTGGAGACGGGCATGACAGGCCTCGTGGTGTGGATTCAGGGGGTGTTGGTGTGATGAGTGTAACACGGCGCCAAATCCGCCGCCAAGAGACTTCGCGCCGAATCTTGCTGATTGGCTGTCTTTGCGCCGGCGCCTGAATAGACGGGGATGATTGAGACCCGGCGGAAGCATCGTCGCTTTTCGCTCCGCGAAAAGTTTGGCTTCCCGCCCGAAGGGCAGTCGCCCGTGGGGGGAATGTTAATCTTTTCGCGGAGCGAAAAGCGACGATGCTCCGCGGCGACCCCCCGTAAAATGAATCGGCGGCCCGGCCGGAGCGTCGAACACCGCGGAGAACCAATGCCATGCGAAACCTGACCGCCGTTTCCCTGCCCCTTGCCTTCGCGGCCGCCGTTTTGGCGGGCGATTGGCCCCTGCACCGCGGCAACCCGACGCAAACGGGCGTTTCCGCGGAGAAACTGCCCGAGAAGTTGGCCGTCCTGTGGGAGTTCAAGACCAAGGACGTGATGGAGTCCACCCCCGTCGTCGCGGCGGGCGTCGTCTACGTCGGCGGGTACGATTCTAATTTCTACGCCCTCGATCTCAAGACCGGGGCCGAGAAGTGGAAAACGAAACTCGGGCCGGTGAAGGCCCCGGCCGCCGTCGCCAAGGGGAAGGTGTACGTCGGGGACTCGGACGGCAAGTTCTACCGGCTCGACGCCGTGACGGGCAAGATTGACTGGACGTTCGAGGCCGACGGCGAGATCACGGCCGCCCCGAACTTCGCCGGGGACACCGTGCTGATCCCGTCGCACGACGCGAGCCTGTACTGCCTGGACACGGCGACCGGCAAGAAGGTGTGGGACTTCAAGACCGAGGGGCCGATCTACGGCGGCGTGGCCGTGGCCGACGGCAAGACCTACGTCGCCGGGTGCGACAGCCAACTGCACGCCGTGGACGTGAAGACCGGCAAGGCGACCGGCAGCATTGACCTCAAGGGGCAGTCCGGGTCCGCGGCCGCCGTGGACGGGAACACGCTGTACTTGGGCACGATGTCCAATCAGGTGTTGGCCATCGACTTGAAGTCATTGAAAATCATCTGGGAGTTCGAGGCTCCCAAGCGCCGGCAAGGCTTCTACGGGTCGGCCGCCCTGACAGAAACGACGGTCCTGCTCGGCAGCCGGGACAGCAAGATGTGGGCCATCGACCGCAAGACCGGCAAGGCCACATGGGACTTCCTGACCGACAACCGCGTGGACTCCTCGGCCGTCGTGGTCGGCGGCGTCGCCTACTTCGGGTCGTTCGACAAGACTCTGTACGCCGTGGACGTGGCGACCGGCAAGAAGCGGGACGACTGGGTTCTGGACGGGGCGATCATCGGCTCCCCCGCCGTCGCCGACGGCCGCCTGGTCATCGCCACGGAAAAGGGGACGGTGTACTGCTTCGGGGCGAAGAAGTGACCGAATGATAACGCCGCCGCCCCAGCGGAAGGCCGGGGCGGTACGGGGCCGTTCACCTCCGGCCGATCAATCCGCATCGTTTGTATTGCCGTCAGCCCGGGCGGCCAACTTCATCATGGCGGGCAGACTGATCGAACTCTTGATCGTCCGGACGGACCCGTCGCCCAACACGATGTTGCACACGCTTCCGTGGAACGAATAGAGTTCCCCTTGGTTCCACCCGTTGACCGTGACGACGCCGGCGGCCACGTGGCCGGCATTGGACACCTTGCCGAGCGGCTTGACGCCCGCCGTGATCGGCGCTTGCGTCCCCGCGCAGACGATGTTGTTGCTCTCTTGGCCCCACCCGCCGGCTTGGAAGCCCAAACTCGCCGAGTCGGCATACCGCTTGCCGGACGACCACCCTTCTTCGCGGGCGGCCGACTCGCCGACCATCATCGTGTTGCTCAGGCCGTCGAGAATCGCCGAAAATGTCGTCGGCGCGTTCGCGGTCAGGACGGCGTTGACGCCGTCCGTCCCCGGAAAATTGAGGCCGACCGCCGTCCAGACGGCCGCATTGCTGTTGGTGCGGCTGACGGCCATGTAGTCGGTCGTGGCCGGGAGAAAGGCCGGGTACGCGGCGGTCGGGGCGGCGCGGTGCGTGCTGACGGAGGACGGGCATATGTACGTCGGGATGATGACCGACGTGGCCGGCTGATTGGCCGGGTCGTTCCAGTCCAGCCGGAAGTTATAGCCGCCGGCGGCCGCGGCCAGCACATTGGCCTGCTCGATGTACGGCAGCATGATCGACATGAAGCCGTGACGCGTGTAGCCCACGCCGGACATCTTGAGGTATTGCTCCATCCCCGGCAGGACGGCCACCGAACTGGTGTTCACCACGGCCGGCGGCAGGCTCTGGTAGGTCGATTCGTAGTTGTGAATCGCCAACCCGAGTTGCTTCAGGTTGTTGCTGCACTTCATCCGGTTGGCGGCCTCCCGGATTTTCTGCACGGCGGGGAGGAGCAGGCCGATCAGGATGGCGATGATGGCGATCACCACCAGCAACTCGATCAGCGTGAACGCGCGCCGACTCTGCTTTTTCACGGAACGACTCCTGAGAGAAATTACCAATGATGACGGCCGGAGAGAGACCCGACGTGTAATGAACGAAGGAAGGAACCCCAACCGGTTAATGAATTGTTAGCAGACCGGTGGGCGCGGGGGAAGTGAGTTCACCGGAACTACGCCATCACTTCATATTCGTCCGCCGGCGCTCACTTGTCGAACAGCATCGGCTCGAAGCCCTTGAAGAGCTTCAAGTGATCGTCCACGGAGAGGGCCTCGGCCCGGATGGAGCCGTCGAAGCCCAGTTCGGCCAGCTTCGCGTCGATTTCCTTCTTGTCCTTGCGGCCGCTCGGCCACCCGGCGAGGCCGGCGCGCAGGTTCTTGCGCCGGTGGGTGTACAGGTCGCGCAGAAAGGCCCGCCACCGCTTGAGGGCGGGCAGCTTGGCGAGTTTCTCCGGGTCCGGCTTAATCAGCACGACCGCCGAGTCCACGGCCGGCTGCGGCCAGAAGTTCGTCGGGGCGATGGTCCGCACGATCTCGGCTCTGCCGACCGACTGCACCAACACTGCCAGCGAGTTGTAGTCCTTCGTGCCCGGCAGGGCGGTCATCCGCTCGGCGACTTCGAGCTGCACCATCGCCACGAACCGCTCGATGGGCAGCCCGCTGATAATCAGGTTGGCGATCAGCGGCGTGGCGATCGCGTAGGGCAGGTTCGCCACCAGTTTTAGCCGGGTGAGTTTCAACTCGTCCCGCAGGGCCAGCCAGCCGTCCAGCATGTCCGGGTTCAGTTCGTTCTTGCCGGCTAGGCAGTCGCCGTGGAACTGCCGGACGGTCGGCCGGTGCAGCAGGATGCCTTTGGCCAGTTGGAAGAAGTCCGGGTCGAGTTCGACCGTGAAGACCCCCCCGGCGTCGTGGGCCAAGCGGGCGGTGAGGCCGCCGGTGCCGGTGCCGACTTCCAGCACGCAGTCGTCCTTGGTCAACTCGCCGGTGCGGGCCACGAGATCGACCAAGTTCAAGTCGATCAGGAAGTTCTGCCCCATCTTGTTCTTGGGGATCAGCCGGCGGGACTGGAGCAGCCCCTTGATGTACGAGAGCGTCTGGCGTTGCGACGGAAGTTGTTGGTCCATCGGGGTAGTTTACGGATTGAGCAGTTTGGCGACGTGTTTCGCCAGCATGTCGGCCTCCAGGTTCACCGCGTCCCCCGCCACTTTGAGGCCCAACGTGGTGACGGCCTGCGTGTGCGGGATCAGCATGACGCTGAACCGCCCGGCCTCGACGTTGACGAGTGTGAGGCTGACGCCATCCACGGCGATGCTCCCCTTGGGGACCATCAGCCGGGACAATTCCGGCGGGCAGGTGAACCACACGTCTTCCCAATCGCCGTTGCGGTCCCGTTTCTCGATGGTCCCGACGGCGTCCACATGCCCCTGCACGAAGTGCCCGCCGAGCCGGTCGCCGACGCGCAGCGAGCGTTCGAGGTTGACCGGGTCGCCGGCCTTCAGTTGGCCGAGGTTGGTTTTGAGGAGGGTTTCTGGGCCAACTTCAAAATCAAACGTGTCGGAAGCAAACGCGACGGCCGTGAGGCACGCCCCGTTGACGGCGATGCTCTCGCCGAGCGAGATTTCGCCCGCGAGCGCGTGGCGGACAGTCAGGCGCTTGCCGCCGGGGGTGTCGGCAATGCGCTCGACGGTGGCGAGGGTTTCAACGAGGCCGGTGAACATGGACTTGAACCAACGAACTGCGACGTGAACCCGCTTGCTCCCCTCTCCGCAGCGGAGAGGGGCCGGGGGCTTACAGGGGTAGGTCAGGCGAGAGCGAAGAATTCAGGCGGAAGTCGCAATAGTGCGACCATGCCGCGTTTTCTCGATGTC
>JAYTTY010000378.1:0-5510 GCA_043744795.1 Zavarzinella sp. | reverse complement strand
TGAAGCGCTTCAGTCACCGCCGCCTCACGGCGGTCCGCTCGCTTTATTCGGGCGTTTCCTCCGCTGACACGTCGGTGAGTTGCGGGCGACGAAGAGGGGGGCGGCAGGTGTGACCCGTTGGGTTTTTTATTGCACCCGCCCAAGCGGTCGGTTAGCCTTCTCGAAGTGGGTTCCGTGGAGCACAACGATGAGACTCGGATTTGTCGTCGGACTCGTTCTGACCGTGTTCGGCGCTTTGGGAACGTTGACGGGCGGCATTTTGCTCGCCAAGCAGTATCTTGCGGTTTCCGGGCTGAGGAGCGAGCACGCGAAACTCGCTGACATTCCCGTGGTTGGGGTGGGCGGGTCGGTGACCATGTTCGCCGAACCGGAATTGAAGAATTCAAAATCCGCAGTTGCATCCGGGACCGTTCTTTCCGTGGTGGCGGAGCGTGACAACGTGTTGCAGGTCAAAGCCAGTCCTGACGTGGAGGGATGGATCGAGCGGCGTTTTGTCTGCTCGCAGATGGAGTTCAATCGACGAACCCAAGCGAAAGAGTTTCCGAAACGCATCATGTGTGTCGGGCACAACGGAAGTGGCAGCTTCTTTTACGGCGGCTCGATTTCCATCCAGGAAAATCAACTTGTCATGGTCGCCGGGGACGGTTTCTGGCTGGATGCGTCGATGAAGGGCAAGGAGTTCGGATTCGGCGGCAAAAAGACGGTGGGGGAGCCGGACGTGCTCCTGCTTGCGCCCGAGAAGGGCGACACCATGACACGGCTGCCCGTCTGGGGCAACAAGGAGCTTGAGGCAGCGCTGCAAAAGAAAGTGGCGGCTCCTCTCGCAATCCAGGACGCGGAGAGGGAGGGTGATCTTTTTCAGCCCGTCTACCTGACGTTAATCGTGGCGGGCGGCGTGGCGTTGGCGGTCGGAATTGCTTTGGTCAGGTCGAGGAAACATGCTGAATTAAAGCAGCAGGGTCCGGAGGAGAAATCGCCGGACATGGAATCGGGAGGCGGATCATGAAGATTGGCCGCCACGGGAAAGATCCTTTTTGACAGTCGTGAGCCAGTCCAAATCCATGCCATAGATGTTGTCACCGTCGATGACGGATACGGCTGCTCCCGGAGTATCACTTGGGTATCTGTTATTGACACCAAGTACCATTTGATTCTTGGTGTCAACCATCATTTCATGCGCCTCAGTGCGGCGGATCGATTTGTGCGGCGCCTTGCCGCAGAAATCGATCCGCCGAAATGTATTCTGCACTCACTTCTGAAACAGCGCCTCGACATACTCGTCCGGGTGGAAGGCGTCCAAGTCTTCGATGCCTTCGCCGACGCCGACGTACTTCACCGGCAAGCCCACCTTTTGCTTGATGGCGAAGATGGCCCCCCCCTTGGCGGTGCCGTCGAGTTTGGTCAGGACGATGCCGGTACACTTCACGCTTTTGGAGAACATCTCGGCCTGCGTGACGGCGTTTTGCCCCGTCGTGGCGTCCAGAACCATGAGCGTGTCGTGCGGGGCGCCGGGGATTTGGCGGGTGACGACCTTGTGGATCTTTTCCAGTTCCCGCATCAGGTGAGCTTGGGTGTGCAGGCGGCCGGCGGTGTCCACGATCAGCACGTCGAAGCCGCGGGCCTTGGCCTTCTCGCAGGCGTCGTGGGCGACGCTGGCCGGGTCGCTCCCCTGGGCGTTCTTCACGAGGTCACAGCCGATGCGATCGCACCACACAGTGAGCTGCTCGACGGCCGCCGCCCGGAAGGTGTCGCACGCGGCGACCACCACTTTTTTGCCCTCGCCCTTGAGGCGGCTGGCCAGCTTGGCGATCGTCGTCGTCTTGCCGGACCCGTTGACGCCGACGATCATCACGACCGTCGGCCCGCTCAGCGTGTAGTTGATGCCGGGCGAGGCGTCCGTCAGCATCTCGCGCAGTTGCTGCTTCACGAAGGCCTGCACGTCCTCGGACACTTCCTTGTCGAGGAAGCCCTGCCGGACGCGGTCCACGATGACGGCGACGGCGTGCCCGCCCACGTCCGCGAGGTAGAGGCACTTCTCCAGTTCCTCCAGAAACGCCTTGTCGACCCGCCCGCGGCCGCGGAACAGGTCCACGACGCCCGTGAAGACATCGCGGGTCCGCGTGAGGCCCTTTTTCAGCTTCGTGAAGAATTTCCCGAACATGCGCACTGGTCCTGAGATCCACGGTCAAGCAAAGATAATTTTTTAGCCACGGATCGAACACGAATGAAACACGGATAAAGACAAAAAAAGACACGGGAAGAACTTAACCACAGAGGACACAGAGAGCACAGAGGAAAACCAAAGCAGAGAAAAGGCATTTCTAAGAATGTCTTCTCGGTCTTTTGTCTTTCCTCTGTGTTCTCTGTGTCCTCTGTGGTTAAGTTCTTCTCTTCTGCCTTTATCCGTGTTTCATCCGTGTTCGATCCGTGGCTAAAAGGTCTTGATTTCTCTCCATAGCCAACGCCCGTAGTTTATCGAGTTCCCCGCGGCTAATCGCCCGCACGCCGACATTTCGCGTCGCCGGGGCCGAGTCGTGGCTGTCGCTGCCGCCGGTGACGAGCAGGCCCAATTCGGCGGCCCACGCCCGCAGGCGTTGGCCGGGCGCGCGGGACGGCCGCGGGTACTCGGCTTCGACGGCGTCGAGGCCCACGGCCCGCATGTCGGCGAGCGTCTCACGGGTCGTCTCTTCCGGCGGGTGGGCGAAGCTGCACACGCCGCCGGCGGCATGGATTAGCGTGATCGCCTCTTCCAACGGCAGTCGCCGTTTGGGCACGTCGCGGATGTCCGGGCGGTTCAGCACGCGCGTGAAGGCGTCGTGCAGGGAGCCGGCCAATTTCGCTTCCATCAGCCAACGGGCGATGTGGCGACGGCCGACCGACACCTCTTCAGGCGTTGCGGCGATCCGCTCGTCAACGGACGCCGACGCGGGGAAGACTCGCCGGGCGATTTCGGCGGCCCGGTCTCTTCGGCCGTCGCGGACCCATTTCAACCGATCTTGCAGGGCGAGGTTTTCCAAGTTGATGAAGTAGGCGAGGAGGTGAACTTCCCGGTCCCGCCAAGTGGCGGTGATTTCCACGCCGGCGATGACTTCCAAGTTGGGCCGGGAGAGGGCGAGACGGCGAACCGGCGTAACTCCCGCCGTGGTGTCGTGGTCGGTGACGGCGATGGCGCCGAGTTTGGCGGCCGTCGCCCGCGTAATTAAATCTTCCGGCGTGTGTGTGCCATCGCTGTAGTGCGTGTGCAGGTGCAGGTCGGCCCGGAAGGGGTCGCGCAGGCGGGCGAGTTGTTGGGAGAGTTGCGTGAACCGAGAGCCGTTCATGCGGGCTGTTCCGCGACGATGGCGGCCGGCGGCGGGGCGGCGGTCTTCGCTTTTTCGTCCGAGAAGACGCGGAAAATCTTGTCCAGCACGCCGTTCACGAAGGCCGGTGAATCCTCGGACCCGTAGCGCCGGGCCAACTCGATGGCCTCGTCCAACGCCACCGCGGCGGGCGTCGGCGTGGCGGCGTGGACCAACTCATACGCGCCCAAGCGAAGAACGTTGCGGTCGCTGGCGGCCATGCGGTGCAGCTTCCAATTCTCCGACGCGGCGGTGATCCGCGCGTCCACGGCCTTGATCGCGCCGACGACGCCGTCGTACAGCCCGAGGCAGAACTGCTCGGCCTCCAGATTGCTGAGGCGGTCCTTCACGAACCGTTCAATGGCCCGGCGCGGCACATCCGTGTTGATGTCGCGCTGGAACAGGAGCTGCAGGGCCACTTCTCGTGCTCGGGAACGCCGCGTCATCACAGGCCAAGTCCTCCGTGGAAGCTCATTACTCTAGGAGTCCCGCCTCGCGACGGGCAGGCTTTCTATAAATCCGGCATGGCAACCACCGCTGATGAGATGGCCAAGGCCGCCCGACAGGTTCAGCAAATGTGGGGCCGTTTGCCGGTCCGCGACCGGCTCATTCCGGTGCGCACCCTCAGGCATTTGCTTGCCCGCGACCACCGGGAACTCGCCCTGACGGCGACCCATGACGTGCTGCGCCCGGCCGACGAAGTGTTGGCGACCGACATTCTGCCGACGGCCGACGCCTTGCTCTTCCTAGAAATGCAAGCCGCGCGTATTTTGCGGATAAGAAAGTTGGGCCGCCGCGCCCGGCCGCTGTGGCTGTTCGGCGGCCGGGAGCAAGTCAACCGCGTCCCGTGGGGCGTGGTCGGCGTCATCGGGACGTGGAATTACCCGATCCTGCTGAACGTCGTCCCCGTCGCGCAAGCGCTGGTCGCCGGCAACGCCGTGGTGTGGAAGCCGTCCGAACTCGCGCCCACGGTGGCCGCGAAACTCGCCGGGCTGTTCCGCGAAGCCGGCTTCCCCGACGGGTTGCTGGCGACATTGCCCGCCACGCGCGAAGCCGGGCCGGAACTCGTCGAAGCGGACATCGACCATCTGGTGTTCACCGGCTCCGTGGGCGCCGGCCGGAAGATCGCGGGGCGCCTCGCGGAACGGCTCATCCCCTCCACGCTGGAATTGTCTGGGTGCGACGCGATGATCGTCCTCGCGGACGCCGACCTCGACTTGGCCGCCCGCGCCGCGTGGTACGGGATGACGCTCAACCGCGGCCAGACGTGCCTCGCCGTGCGCCGCGTGCTCACCGAGCGAAGTGTGTACCCCGCATTGGCGGAGGCCCTCAGAAAACACGCCCCGGCCGACCTGCGGCCCGAGCCGTTGGCCCTGTGGCCGCAAGCCGAACAGGCCGACCGCCTGACCCGCGAGGCGATGGCCCAGGGTGCGAAACTGCTCGCCGGAGACGCGCCGACGGCCGCCGACGACCCGCCGCGTTTTCCGCCCACGATGCTGTTCGACACGACCCCGGACATGGCCCTGTGCCGGGAAGCTTCCTTCGCCCCCATCGCCGGCGTGATGCCATTCGACGGCATGGAAGACGGCTTGGCGAAATGGAACGCCAGCGAGTTCCGTCTGAGCGCGTCCATCTTCACCAAGGACTCGGCCTTGGCCGCCGCGTGGGCCGCCCGCATGCCCGTGTCCACGGTCGTCGTCAACGATGTCATCATGCCGACCGTCCACCCGGCCGTCGCCTTCGGCGGCCGCCAGCAAGCCGGGTGGGGCGTGACCCGCGGTGAAGAGGGCTTGCTGGCCATGACGACGCCGCAAGCCGTGCTGACACGGCATGGGACGTTCCGCCCGCACTACGAAGGGCCGGACGCGGCGGGGACGCCCGAGATGTTGCGCGGGCTGTTGGCGTGGAAGCACGCGGAGCGGTTCGGCGGCCGCTGGCGCGGGCTGTGGGAGGTGTGGCGGGGCGTCCGGAAGCGGATGAAGAAATGACCTTCGTTCGGCGACCCGTTTAACCGCGACGCGGAGGCTTTGCGCAGCGGAGCGCGGACTGAAACGCAAGGGTGACGGTGGCCCGCTTGCTCCCCCTCTCCGCCGCGGAGAGTGACTGTGTTGTTTGTCAAGCCATTTCCGGGGACCACGGCCGTTGTTTTTGGAGCATGGCGTTGGCGATGAC
>JAYTTY010000377.1:0-21602 GCA_043744795.1 Zavarzinella sp. | reverse complement strand
CAAACGACCGGCGGGACGCCGGTCCCACCACACGCCGGCCGCCACACGAAAACTGAAAATGCTCTAATCGTTTACGCCTTCGTCCCGCCACAAGTCCGCGATGTCTTCCGTGTCCGGCGGCTAGGGGGGCGGGTCCGGCAGGTTCGACACGTCTTTTCGGATCTCGAACTCGTTGGTCATCATTCGGCCCTCTCGGGGTGATGGGCCGGGCGGGGGAAGAAATCCCGACGTGTGCCCGGCGACTCCCCACCGTAAGGCACACGGCGTGCCGTGCGCGCGCTTCGGGCGGGGGCAATCGCGGGGGATCGTACCACGCCCCCGACAGGATCGCCAGTGCTTTCCCGGATCACGCGACCGTTAGGGTTTGCCGGCTGTCATGGGGCGGTCTGTCACGGGCGCCCATTTGATGGGCGGAATTCGCGGAATATGCAATGAGTTCAATCACTTCATTCGTGTCTATCAATACGCTCGGACGGGGCGAAGGTCTTGTAAGATAAACTTTCACCCGCGGGTATTTCCCCTGTGGCCGTCAGCGGTCTCCGTGTCCGGGAGGGTTCCCCGTGCGAGCGTGGCTCTGGTTGGTCGTCGTTGCGTTGGCGGTCCCGGCCGGGTGTGCGCGGAAGAAGGAACCGCCGCCGGCCCCGCCGCCCCCGCAAGTGATGGTGACGAAGCCCGTCCAATTCCCGGTGCAGAAATATCTGGAGTTCAACGGCTATCTTGAAGCCGTCGAGACGGTCCAAATCACCGCCCGCGTCAAGGGCTTCCTGAACGACATCAAGTTCACCGAGGGGACGGAAGTCAAGAAGGGAGACCCGCTCTTCGTGATCGACCCGCGCGAGTACGAGGCGTCCCTCAAGAAGGCCCAAAGCGACAAACTCAAGGCGACGGCCGAGGTGAAGCGGGCCAAGGCCGACGAGGACCGCGGCCGGCAACTGCTGACGACCCAAGCCATCAGCCAAGAGGAATTTCAACAGCGGGTCGCCGCCCGCGAGACCGCCGACGCTTTGCTGAAGCAGACGGAGGCCAGCATCGACATGGCGCAACTGCAACTCGACTTCACGAAGATCAGCGCCCCCATCGACGGCCAGATCAACCGCACCCTCGTCACGCGCGGGAACCTCGTCGGCCAGACGGAGGGCACCCTGCTCACCACCATCGTCGGCATGGAAGAAATCTTCGCCTACTTCGACGTGCCGGAGCGCGACCTGATCGAGTACCAGCGCGGCCTGCAAAACAAGCCGGAGTCGAAGTCCCCCACCGGGTCGCACCCCGTCCAGGTCGGCATCTCCACCGAGGACGGCTTCCCGCACCCCGGCGTGATCGACTTCCGCGAGAACAAGGTGGACACCGCGACGGGCACCGTGCGCCTCCGCGGCCGGCTCAAGAACCCGAAAATCCCGCCGGGCAACGTCCGCATGCTGTACCCCGGCCTGTACGCCCGCGTCCGCATCCCGATGGGGGAGCCGAAGCCCCAACTGGTGATCCCCGAAGACGCCTTGCTCACCGGGCAAGAGGGGCGGTACGTGTACGTGATCGGGGAGAACAACCTCGTCCAGAAGCGGACCGTCACGGTCGGGGCGAACGTCTGGCGGGCCGCGCCGAAGGGCGGCCCGCCGGCCCCGTGGACGCTGACGGGCGACCGGCCGCCCGCCGAGAAAAAAGACGGCCCGCCGCCGTCCCCGCCGCCGGTCGTGCGCTCGGTGGTCGCCATTGATGACGGCTTGAAAGAAGGGGACCGCGTCATCATCAACGGTCTGCAACGCGCCCGCCCCGGCGCCCCGGCGACGCCGGACGAGTGGACGTTCCACGGGCCGGACGCGAAGAAGTGAAATAACAGAGAAAAATGAATCCTCACCACAAAGGCACAAAGGCCACACAAAGTTACACCGAGAGGGCAAATTCACCCCAGAAAATATGAGATTCCATCGGGGCCTTCTCCGTGGAACTTCGTGTGGCCTTTGTGGTTACTCTTTCTCTTCTTCTCTCCATTCTCAAAATTCATCGGCCAATACTCAGGTAGCGCCCAGTGATTTCCCGCTTCTTCATCGACCGGCCGATCTTCGCCAACGTGATCGCCATATTGACGGTCCTGTTTGGCGCCGTCGCGCTGCAACGGCTGCCGGAAGAACGGTACCCGGCCATCACGCCGCCGACGGTGGTGGTCAGCACGAATTACCCGGGGGCCAGCGCCACCGACGTGGCCAACACGGTCGCCGCCCCCATCGAGCAGCAAATCAACGGGGTGGAGAACATGATGTACATGTCCTCCACCAGTTCCGCGGACGGGTCGTACTCCCTCACCATCACCTTCGAGATCGGCACCAATTTGGACGGCGCCCAAGTGCTGGTGCAGAACCGCCTCAGCATCGCCCAGCCCGGCCTGCCGGAGGAAGTCCGCCGGCAGGGGGTGGTGGTGCGCAAGCAGTCGTCCAACATCCTGCTGGTGATCTCCCTTGTTTCTGAGGCCGACAAGTACGACCCGCTGTTCCTGTCGAACTACGCGAACTTACGACTACGAGACGACCTGAGCCGCGTGCCCGGCGTGGGGGACGTGCAGATCAAGGGGGCCGGCTCTTACGCCATGCGCGTCTGGCTGGACCCGGACAAGTTGGCCGCCCGGCAGATCACCACGCAGGACGTGACGGCCGCCCTGTCCCGGCACAACGTCCAAGTGCCGGCCGGGCAAGTCGGCCAGCCGCCGAACCCGCCCGGGCAGTCGTTCCAGATGACGGTCACGGCCTTGGGCCGGTTGACCGACCCGGCCCAGTTCGAGGAGATTGTCGTCAAGTCGAGCCCGGCGGGGCAGATCGTCTACCTGCGGGACGTGGCCCGCGTGGAACTCGGCCGGCAAACCTACGACAGCTTCGAGACGAAGTCCGGCGTGGAGGCGGCCAACCTGCTCGTCTTCCAGTTGCCGGGGTCCAACGCCCGCGACGTGGCGAACCGTGTCCGCGACATGATGAAGAAGGTTGAGCCGTCGCTGCCGGACGGGATGACGTACGACATCCCGTTCGACGCGACGCGGTTCGTGGACCGGGCCATCACGAACGTGCAAGAGACGCTCCTGGAGGCCGGCGGACTGGTGCTGATCGTGATTCTCGTTTTCCTGCAAAACTGGCGGGCGCTGCTGGTGCCGGCGACGACGGTGCCGGTCACGATCGTCGGGGCCTTCTCGTTCATGTACGTGTTCGGATTCTCCATCAACCTGCTCACGCTGTTCGCCCTGATCTTGGCCATCGGCATCGTCGTGGACGACGCCATCGTCATCGTGGAGAACGCCAGCCATCACATCGAGCAGGGGATGGCCCCGCGCGAGGCGACCATCCAGGCGATGAACGAGGTGACTGGGCCGGTCATCTCCATCACGTTCGTCCTCATGGCCGTGTTCATCCCGACGGCGTTCATGAGCGGCATCACCGGGCAGATGTACCGACAGTTCGCCCTGACCATCGCGGCGACGGCCTTCATCAGCGCCGTCAACGCCTTGACCTTGAAGCCGGCCCAGTGCGCGACGTGGTTGAAGCCGCGGAAGCCGGGGAAGAAGTCGCTCTTCACGCGGGCTTTCGACGCCGTCTACCGCCCCGTCGAACACGGGTATGCGTGGGCGGTGCGGCAACTGGTGCGCGTGTGGTGGCTGGTGATCGTGGCGTTCGTCGGCCTCGCCGGGCTGACGTGGTTCTGGTACCAGACAATCCCCACCGGCTTCCTGCCGACGGAGGACGAGGGGTACGTCATCATCGCCGTCCAGTTGCCGGACGCGGCCTCGCTGGACCGCACGCACGAGGTGGCCGAGCGCATGAACCAAGTGTGCCAGAAGTACAAGGACAAGGGCGCTTTGGAAAACTGGTTCGTCCTCGGCGGCACGTCGCTGCTGGACGGCACGCAGTCCCCGAACGGCGCGACGGCTTTCATCACGTGGACGGACTGGAAGAACCGCGCGACGCCGGACATGCAACAGGCGGCGCTGGTGCAGGCCGTCCAAGGGGAGCTGTCCCAGATTGAAGAGGCGTTCATCTTCGTGATCGTGCCGCCGTCGATTCAGGGCCTCGGCTTTTCCGGCGGGTTCGAGATGAAGATCGAAGACCGTGAAGGGGCCGGCGGAGACACGCTCCAAGAGCGGACTCAAGCGATTATCACGGAGGCGGCCAAGCGGGGGTACATCTTGGGGCCGCCGGCCACGCGCAGCACCTACCGGGCCGGCGTGCCGCAGATCCGCCTGAACATCGACCGCGTAAAGGCCGAGAAGATGGGCATCCCCCTCAGCGACGTGTTCGCCGCGTTGCAGGCCAACCTGGGCTCCGTGTACGTCAACGACTTCAACAAGTTCGACCGCACGTACCAGGTCCGCGTGCAGGCCGACGCCCGCTTCCGCAGCGACCCGGACATGCTTCGGCGGCTGGAAGTGCGCAACAAGACCGGCGGCCGCGTCCCCTTGGGGACGCTGTTGACGGCCGATTACAAGATCGGCCCGCCGTCCATCATGCGCTACAACCTGTACCCGTCCGCGACGATCAGCGGCACGAACGCCCCCGGCGTCAGTTCCGGGCAGGGGTTGCAGAACATGGAGGAAGTGGCGACCGAACTCCTCCCCCCGTCGATGCGCTACGAGTGGACGTCCATCGCCTTTCAGGAGAAGCGCGTGTCCGGGGAGGCGGTCATCATCTTCGGGCTGGCCGTGTTCCTCGTGTACTTGGTGCTGGCGGCCCAGTACGAGAGTTGGCTGCTGCCGTTCGCCGTCATCCTCGTCGTGCCGCTCGGGCTGCTCGGGGTGGTGGCCGCCGTCGCCCTACGGGGGTTGGACAACAACATTTACACCCAGATCGGGGTGGTGCTCATCATCGCCTTGGCCAGCAAGAACGCCATCCTGATCGTGGAGTTCGCCCGCGAACTGCGGCTGGCCGGCAAGTCGATCCGCGACGCGGCAGTGACGGCCGCCCGCATGCGCTTCCGGCCCATCCTGATGACCTCGTTCGCGTTCATCCTCGGCGTGGCCCCGTTGGTGTGGGCGACCGGGGCCGGGGCCGCCAGTCGGCAAGCGTTGGGGACGGCCGTGTTCGGCGGGATGATTACGTCCACCGTGCTGGCGATCTTTTTCGTGCCTGCTTTCTATGTCGCCATTCAGGGGCTAATCGAACTGCGCAACGGCCCGCCCAAACCGCTGCCCGGATGACGCGCCGCCCGGCGTCGCGGGCGCGATGCACGGGGGCTGAACTGATGCCCGTCCCGATGGCGGGACGGCCGATCTCACCGACAAGAATTCACTTCGCCGCAACATCAGTTAATTGCGTTGCCGTATGTGACGGTCCCGTCAGTTTTTCCGGCAATTTACCGGCCTTTGGCCGCGAAGATCGTCCAGCAACATTTCCGCGGCATCCCGTTTGCAAATCATTCGACGATCCGCGAAATCCATCGCCGCGCGGTGGATCCGCCCCCGGTCATGAAAAGGATGAGAGGGAGCATTTAGGCCCGCGCAAACTCCGGGAACACGGACGTTGTTCAGTCGAACTTTCCCCGTTTCACGCTGCCCCTACGACTTGAGAGTTGGGAGAATTCGGATGATCCTCGCGTCCGCCGCCCGCACCTCAGAACGGGTCACTTGGGCCGACACGGTGCGCCTGCACGTCCGCACGGCCCCCGTCTTCCTGTGCAAGGGGGCGATGGGATACTTGATTTATGCCGACGCCCCGTGGTGGGCGTTGCTGATCGTCCTGTTGCTGACCGTCCACTTCATGCACGCTTGCCTGATCGCCTTCCACGAGGCCGCGCACCGGAACGTCGCCCCGAACAAGTGGTACAACGACGCCGTCGGCTTGGGCATTGGCACATTCGCCTTCATGAGCCTGACGCTCTACCGCACTGTCCACCGCATGCACCACGCCCGCCTCGGGGCCGTGGAAGACGACGAACTATGGCCGTTCAACCGGCCGGGGACGCCGCGGATATTCCGTGTCGCGGCGGCGGCTTTTGAACTCGGGTTGGGCATCATCTTCACCCCCCTCCTCTTCCTGCGGGCGTTCCTGCGAAAGGGGACCGTGGTGAAGGACGCGGCCACGCGCCGCCGGGTGTGGGCCGAATTGGCGCTCATCGCCATCGTCTGGACCGCCCTCCTCAGCTACAACGCCGCCACGGGCCAATGGCTCAATTTCATGATGGGGACGCTGATCCCCGCCATTTTGGCCGGGAATGTGCAGTCGTGGCGGAAGTATGTTGAACACGTCGGGCTGACGGCGAATGACCAAGCCGGCGGGACACGCAGCATCGACGCCCCCGGCCCGGTCGGCCGCCTCTTGTCGGATTTGATGCTCCACGAGCCGTACCACGGCGTCCACCACCGCTACGCCGCCCTGCCGCACGCGGCGTTGCCGGGCCACCGAGATGTGTTGCCCGTTGCCGACCGGGACCACCCGGACCAGCCGTTGCTGTTCCCGAGTTACTTGGCGGCGACGGCCGACATGCTCCGGTGCCTGCCCGACCCGAAGGTCGGCGGGCAGTGGTTACAGTCCGAGACGGCAAACGCCACGGCGTGACATGTGTGAGCAAGCCAACTCCCAAATGGCGGGTGGCCGCAAGGCGCACGCAGTTGCATCAAACAAATCAGCCCCGCCGGACCTCTCCTCATGTCATGAGGAGAGGTCCGGCGGGGCTGTTGGTTTTCACGGTTGCGAGGGACGACGGCGGACTATGTCGTCCCTGGATCAACGGGTTTCGGCCGCCGGGTCCAACTCGGCGGGTCGCTGGCCGGGAAGGAGTCTTCCGAGGCTTCCACGACGGCGTCAATTTCTCCCTCGTCATCGACGGCCCGGCCATCGATGGCCGGGGCGACCGGGTGTTCCGTGTTGTCGGTCGGGTGCGGGCGGGGATTCGGGTCGGTCGGGGTCATCGCAAAGCTCCCTTCGATGTGAAAATGGTCTGCTTACTCGGCGGCGGTTCATGAACGCCATTAACGAATTGCAATACAGTTCACCGGGTGCGTTCCCTTGGCCGAATCGCCGAATTGGTCGGCGCGCTGAACTGTTTCGGTTTAGGGGTGTCAGCCTCCAGTTGTTCGCCAAAGTTACGACTCGTCGTCTCTTGGCTCCCAAGATGGGCGACACATCCTGACAAACAAATACGCAACCGGCGTGCCAGCGGACAGCAAATCAGCGTGAAGACCGGGTTCGTTTGCCGGGTGGCGGATGCGTTTTCATCGAGAGATGAAAACAAGCGAAGTGACGCAACCGTGCAGCCAGTTCTTGTCTTGGCGAGCCATGAGCGTCAGCGATTGGAGGGCGGGGCGGTCACTCACTCCAATCGCTGACGCTCATGGCTCGCCAAGACAAGCGAAATGCGATCTGACCCGGACGGGGCACGCGGCGCATATAACGTCACCGACCGGCATTGAATCGCGTTGCACTCAATGGTCTCGCCTCCATGAAAACCATCCTTTTGCTCTTGGCGGCGCTCTTCATTTGTGCCGGCGTCATCGGCGTCATTTCCGTTTATCTCTGGCAAAATAAGTTACGAACCATTCGATCACAAGAAGCTGGCTTTAGGTCTGCTCTCAAAGAAAGGCTTCGGAAGCGCGGCTACAACGGTTTAGATTTTTGGGCCCTGGTGCGCGAATTTCATGTTTCGCAGGACTTAGCCGACCGTGCGGCAGAATTCTTATACGCGGAATTATATCGTCAAACCGTGGATGGCTTGTCCGCCACAGCCGGTGAGAGGCAACGGTTGGATTCGTTTCGACAAAAATTGGCCCTCCCAGCGCAGGTCGCCAAGGAGATCGAGGACTCGGAAAAAGCTGACAAGTCCCGACGACATGGGGAAACGGTCTCGGAGCGACATCGGCAAGAGATTGAAACGAAGGGAGATCGCCGACGCGCGTTGGTGGCGAAAGAGGCCGAGGCAGCGGCCGAAACGGCTGAAAAGTTAAGACACGAGACGATAGAAAAACAGCGGCGTGAGGCCGAACTCGTGGCACGACAACAGCAAGATTTGGCTGCAAAACGCGCCGGTGCCGCAATTGAGGCGTTGGAGCGACATCGACGAGAGGCGGCAGAGTGGCAGCGGCTTGAAGCCGAAGAAGTGGAACGAAAACGGCGTGAGGACGAGGTTGCGGAGCGGCGCCGGCGGGAGTTGGCGGCACAAGAGGCCGTAATTGAGCGGCAAAGGCGCGAGGCGGCAGCGAATGAGGAGCGGTATCGGCGGGCTGTGTTAGTGGCCCTGGCCGATGGCATCTTTACAGAAGAAGAAAAGGCCGACCTCGAACATTTGCGGTCCAGAATTGGCTTGAGCGTTCAGCAAGCGAAAGAGATTGTCGGGCGACTTGCCCAAGTCGGGTATGTGGCCCTTTTCCGGAAGATCATCGATGGTGGCTCGATTACCGTTTCCGATTTGCAGAATC
Source organism: Zavarzinella sp. (assembly GCA_043744795.1). GTDB lineage: Bacteria > Planctomycetota > Planctomycetia > Gemmatales > Gemmataceae > Zavarzinella. The sequence continues at coordinate 13,219 of JAYTTY010000377.1, read as the reverse complement.
TGAAACGATACCGCGAGGAGATGGGCATCTCCCGCGACGAGGCAAACAATATCGTCCGACGCGATGGTGCTGTACCGCCAGTGGTTCACCTACATCATCCAAAAAGGCGACGTCACTCAAGTCGAAGAAGAAGTATTGAACTGCCTTCGGCGTGAGTTTGGCCTCAACCAGAGCGACACTGAACAGTACGACGCGCGGCTGAAAGAAATCAAGCGTTTGGCCACTTACCGCCGAGGTGAATTGCCGAGGAAAACCACGTCGAAAATGTTAGAAGGGGGCGAACTCTGTCATTGGGAGGGGCCGGCCTGTTTTGAATGGGCGACCGCCACGCAAACCAAATCGGCAGATGGTGAGTTGATCGTCACGGACCAGCGACTAATTTTCACTTCCCCAATCCGTAGTTTCGAATTCTCACCGGCCAAGATTATCGACATCCGTTTGTACTCGAATGCCTTGGCGCTTCAATGCTCGTCCAATTCTGGAGGCGGCACCTACTACATCATGCATCCCGGGGAATTGGAAGCGATTCTGGTCGGTGTCGTCAAAATTCACAAATACCAGACCAGCGCCAACTTCTCCTCAAGCCAGACGCGCCACATTTCTGACATGGTCAGGCGGGAAGTGTGGCAGCGGGACGGCGGGATGTGCGTCCGGTGTTCGGCGACCGACTACTTGGAGTACGACCACATCATCCCGCACGCCAAGGGTGGGGCAAACACGGTCGGCAACGTCCAACTGTTGTGCCGGCGGTGCAATAACCACAAGAGTGACAGGATTTGATTCGGCGAAGATTTTTCGCCCGGCGATAATCACTTTTCCGCGCGCGGCGGGGGATACGCCTTGAGGCACGCCGCGACCGTCGCTTCAAACCCGTCCGGCAGGGGGCCGAACCTTTCGATCCGGACCGACCGCATGAGCTGGACGGCCTTGGCCGTTTCGTGGGCGGTCAGGAGGCCGTCTCGCAGTTTCTTCAGGGCGGTTTCGTCCACGCCCGCCTTCTTATACACGAGGACGGTGGGCGGGAATTCTTCGGACTCGGCCATCACCTTTAAGTTTTTGGACGCGCCGGGGTAGAGCTTTTGAAAATAGTTCCAGGCGGAATGGTCGGTCACAGTCAAGTCGGCTTCGCCGTCGATGACCTTCTGAATCGCCTCGTGGGCGGTGTCCGCCGTCGCGGTCGACTTAAAAGTCGCCCCGCCCATTTCCTCCGCCTGCCGCTTGGCCAGGAACAGGCGCGCGTGGTCCTTCAGGGCGGCCGCCACGACGAGTTTGCCGTCCTTCAAGTCGGCCAAGCTGCCGGCCTTGCTGTCGTGCAGGACAAGGAGATACGCCGTCACCGGCTTCGGCCGGGCGACCGAACACACAAGTGGCAGCAGGTCGGGGTATTTCTGCTTGGCCCAAGCGAACTCGTGCCCCTGGAGAACGCCCAATTCCAGCGCGCCGTCGTTCAAGTCGCGGGCGACCCTCGGCCATTCCTGGTCCAGCGTCACGGCGCCGTTCAGCCCGGTCTGATTCTTCATCAACTCCCGGAACGACTCGCCCGCGGTCGTCAGGAGGTCTTTCGGCACGTCCCGGACGGCGCCCTTGGTGATGCCGATTCGGTAGACCTCTTTTTCCCCGGCCGCGGCCGCCGGCGGGCCCAGAGGAACGATCATTGCCGCGGCGAGTATCAAATGCTTCATCGAAACGCTCCACGAATGCGCGAACGGAGTGACTTTGAGCTGAAAAGGATGGTGGGGTGATTATAAGGCCCGTCATGGCGCCACGCGATTCTTCTTTTCACGGCCGATGTCGCTGATCGGGTGAGCGCCTTCAAATCCCACGCACGGCCGTGCGTGGGCTTGGCGTCCCCCTACAATAAACACTCCCGCCCAGTCCCCCTTTTTCTTCATAGCGGAATCGACTCCATGCGATGGCGTTTGCGTGTCTGGTCGGCGGCCTTCGCGGCCTTAATCCCCGGCTACTTTCTGTTGGCCAACCCGGAGGCGCCGACCTCCAATTATAACCCGCCGTTGGCCAAGGCGTCCGACGAGGCCGACAAGGCCATCGCCCGGTTCCAGTATGACAAGGCGCTGAAGGTGACGACGTGGGCGGCCGAGCCGTACTTGGCCCAGCCGGTGGCGTTCGCCTTTGACGAGACGGGGAAGTGCTATGTGGCCGAGACGTTCCGGCACTCGCGCGGGGCGACGGACAACCGCAGTCACATGAACTGGCTGGACGACGAGTTGGCCGCCCGCACCGTGGCCGACCGCGTGGCGGTGTACAAGAAGGACGCCGGGAAGAAGTTCGCCGAGCAGTACGAGAAGGAACGCGAGCGCGTCCGCGAGTTGCGAGACACGACGGGCAGCGGCAAGGCGGACAAGTCCACGGTATTCCGCGACGACTTCGGCCGCGCGGAAGACGGCATCGGCGCCGGGTTGCTGGCCCGGCACGGGGACGTGTTCTACACCTGCATCCCCGACTTGGTGAAGCTGCGCGACCCGAAAGGCACGGGCGTCGCCGACGGACGAGAGACGATCGCGACGGGCTTCGGCGTCCACACGGCGTTCATCGGCCACGACCTGCATGGCCTGCGCGTCGGGCCGGACGGCCGGCTGTACTTTTCGATCGGCGACCGCGGCCTGAACGTCGTCAACAAGGAGGGCAAGCGGCTCTTCTGCCCCGACACCGGGGCCGTGCTGCGCTGCGAGTTGGACGGCGCCAACTTGGAAATCGTCGCCACCGGCCTGCGCAACCCGCAGGAGCTGGCCTTCGACGACTTCGGCAACCTCTTCACCTGCGACAACAACTCGGACTCGGGGGACCAGGCCCGCTTCGTCAACGTCGTGGACGGGTCCGACAGCGGCTGGCGCATCGGCTACCAGTACGGCTCTGCCATGCACGACAACACGGTGAAGCAAGGCAACCGCGGCCCGTGGAACTACGAGCAACTGTGGAAGCCGCAGGCTGAAAACAAGGCGTTCTACGTCGTCCCGCCGCTGCGCAACTTCGCGGACGGCCCGTCCGGCTTCACCGCCTACCCCGGCGTCGGCTTGGCCGACAAGTACGCCGGCCACTTCTTCCTGTGCGACTTCCGCGGCAGCCCCGGCGGCAGCGGCGTGTGGTCGTTCACGACGAAGGCCAAGGGCGCCTCGTTCGAGATGGTCAACCCGCAACACTTCCTCTGGAACATCCTGGCCACGGACGGCGAATTCGGCCCCGACTCCAACTTCTACGCCTTGGACTGGGTGGACGGCTGGAACCTCAACGGCAAGGGCCGCATCTACAAGGTCCACGACGAGGCCGCCCACCGGAATCCGGCCGTCGCCGAGGCGAAGAAGCTGTTGGCCGAGAAGTTCGACCACCGCCCCGCCGCCGAACTGCTGACGCTGTTGGGCCACCCGCACCGCGACGTGCGCCTGGAAAGTCAGTTCGCCCTCGCCAAGAAGGGGACGCTCGAACAAGTGGCGGCCGTCGCCGCGACGGCTCCCAACCGCATGGCCCGCGTCCACGCCGTCTGGTGCCTCGGCATGATGGGCCGCAAGGACGCGAAGGTGTTCGACGCCCTCTACCCGCTGCTGGGTGACGCCGACGTGGAAGTCCGGGCCAACGCCGCCAAGACCCTCGGCGAGAACCCGAAGACCCCGGCCGACAAACTGTTGCCGTTGTTCAAGGACGCGGAACCCCGCGTCCGACTGATGGCGGCCCTCGCCCTCGCGCACGGGACGCTTACTCTGGCGGATGCGCCGAAGGTCCGCGACGCCGCCTTCGCCCTGCTGAAAGAGAACGGCGACAAAGACCCGTATCTGAGACATGCCGGGGCGACGGCCCTCGCCGCCCGCGTGCCGGCCGCTTCCATTGCGGAAGCGGCGACGGACGAGAACGTTTCCGTCCGCATCGGCGCCGTCATCGCCCTGCGGCGGCAAGCGGCCCCGGAGGTGCAAGCCTTCCTGAACGACGCGGACAAGAACGTGGTGGCCGAGGCCGCCCGCGCCATCAACGACGTGCCGATCATGCCGGCGATGCCGAAACTCGCCGCCCTCGTCACGCACACCGACCTCGCCCCGGAAGTGACCTACCGCGTGCTGAACGCCAACTTCCTCGTCGGCGCCGCCGAGAACGCGACCGCCCTTGCCAACCACGCGGCCAATTCGCAAGCGACGGAGGGGACGCGAACTGTCGCCCTCAAGATGCTCGGCGACTGGGCCAAGCCGCCGCGGCGCGACTACGTTACCGGCCTCACGCAAGCCGTCGCCGCCCGGCCGCCCGAGCAAGCGGCCACGGCCCTCACCGCCGTGTTGGGCAAGGTGTTCGCTGGGTCGGACGCCGTCCGCAAGGAAGCGACGGCCGTCACCTCTAAACTCGGCATCAAGCAAGTCGGCCCGTTCCTGTCCGCGCTGGTGTCGGACGCCAAGGCCCCGAGCGCGAGCCGCGTGGACGCCCTGTTTGCCCTCGACTCGCTGAAGGACGCGAAGCTGACGGAGGCTGTCGCCACGGCCGGCAAGAGTGACGACCCGCACCTGCGCAACGCCGCTCGCCGCCTGAGCCTCAAGAAGGACCCGGCCGGCGTGATGAAGCAACTGCGGGCCGTGCTGGCCGGCACGAACGTCCCCGAGCAACAAGGGGCCTTCGCCTTGTTGCCGTTGCTGCAATCGCCCGAGGCGACCGACCTGATCGACGAGTGGATGGAAAAGCTCTCGGCCAAGCAGGCCGCCCCGGAACTGGCGTTGGACATCCTGGAAGCTACCGCTGCCAGCGCGAAGTTCTCGGAGCGACTCTCGCGCCGGCTGAAGTCTTACGACGCCGCCCGGCCCAAGACGGACGACATCGCCAACTACCGCGAGAGCCTCGCCGGCGGGGACGCCGCCAAGGGCCGCGACATCTTCGTGAACAAGGCGGCCGTGCAGTGCCAACGCTGTCACAAGGTGGACGGCCAAGGCGGCGACGTCGGCCCGGTCCTGAACGGCCTCGGCAAGCAACACCCGCGCGAGTACCTGCTGGAGTCCGTCGTGCTGCCCAGCAAGGCCATCGCCAAGGGCTTCGACTCCGTCGCCCTGCGCCTGGCCGACGGCCGCACCGTCTCCGGCGTTCTGAAGTCCGACGACGGCAAGGAAGTGAAGGTGATGACGCCGGAAGGCAAACTCATCACCGTGAAGGCCGACGACGTGGAGGACAAGAAAACCACGAAGTCCGCGATGCCCGAGGACATCCGCGAGAAACTGACCAAGCGCGAACTCCGCGACGTGGTCGAGTTCCTGGCGTCGCTGAAGGAAGAGAAGAAGTAAGGGGGCGTCGCCCGGCGACGACGGCGGCAGTCGCCGGGCGATTCGGTCAATTTAAGCGGTCGGCCAGCGTCCCCATCGTTGTCAAACTCACCAATGACGGTGACAAACACCCGCACTGACCGCGACGGACTCCGGGTTCTTCAACCCAGTAATGAAGGGCTTCCACGGCGCGTCGGCAAACGCCGGCGCCGCCAAGACCACGGCCGCAAGGCCCACAAAAAGTCGTTTAAGACCGATCTCCCAGAGAGGATTCGAGACGGGATCGCGATGGACGAGAGCATAGGGGAAGGGGCAGGCGGGAGCGAAAAGGAAAGGGGAGCGACCGCGGTTGGGAAATGGGGCCTCCGGGATTCGAACCCGGAACCAAGGGATTATGAGTCCCCTGCTCTAACCGTTGAGCTAAGGCCCCGATGCCTGTTTTTATAGGAATTTATGTAACCATTCCAACCTACGCCAGGATGACTACACCCGATCCTAAACCATTCGCGGTGTAGGCTTTCACCCTCGCGTGAGTGTCCTCATGGCAAAGCAAGACGGCAACGACAAGATTCCCAGTTTCCCCGTGTGGTTCCACAAAGGGAGCGGCCAGTGGTGCGAGAAAGTTCACGGCCGCAATTGCTACTTCGGGACCGAGAAGTACGAGGCCCTGAAACGGTACATCCGCGGGCGTGACGACTTGGAAGCCGGGCGGACGCCCCGGCCCGAGGCGGGCAACCTTCCGTTGAGCGACCTGCTCAACGCCTTCCTCAACCAACGGCGGGAGCGGATGGAAAGCGGGGAACTCACCCGCAACTCGTGGGACGGCTACCGTCTCGCCGGCGGGCGGCTGGTCGAGTGTTTCGGCGCCGGCCGGTCCGGGCAGGACATTCGGCCGGCGGACTTCGCCAAGCTGCGCAACGACCTATCCAAGACGCTTGGACCGGCGGCGCTGTCGCGGTTCATCACGCAAGTGAAAACGATCTTCAGATTCGCCGTCGATTCGGAGATGATCGCCGTCCCTCTTCGGTTCGGAGACGGGTTCGCCAAGCCGCCGCAACGGGTCATGCGTCTGGCGAAGAACAAGAAGGGCCGACAACTCATCACCGCCGCGGACGCCTGGAAGTCGACCGACGCCGCCGACGCGCAAGTGAAGGCGATGATCCTTCTCGGACTGAACGCCGGGATTGGCTCGAAAGACTGCTCCGGCCTCGCATGGCCCGCGCTGGACAAGCGGCCGGGCTGGCTCGTTTTCCCGCGGGAGAAGACCGGCATCAACCCCGTGTGCAAGTTGTGGCCGGAGGCCTTGGACGCGCCGGGAGAAGTCCGCTTGATGCGGCCCGCCGCGAAACTGGAGGAAGACGCCGGGCAAGTGTTCATCACGAGGTACGGCAACCGCTTTTGCCGGCTACCCGAACCCGACGGCGGCGGGCGGGGAAGCAGCCTGGACGCCTGCGCCCAGAGCTTCCGCAAGTTGTGCAAGAAGACCGGCGTGGCCGTCGTCGGCGGGCCGTACACGCTGCGGAGAACGCACCGGACGGTATCCGACGGAGGGGCGTCGGTCCCGTTCCTGCGGCTGTTGAACCTGGCCGGCCGGCGGTTCGTCGCCGAAGTCCCCGTGAATTTCACGGTGCGGGACGCGGCGGGCGGCCCGGGCCGACGACCGGCTGACGGACGCCGACGCCCGACGCGGCCACCGCCATCGCGTCCCGCACCGGACCGTCGCCGATTCCGTCTGGCGGGTGACGACGGCCCGCGTGTGGGTCGCCGACCGGGGGCACGCGTTGCTGGCGGAGACCGAGGCGACGGAAGAGGTGACGTATTTCCTGACCAACGCGGCGGCGACGCCGGTCCCGCAAGTCGTGGCCGTGGGGTTCCGGCACTGGACGGTCGAGCATGCGTTCCGGCTCGGCAAACAGGAGGCCGGGCTTCTGGACTTCGAGGGCCGGGACTACGTCAGCCGAATCCGGCATCTGACGCTGGCGCTGATCGTCATGGGCTTCGTCACCCGCCACGCGGAGCGGCCGCGGGGGGAAAAATCCGGACCTCACGGCCGAGCAGGGGTGCCGGGCGTTGAACCACCGGTGCGCGGCCCTGTTCCGCCGGCGGCGCGGCGTCCCGGACATCACACACACGAGCGCGGTCATCCGCTATCACCAGCGCCACGATGCGGCCGCGGCCAAAGCGCACAAGAAGCGGCGGCCTAAATGCCTCTTATAAAACCCGCGCAGTACTGTTAAGCAAGCGGGAATACTGAGCCGGGCGTGAGCATCGTCGCTTTTCGCTCCGCGAAAAGATTGACCGTCCCCCAACGGTGACGGCCCCCTCCGGCGGGAAGCCCGACTTTTCGCGGAGCGAAAAACGACGATGCGCCGCGACATCCGGCTTCCCGCCTTTGCATCTTTCTTCCCTTGCGCTCAAATAATGCCGTGCAGCGGCCCGCCGCGGCTGGCCAATTCGTCCACGCGCCGCGAGACGGCCGGGTCTTCGACGAGCGGCGGGGCGTGGTGCGGCTTCATGCGGGCGTCGATCACCAACGGCCCGCGGCAGCCCCAGTGCTTGCGGAACGTCTGCGGGAATGCCCCGACAATGTCGGCGGCCGGGTCGGAGCGCGTGAAGACGGCCCACAGCCAATTGTTCCACGTCCGGGCCGCGAACGCCGAATCGTCCACGACGGTGATGAGCGGAAAGCCGTCCCACGCCGCCGACTGCCGTTCGATGCTTTGCACGAGCCGACGAAGGTCGTCGGGGTATTCGCCGTCCTCCCGCGTCTGGCGGTGCGGCGGCCCCTGCACGGCGATGATGCCGGGGGCGACGACGCGAGGATTGCCGAAGTCGCCGGCCAATTCCATCCCGGCGGGAAGCTCGCGGCCCAGCGTCCGGCGTTTGGGGCCGACGGCCGCCCACACTACTTTGGACCCGGCGTTAAGGCCCATGCCGGCCGAGTAGTCGAGTGTGTCGATGGTCGTCTGTGTCTGGAAGTGCAGGTCGGTCGCCCAGTCGATGCGTTCCAGCAGGTGCGTGAAGACTCGGCCCACGTCATGCACGTTCAAGTCCGGGTCGTCTTGCCGGGCGACAACCAGCAGGTATTTGGCCAGAGACAGTTGCCCCTGCCCGAGGATGGCGTTCGCCTGCGTAAGCAATTCCCGCGGCTTGGTCCGCTCCTCGTAAGGGGCGTAGCGCTCGCTGCCGATGGCGAGCAGCAGCGGGTGTACCCCCGCGGCGTCCACGGCGTGGACGGCCTCGACGCCCGGCAGGACGGCCGGGATCGCGGCCCCGGTGAGTTCGTGGATGATCTCGCCGAACGTGGTGTCTTCCTGCGGCGGCCGGCCGACGACGGTGAACGGCCAGATCGCGTCCGGCCGGCGGAAGACGGCTTCCACGTGCATGACCGGGAACGGGTGGGCCAAGCTGTAATACCCCAAGTGGTCCCCGAACGGCCCCTCGGGCTTCGTCTCTCGCGGGTTGATCCACCCGCTGATGCAGAAATCGGCCTCGGCCGGGATCGGCAACCCGTTGGGCGTTTGATCCCCGCGCACCATCGTCAGTCGGCGGCCACCCAACACGCCGGCGAAGATGACTTCCGGCAACCCCTCGGGCAGCGGCATGACCGCCGAGAGCGTCAAAGCCGGCGGGCCGCCGACAATCACGTTGACCGGCAGCCGGTCGCCCCGCTCGACGGCGGCCGCGTGGTGGACGCCGATGCCGCGGTGAATCTGGTAGTGCAGGCCGACTTCGTCCGGCGTGTACTCGTTGCCGGAGAGCTGCACGCGGTACATGCCGAGATTGGACTTCCGCCACCCCGGCCGCCGCGGGTCTTCGGTGTACACCAGCGGCAGCGTGACGAAGGCCCCGCCGTCGGCGGGCCAGCACTTCAATTGCGGCAACTTGTGCAGTGGCGTTCGGTTCGCCATGACCGGCCCGCTCTTGCGGAACTTGGGCAGCGTGTGCAGGGCGGCGGGCAGCAGGCCCAAGTGCTTCCACGGCTTCCGCAGCGCGTCCGCGGGGTCCATCTTCAGGCGCACCATTTTTTCGACGACGGCCAAGGTGTCCCGAAAAAGGAACCGCGCCCGCTCCGGCGTTCCGAAGAGGTTGCCGAGCATCGGAAACGTGCAACCCCGGACGCGCGTGAAGAGGAGGGCGGGGGCGTCGGCCGCGTACGCCCGCCGCTGAATCTCGGCGAGTTCGAGGCGCGGGTCGATCTCGGCGTCGATCACGCGCAGGCGGCCGGTTCGCCGCAGGTCTTCCACGCACGCCCGCAGGTTTCGGTAGCCCATCGCCCCACAATCTCCCGCGAACCGCCGGCCCGGCCGGCGATTCCATTTGACGATCCCGCGAAAACGATTACCCTACATCACTTCGCGGGGCATCCGCACTGCACACCAACACATGCGCATGTGTTGTTTCCAAGCCCCGATCCGTCTTCTCCCCTAACCGCCGCCCCGCGGGCGGGGAAACGCTTGGAGCCGCCGCATGAAGCCGCCGCCGATCCGCCCGAAGAAGTCGGCCAAGACCCCCGCCGCCCGGGCCAACAAGAAACTCGCGGACCTGTTCCGCAGCCTGGCCGACGAGAACCGCCTGCAAATCATCCGGCTCCTGCTGACCAAGGGGAAGACGCACGTCACCCGCATTTGCGAGGAGATCGGCGAGTCCCAGCCGGCCGTCAGCCACCACCTCACGCTGTTGCGGCACGCCAACCTGGTCGCCTACGAGCGGGACGGAAAATATAACCACTACTACATCGCGTCCGACACGGTGCAGGAACTCCTGGAGCACTTTTTCCCGACGGCCGCCAAGTCGATGCAGACCGTCGCGTTCGGGGACCTCGAAGTGACGTTCCGCGTGCGCTGACCGGGGCTGGAAACGCGGCCGGCTTTCCGTAAACCGATCTTGTTTGACCGTCCCCGGCCCCCTCGGAGATCACCGGAACTATGGCAGTCGTGGCGAAACTGGCGTTGGAAGATGGAACCATATACGCCGGGCGCTCCTTCGGACACCCGGGCGAGACGGCCGGCGAAGTCGTCTTCAACACCAGCATGACCGGGTACCAGGAGGTGCTCACCGACCCGTCCTACAAAGGTCAAATCGTCACGATGACGTACCCGCTGATCGGCAATTACGGCATCACCGCCGAGGACGACGAGTCCCGCGGGCCGCACGTGTCCGGCTTCATCGTCCGCGAGCACACGGCGATCCCGAGCAACTTCCGCTCCCAGACCGACCTCGACACCTACCTGAAAAAGAACGGCATCCCCGGCATCGACGGCATCGACACGCGAGCGCTCGTGCGCCGCCTGCGCGTCCGCGGGGCCATGATGGGCGTGCTGTCGGCCACCGACTTAGACGACGCCTCCCTCGTCAGCAAGGCACGGGCCTTGGGCGGCATGGAAGGGTGCGATTACGTCAAAGTCGTCACGCCGAAAGAAGGGTACACCTGGCAGCAGGGGGCGTTGGCGCCACTGGCCCAGACGATGCTGGCGGCCAGCCCGCCTAAGACGCACCGCGTGACGGCCATCGACTACGGCATGAAGTGGAACATCCCGCGATGTCTTGCCCAAGCGGGCTGCGAAGTCACGGTGCTGCCCGGCACGGCCACCGCGGAGGAAGTGCTGGCCCAAAAGCCGGACGGCGTCTTCCTCTCCAACGGCCCCGGCGACCCGGCGGCCGTCGGGTATGCCATCGAGACGGTCAAGGGCCTGCTCGGCAAGACGCCGATCTTCGGCATTTGCCTCGGCCACCAGTTGCTCGGCCTCGCACTTGGCGGGAAGACTTACAAGCTCAAGTTCGGCCACCGCGGGGCGAACCACCCGGTGCTGAACAAGCGGACGGGCCACGTCGAGATCACCACGCAGAACCACGGCTTCTGCGTGGACATCGACTCCCTGCCCAAGGAAGTCGAACTCACGCACGTCAACCTGAACGACCAGACGGCCGAAGGCATCCGGCACACGAAACTGCCGGCGTTCAGCGTGCAGTACCACCCGGAGGCGTCCGCCGGCCCGCACGACAGCAGTTACCTCTTCGACGAGTTTCGCCAGTTGATGGGCTGACCGGCTCTCTCACGTCTTGGCCCTGTTTTTCATGGAAGGAGTCCACGGATGTGCGGCATCTTCGGGTACGTCGGGCCGCGGCCGGCCGGGCCGATTCTGGTCGAGGGCCTGCGGCGGCTGGAATACCGCGGCTACGACAGCGCCGGCGTGGCGACGCTTTCCAACTCCCAACTCTTCGTCCGCAAGAAGGCCGGCCGCGTGCAGGAGTTGGCCAACCACTTGGCCGATGACCCGGCGGCCGGGTCCGTGGGCATCAGTCACACGCGCTGGGCGACGCACGGCGGGGCGACGGACGCCAACGCCCACCCGCACGTCGGCCCGTCCGCATTGGGGGATGTCGCCGTCGTCCACAACGGCGTGATCGAAAATTACTCCCCCCTCAAGCGCGAACTCCAAAAAGCGGGCGTCGAGTTCCGCAGCCAGACCGACACGGAAGTCATCGCCCACCTGCTGGCCCGGCAAGACGAGCCGGACTTGCTGGCCGCCCTCCGCGGCATCATCCCGCTGCTCAAGGGGACTTACGGCATGGCCGTCGTCAGCCCGCGGCACGGCGAACAAATCGTCGCCGCCCGGCTGGGGAGTCCGCTGGTCATCGGCGTCGGGGACGGGGAGCATTTTCTGGCGTCCGACCCGTCGGCTTTGATCGGGCACACGTCCAAAATCGTGTACCTCAAAGACCACCAAGTTTGCGTCATCACGGCGGACGATTTTCATATTTACGACGCCTCCCACGCCCGCGTGTCCGTGTCCGTTCAGAACATCGACTGGCGTACGGCCGACGCGGACAAGGGGGACTTCCCCCACTACATGCTCAAGGAAATTCACGAGCAGGCCGAGTCGGTCGCCAACGCCATGCGCGGCCGACTGGACGAGGAGAACGCGACGGCCGTGTTCGGCGGATTGAACCTCGACCCCCGCCAATTGCGCAAGGCCGAGCGGATCATCCTCACCGCCTGCGGGACGAGTTATCACGCGGGGTTGGTCGGCGAATACCTGTTCGAGGAGTTCGCCCGCATTCCGGTGGAAGTCGAGTACGCCAGCGAGTTCCGCTACCGCAACCCGCCGATTGACCAAGACACCATCTTCATCGCCATCACGCAGTCCGGCGAGACGGCCGACACGCTGGCCGCCCTGCGCGAGAGTAAGCGCAAGGGGCACCGGTCGTTGGCCATCTGCAACGTCGTCGGCAGTTCCATCGCCCGCGAGGCCGACGGCGGCGTGTACCTGCACGCCGGCCCGGAAGTCGGCGTCGCCAGCACGAAGGCCTTCACGTCCCAAGTGGTGGTCTTGGCCATGCTGGCCCTATTCCTGGGCCGCATGCGGAACCTCTCCGCCCTGCAAGGGGCGAAGATGATTGAAGATCTGCACGCCTTGCCGGCCGTCATCAAGAAGACGCTGGAGTGCAACGACGCCGTGCGGAAGATCGCCGCCAAGTATCAACACTCGACGAACATGCTCTTCATGGGCCGGCAGTACATGTACCCGGTCGCCTTGGAAGGGGCGTTGAAGCTGAAGGAAATCAGCTACATCCACGCCGAAGGCTACCCCGCCGCTGAGATGAAGCACGGGCCGATCGCCTTGGTGGACGAACAAACGCCGTCCGTCTTCCTGACGCCGCGCGGCTCCGTGTTCGACAAGGTGATGAGCAACCTGGAAGAAGTGAAAGCCCGCGGCGGCCCCGTGATCGCCATCGCCAGCGAGGGGGACGCCAAGGCCGCCGACTACGTCGCCGCCCGCGCCGACGAGGTGATCTTCGTCCCGGACGTGCCCGAATACCTCCAGCCCATCGTGACCGTGATCCCGCTGCAACTCTTCGCTTACCACGCCGCCTTGCTAAGGGGCTGCGATGTGGACAAGCCGCGGAACTTGGCGAAGAGCGTGACGGTGGAATAACACACCAAAGAGTTGGCCGCCAAGACGCCAAGGCCG
>JAYTTY010000376.1:0-21641 GCA_043744795.1 Zavarzinella sp. | reverse complement strand
CGTTTGTTCGCCGACATCGAGAAAACGCGGCATGGTCGCACTATTGCGACTTCCGCCTGAATTCTTCGCTCTCGCCTGACCTACCCCTGTAAGCCCCCCGACCCCCTCTCCGCGGCGGAGAGGGGGAGCAAGCAGGCGGCTGCCGCTTCTTGTAGGGCGAGCGTCTTGATTGCCCGTGCGCTCGGGCAAGCGAGACGCTCGCCCGACATTCTGAACCAGTCCCCCTCTCCGCCGCGGAGAGGGGGTTAGGGGGTGAGGTTGCCTTTCGCGGCAGCGCGCCTTACGGCTGCCCGAACTTCACCGACGCCACCGCGTACACCAGGAACTTTGGCACGGTGAACGTCACGCGGCCGTGGTCCGCTTTGAACGGCACCGACACCGGCTCCGGCACTTCCGGCGTCATCACCACGACACCCAAGATTTTCAAGCCGGCCGGCAACGCCACGTCGGCCGACACGCCGTCCACGGCGATGGGCTTCTCGTCCTTGATGCCGCCGCCGGGGCTGCGCTTCGTGGCCGGCTCTTCGCGGTTGTAGTTCACGAAGTGCAGCGTCAAGTCGTCCCCCGTCGCCGGGCGGCTAGCCGACACACGCACCGTCGGCGGCGCCTTGAACGTGCTGAGGCCGTCCGGCAAGGGGGCGGTCCTGGCCGCGTCGAGGCGGATGACGGACTTGTACGTCAGGGGCGCTTTGCGGTCGTTCGGCAGCACGTCGAACAGCACGTGCTTGTCGAGCAGGTCTTTGCCGACCGTTTTAAACGCCTCCACGGCGGCCAATTCCCCGTCGCGGACGTTTGTGCGCGGGTACATCAGCGCCACCTCGGCGTGGGCCTTGTTGCCGCGGAAGAGGGCGTCGTGCTTGGCCATGAACTGGTAGTAGCGCACGATCTCCTTGCGGGCCTCGGGGTCTTTGTGCCGGGCGTAGAAGCCCATCGGCGCCCCGCCGTTGGCGGCCAGTTCCGCGATGGCGACGCGGGTGCGAGTGGACTCGTACTTGCCCAGCGTGTACGGCTTGTCGTCGAAGATGCCGCGAATGTAGCGGGCCTGCAGCGTCCCTTCGCCGTAGACGCCGGCGGCCAAGTCCGTGAAGCAGGCGGCGTCCCCGGTGCTGTACCACAGGTAGTCCTCGTCCCGGCCCCACTGGTCAACGGGGAGGAGGCAGCGCTCGTCGCCGCTGATCTGGCTGAAGTTGCCGAGGTGGTTCCACTGGGCGACCATCAGCCCCGGCTTCAGTTTCTTGGCGTAGGTCACGAACACGTCGTCGAACGCGGCTTTCATCGAGATTTGCGACCACGCCAGCATCTCCCGCCGCAGCGGGGTGGACGCCTTCGGGTCGTGCCAGCCGATGATCTCGGGGAACTTGTGCGCCTTCAGGTCCGCGACGGCAAAACGTTCCTTCAACTGCTCCGGCGTGAAGTGGTCGCCCATGTAGGCTTTGAACCCCTTTTGGCAGTGATCGCACAGGCAGTTGTGGCGGTAGAAGTAGTTGGCGATGTAGCCGTCCACGCCGCGGTCGATGCCGCGCTTGGCCCACGCCTTCAGCACGGCCCGCCAGTCCGGGTTGTTCAGGCAGGCGGTGTACTCGCGCATCTGGCCGATGCTGTACTGGGACGAGTGCATCGGCGTCCCGTCCGCATTGCGGGCCAGGAGGGTCAGCGCATCTTTGACTGGCTTCGGTCCGAGTTCCTTCTCGTCCCACAGGTCGCGGTAGAACTTGAAGAACCCCTCCGGCCCGTCCTTGCCCGCCGGTTCGCCGACGAGGAACGACACGTTGAAGTGCCCGACCACTTTCGACCCCAGCTTATGCACGGCCGCGTTGCGGTCCTCGAACCACTTCCCGCACTCGGCCAGCCCGCGCACGGGGAAGTGGGCCGGGTACCCGGAGAACTGCGCCGTGTGGGCCAGACTGTAGAAGTGCCCGCCGTAGAACCCGAGTTGACACACGTCCGGCTTGGCCTCGGCCACGAAGCTCAGGTAGTCGTCGTCCCCGTACTCGGCCCAGTGGGCGATCAGCCGCGTAAACTCCACCCGCTTCGGCGGCTCGGCGACGGCGACGGCGGGGACGGCCAAAGTAACCGCGATCAGCAATCGGCGCATGGGGTTCTCCGAAGAGTAGAAGAGAAGAGCTTCACCACAGAGGACACAGAGAGCACAGAGGAAAGGCAGGAGCAGACAAGGCAATTTTTACGAATGCATTTCCTCTGACTTTCTCGGTCTTTCCTCTGTGTCCTCTGTGTCCTCTGTGGTGAAGTTCTCCTCTCTACTGTCTTTATCCGTGTTCGATCCGTGGCGAAAAATTCTTCTCTTACTTCTTCTTCGCCGCCTTCTCGAACTTCTCCAACTCCAGCGTCAGCGTCCGCTTGCCTTCTTCGAGGGTCTGCTTCACGACGCCGACGTTCGGGGCGTACCAGACCGTCGTGCGGATGCGGCCGCCCATTTCGGTCAGGTCGGCCTGGACGCTGACGGCCTCAAACTTGCCGGCCGGGACCGTCACGGCCTCCGTGTTGGCCGTGAAGACGGCCGAGGCCGCCTTGCCGCCGAGCTTGTAGTCCCCCTTCCACGCGGACCCTTTCTGGATCGGGAGTAGGAGGATGCAGACGGGCGGCGACACGTCGTCCTTGTCCGTGCGGGCGCGGAAGACGCCGTTCTTGGCGGCGAGCAGGTGTTCCGTGCCTACCGGCTTGTCCCGCAAGGTGGCCTCCAAGCGGAAGCACTCGTAATCGCCGACCTTCTCGAAGGCCGCCACGCGGATGACAAACCGATCATCCTGCCCGCTGACCTTGTAGGTCCAGACGTTGCCGACTTCCAGCGGGTAGAGGTCGATCGCCGGGACATTCGGTTGGGCGGCCGTCACGCCCGCGAACACGGTGAGCCAAGCAAGCGTCGCACGCATCACGACTGTCACTCCACGGGAACAATGTTGGACATATGCTACCGGCCGCGCGCCGGGCGGCGATGTCACGTGAGAAGCGGCTCCACGACTTCGCCCGCCACATCGGTCAGGCGGGCGACATGGTCACGGCCTTGCGCTCATCGTTCCACACACGCCGGGCGGCCGTTTTTTTTCTCCTGCGGGGCGGAGGAGAATAGCCCGGGCCTGCGACTGTGTTTTGTCTTGGCCCCGCCGGGGCGCCGAGAGATTGACCGGCGCCCCGGCGGGGCCGAAACCATTTCGCGTGGGCGCGTGTCCCAGGGGCGGAAGCCGCCCCTGGCTATTCTCCTCCGCCCCGTCGGGGCGAAAACCGCTTCTCGGATTGGGGGAGGCGAGATGTGTATAACGATGAGCGGCTTTGCGTGAGCATGCTTGACCGAAACCGCGGTTCAGATTTCTCCCGTGTCCGAGTCTCGGCATGCTCACGCAAAGCCGTGCATGGCACCCGGCCGGACTTTTAAGCAATTGATGAACGACAACTTGCGGGCGATTGTCCTCTCGCGGTATACTCACCAATCACCAAGCCCATTTTAATTGGCCCTTCGCGCTCGCGAGGTTGTAGCTTGGGGTTTCACACGAAAGAAGCTCGGCCATGAAGTTCAAACGTCTTGTTTTCCTCGTTGCGGTTGCGGCGCTTGCCGCGGTTGTGCCCGCCCAAGCGCAAGACAAGAAAGGCGTCGATTACGCCTTCTTGGTGGCCTGTTCGGGGTATGACAAGACGCAATTGCGCGAGTTGCCTTACACCGTCAACGACATTGAGGACTTCAAAAAGGCCCTACTGACGACCGGGTTCGCGGAGGCGAACGTCAAAGTCCTGCACGACAAGCAGACCGAACGGCGCTACCACTCCGAGCGATCAAAAATTATGAAGGAGTTGAAACTCCTTCTCGCGGGCGTCAAGCCCGAAGACACGCTGGCGGTCGCTTTTTCAGGCCACGGCGTCCACTTCAAGGGCGACAAGACCGGCTATTTCTGCCCCCTCGACGCCGATCTGGAAGACAAGACGTCGCTCATTCCGATGGACGGCCCCGGCGGCGTGTTTGAACTGCTTAAGTCGTGCAAAGCGAAGCGAAAACTGTTGATCGTCAACGCCTGCCGCAACGACCCCACGAGCGACTTGGCCCAAGCCGGAAGCAAGGTGAATTTGGACGATGAAGACGCCGAACAAGTACCCGAAGGGATCGCCGCCCTCTATTCCTGCCAAAAAGGGCAGAAGAGCTATTTCGACCCCAAACGGCAGCGAGGCATTTTCTTCGACCATGTCATTCGCGCGTGGCAAGGGGAATACCTCACCGGCGAGGAAAAGCTCACGTTGGAGTCGGTGTTCGATCAGGTGGTCGCCAAGACCAAAGGCGATGCGGACAAAACGTTCGGCGTGGCGCAAATACCGGTCGTGAGACGGGAGTATCAGGGAAAATGGATTGTCAACGGGTTGGGGAAACCGCTTGTTTTTCCGGGCGAGGATAAGTTCCAAGCGGGTTTGAAGCACGGGTATGGCTTAGACGGGAAGGTCAATTTGGCCGAAGCGACGCGCTGCTATCGCGACGCCGTTGCGCTCAAGCACCCCTTGGCGAAGGTGGAACTCGCGAGATTTTATCGAAATGCGTTTTTCCTCCCTCCGGATCAGAAAGAAGCAGAGCAATTGTGCCGAGAAGCACTTCCCGAAGTTCGCAAAGCCGCCGAGCGAAATAACGCGAACGCCCAATCCAACCTCGGCTGGATTTTCAGTTGCGGTCTGGGCGTGGAAAGGGATGAGATCGAGGCCGCACAGTGGTATCGCAAAGCCGCCGATCAGAACAACCCCGTCGCGCAAATCCGCCTTGCCGAAATGCTTTACAACGGATTTGGAGGTCTACAGGTGGGAAAGGACGAGAAGGAAGCCATGAAGTGGTGCCGCAAAGCCGCCGATCAGTACTTTCCGGAATCGCAATATCTCCTCAGCACTTTCTACCGATTCGGGAAAGGGGTGGAGAAAGACGAGAAGGAGGCTCTGAAGTGGCTGCGCAAAGCTGCCGAGCAAAACCTCCCTTGGGCCCAAGTCAGCCTCGGCGAGCTATACGCGGGTGGAAGAATGGGGGTGGTTTACGACGACAAGGAGGCTGTGAAGTGGTATCGCAAGGCGACTGAACAGAACGACACACTCGCTTTCACTATGCTCGGCTCGATGTATGAAGTTGGACGGGGAGTTGAAAAGGACACAAAGGAAGCTGCAAAGTGGTATCGAAAAGCCCTTGCCCAAGGAAGCCCAATTGCGGAGGGGGATCTCAAACGCATTGGCTACGATCCGTGAGACGTGGGAGTCAAGAATAGGGCTTACGCTGGGTGCCAAACAGATCGCTCCCATTCATGGCTTATCAGGACAATTCACGCCAGGATCGGCTTCACCACTTCGCCCGCCACGTCGGTCAGGCGGTAGTCGCGGCCGGCGTGGCGGTAGGTCAGCTTTTCGTGGTCGATGCCGAGCAGGTGCAACATCGTGGCGTGCAGGTCGTGGGTGTGAACGGCCCCGGTGGCGGGGAGGATGCCGTACTCGTCGGACGAGCCGTAGACCAAGCCGCCCTTGACGCCGCCGCCGGCGAGCCAGGACGTGAAGCAGAGGTTGTGGTGTTCGCGGCCGGGGTGGTTGACTTGCTCGTGGAACGGGGTGCGGCCGAACTCGGTCGTCCAGACGACGAGGGTGCGGTCCAACATGCCGCGGCGCTTCAGGTCGGTCAGCAGGCCGGCGACGGGCTTGTCGATGTTCTTGGCGAGGCGCTCGTGGTCGGCCATGTTGCCGTGCGAGTCCCAGTTGTTGCTTGACCCCACGTCGATCAGTTCTTGGAAGCGGACGCCGCGCTCGGCCAGGCGGCGGGACACCAAGCACTGCCAGCCGAAGCCGGCCGTGGCGCCGCGCTCGACGCCGTAGAGTTTCAGCGTCTCGTCCGTCTCCCTGGATAAGTCGAACGCCTCCGGGGCCTCGCGCTGCATGCCGAAGGCGGTCTCGAAGGAGCGGACGCGGGCGTCGAGGGCCTGGTCGGCGGCCCGCTTCTCCAAGTGGGCGCGGTTGAATTTGCCGAGCAGTTCCAACTCCATCTGCTGCAACTCGACGCCGGGGACGCGCGGCTTGAGGTTCGGCAGCGGCTCCTTGCCGGGGAGGACGTGCGTGCCCTGGTGGCAGGCCGGCAGGAAGTCGCTGCCCCACGTCTGCGCGCCGGCGTAGGGGGCGAACGGGGCCAGCACCATGAACGACGGCAGGTTCTTGTTCTCGGTGCCGAGGCCGTAGCTCACCCACGCCCCGGCGCTGGGCCGGGCGAACTGGGCCGACCCGGTGTGGGCCGCCAGCGTCGCCTTGTCGTGCCCGTCACTCTCGCAGTGCATGCCGTTCAGGAAGCAGATGTCGTCCGCGACGGCGCCGAGGTTGGGGAACAGGTCGCTGACCCAAGCGCCGGATTTGCCGTACTGCTTGAACGCCCAGCGCGGCTTAATCAGGAACCGCTTGAACTCGCCGGGCTTGTTCAGCCAGCGCGAGGCGGTGATCGACTTGCCGTGGTCGGCCGTCAGCTTCGGCTTGCGGTCGAACGTATCGACGTGTGACACGCCGCCGGTGCTGAACAGGAAGATCACACGGTCGGCCTTGGCCGGGAAGTGCCCCGCCTTCTTGGCGAGCGGGTCGGCGGCCTGCGTCTCGGCCCACAGGCCGGCGAGGGCGATTGCCCCGAAGCCGCCGGAGGCGCGGTGCAGGAGTTCACGGCGGGTCATGCTCATCATCGGTCGCTCCCCAGTCAAAACCCGTTTAGCCGCGACGCGACGCTTTGGGAGTGGAGCGCGGGCCGAAGCCCATTTGCGACCCGACCCCGTTTCAGCGATGAGTGGGCCTCAGTCCGCGCTCCACTCCGAAGCGTCGCGTCGCGGCTAAACGGTCGCTGCTTGTGTCGCTTCAGTCCACGTACAAAAACGCATTCCCCGTCAGCAGCGCTCGCCCGAACGCGGCCCACGCCATCGCGTCTCGCTTGTCGGCCGGCGCCTTATCAACCAACTTCTTCCGGTACGCATCAACAAATGCCAACGTGTCGGCCACTTCCGCGTCCGTCGCATCCTTCCCGTGCGTTGCCTCGAACGCCAATCGCACGCGGACCGCATCATCGCCGGGGGCCGCCAACAGGCGGCGCGCGAAGGCTTCGGATTGGTCGTGGACGAACGGGGAGTTCATCAGGTACAGCGTCTGCGTCGGCGTCGTGGTGGGCTGGCGTTCGGCGGCGCTGAGGTTCGGGTCGGCGGCGTCGAAGAGGGCCAGGAACGGGTGGCGGCGATTGCGCTGCACCATCAGGTAGACGCTGCGGCGGTCGCTGTCGTAGACGGCGTAGAACGGGTTGTGGATCGTGAAGCCCCACGTGTTCGCCGGGGGGAACGGGTGGGGCGGGGCCGGCGTGCGGTCGAGCTTGCCGCTGACGAACAGCATCGCGTCGCGGATGCTCTCGGCGTCCAAGCTCTGGCGGGCGTGCCGCCACAGCCAGCGGTTGGCCGGGTCGGTCTTCAGGTTGGCCGGGTCGTCGTCGCTCGCCAGTTGGTAGGTGCGGGACTTCAGGATCAGCCGGTGCAGGGCCTTCACGGACCAGCCGGATTCGACGAAGCGCGTGGCCAGCCAGTCGAGCAGTTCCGGGTGGCTCGGGGCTTCGCCGCGGGCGCCGAAGTCGCTGGGCGTCGTGACCAAGCCTTGGCCGAAGTGCCATTGCCAGACGCGGTTCACGAACACGCGGGCCGTCAGCGGGTTGCTCGGCCGCGTGACCCAGTTCGCCAGCTCCATGCGACCGCTGCCCGTGGCGCCGACCGGCAGGGCGTCCCCGCCCAGGATGTCCAGGAAGCGGCGCGGGACTTCGGCCCCGAGTTTGTCCGGCTCGCCGCGCTTCTGAATCTTGGCGTTGACCGGCTTCCCCTCGCTGACGCCGTAGGCAACTTCGTAATTCACCTTCGCCGCGGCGGCCTCCCGGCGTTTCGTCGCGGCGGCGATGGCGGCGTCCGCCTTGGCGATGTCTTCCTTGCGGTTCGGCTTGGCCGTGTGGGCCGGCACGGGCGGACCACCGACGGGGGCAAAAGCGGATTCCTGAAGGCCGAGGTTGTCCAAGTCGAGTTCGGACGGCAACCCGGCGACGTGGCCGTTGCCGTCGCAGATGAACGTGTCGAACACGCCGTCCCACGCGGGGTTCAGCCCCTTGCCTTTGAACAGCGCCAAATCGCCGGCCGGGCCGACGGCGCCGGAATAGGTCTTCGTGGCGTGGTCGAGCGTCAACCGCAGCGTGTGCCACTCGCCCGGCTTAAGCTTGCGGACGACTTCCCACTTGGCCCCGTCGCGGATGGCGAACTCGGTCGCCGTGACACTGCATTCAAGGGCTTGGGACGCGATCACCCCGCGGCCGAGGTAGAAGCGGTGCGCGCCCTTCTGATCCCCGGCGAGCGTGCGGAAGTCGATGGTGAAGTGCATCTGCTTGCCGGCCGCCGCCCGCCGGCCGCTGGCGAAGACGTAGCGCACGCCTTCCGGCGGCTGGCCGGAGCCGAGGCGCACGCCGCGCGTCCCGGCCGGGTGGATGTGCGTGAACGGACTCTGCGCCTCGGCGAGCGCCTTCGCCGGCCCGGCCGACAGCCACGGGGCGGCCAGCGGCTTGCCGAGGGCTTGGCCTTCCAGATCGAGGTCAGCGCCGCCGGCGAACGTCTTGCCGTCGAGCGTCGCCCGTTCCGCTTTTAGTTTGGCGATCTCCGCATCAATCGCCGCCAACTCGGCGGCCTTCGCTTGATCACGCTTGGCGGCTTCGGCCGGGGGGATCAGCGGCGGGAATTGTGACGACCGTTTTTGCTCCTCGCCGCCGGGGAAGGCCCACGTCGTGCTTTGGAAGATGCCGTACAGGGCGTAGTAGTCGGCGGCACTGACCGGGTCGTATTTGTGGTCGTGGCAGCGGGCGCAGCCGACGGAGAGGCCGAGCAGCGAGCGGCCGACGGAGTCGATGGCGTCCGCGAAATCAAGATGCTGAAAGTCCGCGTTGGGGGCGTAGCCGTAGCGCTTGCCGACGGCTAGGAAGCCCGTGGCCGTCACGCGGTCGGCGTACATGTTCGCCGGGCCGGCCTTGGCGATGATGTCGCCGGCCAGTTGCTCGCGCACGAACTGGTCGTAGGGCTGATCGGCGTTGAAGGAGCGGATCACCCAGTCGCGGTATTTGCCGGCCTCGGGCACGGGGTAGTCGGCTCCGTCCCCGGCGGTGTCGGCGTAGCGGGCCACGTCCAGCCAGTGCCGGCCCCACCGTTCGCCGTAAGCCGGCGAGGCGAGCAGGCGGTCAATCACTTTGTCGTAAGCGGTCGGCGACTGGTCCTTCAGAAAGGCGTCAATCTCGTCGGGCGTCGGCGGCAACCCGGTCAGGTCGAACATTACGCGGCGAAGCAGTGTTCTCTTGTCGGCCGCCGCGACGGGCTTCAAGCTCTTGGCTTCCAGTTGGGCGAGGACGAAGCGGTCCAGCGGCGATGTCGGCCAAGCCGCGTCCTTGACGGCCGGGACCGGGGGGTCTTTCACCGGCTGAAAAGCCCAGTGCGTTTTGCCGTTGGCCGCCGGGTTTTTCACTCCGTCGGCCGGCCAGACGGCGCCGTCCGTCACCCACTTGGTCAGCGCCTTGAGTTGGTCGTCGCGGAGCTTCTCCTTGGGCGGCATCTTCAGGTCGCCGACGTGATTCACCGCGGCCAGCAGCGTGCCCTCCTTCGGCTTGCCGGGCACGACGGCCGGGCCGCTGTCCCCGCCCTTCACCAGCGCGGCCCGCGAGTCGAGGCGCAGGCCGGCTTCCTGTTTCTTTATCCCGTGGCACTTTTGACACTTCTCGACGAGCAGCGGCCGGACATCCTTCTCGAAGAACGCGACGGCCTCCGGCGACGGCTCGGCGGCCGGGACGGCGGACGGCATCACGAGGGCGGTCAGCAAAAGAAAACGGCGATGCATGGACGGGGAACCCTCGCGGGGTGAGGCGGGCGCGGGGAGTGGAGGGTTATTCTAGCAAATTCCTTCTCATGTCCGCCGGGCCGCTACTTGATCTCCGCCACGATCATCGTCGTGTCGTCGGCCCGGCCGTTCTTGCCGCAGAAGTGGTTCAGCTCGTCCTTAATCCATGTCAGCATCGTCGCGGCCGGTTGGTCGGCGGACTCGCCGAGGCAACTCCCCAACCGCTCGGCCCCGAACGTCTCGCCGCGGTCGTCGCGCAGGTCGGTCACGCCGTCCGTGTAGAACAGCAAGCGGTCGCCGGGCGCGAGCGTGATCGACTTGTCCGCGTAGACTTCGTCCGGCATGATGCCGAGCATGAAGCCGCGGGACGCCAGCGGGTGAATCTTCCCCGTCTCGGCCATGAAGCGCATCGGGAACGGGTGGCCGGCGTTGGAGTAGGTCAGTTGACGCGTGCGGCGGTTGAACACGCCGTAAAAGGCCGTCACGTACCGCTCGTCCGCGAGACCGAGCAGGCGGTTGTTCATCGCCGTCAGCACGTCGCCGGGCTTCGCCGTCTGCCGCGAGGATTCGCTGAAGGCCAGCCACGCCATGATGGCGACCATCGCGGCCGGAATGCCGTGCCCGCTGGCGTCGGCGATTAGGATGCCCAGGTGGTCGTCGTCCGGGCGGGCGAAGTCGTAATAATCCCCGCCGAGCGGGTCGAGGGGCCGGTAGTGGACTTGGCAGCCGATCTCCGGCCAGTCCGGCGGGCTGGACGGCAACATCAGCCGCTTTTGCAGCCGGGCCGCCGCCTTCATGTAGTGGGTAATTTCGCCGTCGCGGGTCAGGAGCGCGTCGTTGGAGGCGCGCAGCTCGGCCGTCCGCTCCGCGATGAGCGTGTTCAGGTGGTCGGCCCGGTTCGAGACGAGTTGCCGCGTGGTCAGCACGCCGACGAGCAGGCCGTTCTCCACGACGGGCAGGTGTCGGACCCGCAGCCGTTCCATGCTGGTGACGGCCTCTTCCCACCCGGCCGACGGCTGAATGGTGTACGGGTACGGCGACATCCATTCCCGAATGCGGACACTTTCCCACCCGACCGCGGTCTTGGTGGCCCGCCGCAAGAAGTCCCGCTCCGTGAAGATGCCGAGCACCTTGTCGGCCGCGTCCGCGACCAGGACGGCCCCGACCCGCTGTTCCGTCATGAGGGCGATGGCCTCGCGCACGGTGCGGTCCGGTTCGAGCCGGGCCGGCGAGGGGTTCATGATCTGCCGGACGGTCAATTGCGCGGGCTCGGCCATCCCCCCGTTTTATCGGCCCACGGCCGATTGGCCCACCCTTGCCAAAACCGTACCATGACTGTACGGCCCCCCTCCAAATCGGCAAATCAATGGACATTCCGCTCACCAAACTCATCGCCCTGACGACCGCCAAGCACGCGATGGACGTGCGTTGCGCGGCCGTCACCGTCTTGGGGGAGCTGAACGCCCGCGACCCGGAAGCCCAAGCGGCCGTGCTGGCCGCCCTCTCGGCCGACGAAATGCCCCTGCGCGTCCGGGCGATCCGGGCGGCCGGGCAGTTGCGGATCGAGAAGTCGTTGCCCATCCTGTTGGAGCGGATCAACCACGGCGGGCAAGAGGCCGAGCGCGCCGCGGAGGCGGCCGCCGCCCTCGGGGCGAAGGGGACGCAGGCCCTGCAAGACAAGATTCACAAGGTCGTGCCGGGCGTGCAGAAGTACATCGCCGCCGCCCTGGCCCACGCGGACGCGTCCGGCTCGAAAGAAGCGTCCGGCGTGGACATGCTGATGGAGAAGAACCCCGCCGCCGTCGACGCCGCCGTGCAGGCGCTGGCCGGCCACATCCCCACGCTGGACGCGAAGCGGAAGAAGTCGCTGGCCGACGACCTGTTCGCCCTGGCCAAGGACAAGAAGACGAAGCTGACCCCGGCCGGCGAGGCGGGCATGGTCCGCCTCGCCGCTTTGTTGGACGACGAGCGCGTCGAGCCGCTCTTGTGGGACCGCACGCAAAGCCCGACCCCGCCGGACGTGCGGGCGGCCGCCCTGCAAGCCCTCGGCAAGTTCATGAAGTCGCCGGCCAAGGACGAGCGGGCGAAGCTGTTCGCTTGCGCCGGCGACCCGCTGTTCCGCGTCGCCGCCCCGGCGATGATGCTGCTCGACAAGATCCCGATGACGGACAAGCTGATCGCCGAGTGGCTGCCACTCCTCCAAGCGAACGACTTGGCCGTGCGGCGCCTGGCCCTCGGCAAGCTCGGGGACCGCGACACGCCGGACGTGACCGCCGCGTTGCTGACGCAGACGACGCACCCCGACCGCAAATACCGGGACGAGGTGTTCAACAAGTTGGCGACGCTCGCCACCGGCCGCAAAGCGCTGGCCAAGCCCTTGAAGGACGCCGAGACCGCCGACGAGGCGTGGACGCTGGCCCGCGTGGTCGCCCCGTTCGCCAAGGGGGACGCGAAGACGTGGGGGGACGAATTGTTCACCGCCCTCGGCAAGCATTTGGAAAGCAATGACCGCCGGGCCGACGCCCTGATCTTCGTGCTGAAGGAGGCCGGGGCCGTCGAACTGCGGGACCGCCTGGAGGCGAAGGCGGTCGCCCTCAAGAAGAAAGAAGACTTCGAGAAGTCGCACATCTACTACCGGGCCGCCGCCCGCGACCCGGCCGCCGGCTTTAGCATCCGCTTGGGCCTCGCCACCGTGGGGCTGAAACTCTCCAACAAGGACTTGGACGCCGAGGCCCGCGCCCGCGAACACTGCCTGCACCAGTTCGCCGACCTGATCCGCCAAGACGAACCGGCTACCTTCGCCGAAGTCGAGAAGACGAAGTGGCTCGAAGCCGAGGAACTCTACTACCTCGGCTTCCACTTCGTGGACCACGCCGGCGTGATGGGCGACTTCGGCGCCAAGGCCCTCAAGCACTTGCTCAAGCGGTTCCCCAAGAACAAGCTGGCCGCCAACGCCAAGAACAAACTGAAGAGCAGCGGGCAGAAGTAATAATGAACGACGGTCAACGACCGACGGCCGTTTAGCCGGGGCACGTCTCATTTCTCCCCCGTCTCCCATTCCCCTACCACCGCCGCGCCGTTGGCCGTATCGTTGAAGGAGTGGCCGTGACACCGGGGACGGGGCGGACGTGAGCATTGGGCAGACCAGCGCCGAGTACGCCATTCGGGACCCGGACGTCCGCCTGATGCTCCGCGTCCGCGACGACGACCCGGCCGCCTTCGCCGAAATCGTCGCCCTGTTCCAGCGCCGGCTCGTCGGCGTCATGACCCACGTCGTCGGCAACGCCGAGGAAGCCGAAGACCTCGCCCAGGAAGTCTTCCTGCGCGTGTACCGCAACCGCAAGAAATATTCGCCGAGCGCCAAGTTCTCGACGTGGCTGTTCACCATCGCCAACAACTTGGCGCTGAACGCCCTGCGCAACAAGGGCCGCCGGCCGATGGCGCCGTTGGCCGGGTCCGAGTCCGGGCCGCTCGGCGCCCGGCCGGAGGAACAGTTGTCGAAGGCGCTCGGGCCGTCCCCGTCCCACGGACTGCGGCAGGCCGAACTGGCCGACCGCGTGCGGGCCGCGTTGGACACCCTCAACGAGCGGCAGCGGATGGCCGTGGTCCTCAACAAGTTCGAGGACATGAACTACGCCGAGGTCGCCGAGGTGATGGCCCTGACGCCGAAGGCCGTGAAATCCCTGTTGAGCCGCGCCCGGGCGAGACTCCGGGACGCCCTGACGGGTTACATCTACATGGACGGCGAACCCGTCCCCGACCCCGCGGACGACGACGCCGATGAGTGACGCGCACGACAACCCGGAAGACGCCGCCGCCCCCGCCGACCCGGTGACGGAGGAACTCGTCGCGTACCTGGACGGGGAACTCGACATCGACGCCGCCCAGGCGGTGGCCGCCAAGATCAGCTTGAACCCGAGACTGCGGGCCGAGGCCGATTCCCTGAAGCGGGCGTGGGACGTACTGGACATGCTCCCCCGGCCGCAGCCGTCGGCCGGGTTCTCGGCCAAGACGATTTCCCAAGCGCTGCCGGCCCTCTCCGCGGCCACGGTGTTGCCCCGCCCGCCGGCCATCACGACGATGGCTTCCCTTCCCGCCATGTCCGCGGCCGGGCGGTCGTGGCTGCCGGTCGCGGCGCTGCTGGTCGCCGTCGGCGGGCTGGGGGGCTACTTCGGCCGGGCCGGGTTGATTTCGCCGCCGGACGAGCGGGCCACGGACGCGGCGATGATCGGGGAACTGTCGCTGCTCAAGAACGCCCGGCTCTACCGGCACGTGGACGACATCGAATACCTGCGGAAACTCGACGCCCCGGAACTGTTCGCCGAAGACGACTGACCACGGGACACGCCAATGAACCGCCTCCGACCGTCCGGCCCGCGGGCCTGCCTGTTCGCCGTCTTGCTGACGGGGATGGGCGCGCTGTCCGCGTCGGCCGCCCGCGACACGCCCGTGGACCCGGACGACCGCGACTACCTGCGCCGGCAATACTCGTGGTTCCAGAGTCTTCCGGCGGGGCGCCAGCAACAATTGCGGACGCTGAACGAAGAATTCCACCGCCTCGACCCGGAGGCGCAGACCCGGCTCAAGCGCGTGATGCAGAACTACAACGCGTGGCTGGCGAAACTGCCGGACGCGGACCGCGACCGCGTGTTGGCGGCGCCGACCGCCGACGAGCGGCTGAAAGTCGTGGCCGACCTGCGCGAGCAAGACTGGGTGCGGACGCTGCCGAAGGTGCAGCGGGAAGAATACGCCGCCCTGCCGGCCGAAGCCCGGCCCGCCCGCGTGCGCGAGTGGCGAACCGAGGAAGACGCCCGCCACGACGACTGGGCCATCGCCCAGAAGAACTGGGACGACTTCAAACAGGGGAAACTGCCGCCGGGCCTCACCGTGGAATTGCGGACGCAACTGGAGGCGTTCGCCGTCAACCTGCGGCCCAGCCTGACGGAGGGCGAAAAGAAGTCGCTCGACGAGGCCAAGGCCGCCGCCGACGAGCACGGCCAGTTCATGTGGTACGCCATCGAAGTCGTCCGCCTGGCGGACGCCCACCCGCTGTTGCCCGGCCGCGTCGGGCCGAAGGACTTCGCCTCGCTGCCGGACAACGTCCGGGAGTACCTAATCAAGAACGACCGCGGCCCGCGGAAGAAGGGGCCGTTTCCGTTCCTCGTCTTCGACGACAAAAAACTCTTGGCGAGGGCCGAGGGCCGGTGGCCGGAATACGCCGTCGAACTGACCCGGCACGCCGAGCGCAACAACCTCAAACTCCCGGCCCCGCTCGGGGACAGCACGAAGGCCCAGATGCCGCCGGAAGTGCAGGCGTTCATCGACAAGGTGTTGGAGCCGACGCTGAAACAGACCGAGAAGGGCCGCGACCAGTTGTCGGCCCTGACCCGCGTGCAGGGCCGCTGGCCCGAGTACCCGCGCCTGCTGATGGACCTCGCCCGCATGTACCGCCTGCCGGTCCCCAACTGGACCCTCCCCGGCCAGCCGCAGATGTGGGACCGCTTCCGCGTCAACCGCATGAAGCCGCGCTGACCCCGCCCGGGTTTTTCTGGCGCTCGCCGCGGCGGGGCGGTACAGTCAGCCGAACAGTGTCACGCTGGCGAACTTTCCCATGACTACAACCGCCGCCCCCTTCATCCGCCGGGAGTTGTCCGCCGTGACGCCGTGGACGGAGACCTGCGGCCTGATCCGGCCGATCATCGAGGAGAGCCACCTGGCCGCCGGGGAGGTGCACCACCTGGAGATCACCGACGCCAAGTTGCACTACCACGAGCGGACCGACGAGTTCTACTACATCCTCGCCGGCAACGGCCGCATGGCCTTGGACGACGCGGAGATCGAACTGCACGAAGGCGTCGTCGTGTACGTCCCGCGCGGCGTCAGACACCGGGCATGGGGCGACCTGAAGGCGCTCGTCGTGTGCATCCCCCGCGGCGTGCTGCACGACGTCCACGAGGTGTAAGCGCTGTGTTGATTGAGTGAGCCGACCGCCGTGAGGCGGCGGGTGGCCGACGAGACACCGGATGGGTGGCTTATCGTCGCCCATCGGAATTAACTCATGGCCAAGCCATTTGACGCGACGCTGAATTCGATGATCGACGCCGGCCCCGGCGACTGGGCCGCCCACTTCGCGCGCCTTGCCGGCATCCCGCCCGGCCCCGGCGTGCCGCTTGACACCGACTTGGCTACGACGGTGCAGGCCGACAAGGTCTTCCGCATCGACGGCGCCCGGCCCAGTTTGTTGCATTTGGAATTGGTGACAAGTTCACGGCTCGGCTACCCCCGCCAATTGATGCGGTACAATACGCTCATCAACCACCAGCACGACCTGCCCGTGGAAACCGTGCTGGTGTTGCTGCGGCCCGCGGCCCAGGCCAGCGACCAGACGGGCGTGTACCGGCGGGCCGGCGTCAACGGGAACGTGATCGCGGAGTTCCGCTATCACGTCGAGCGGGTCTGGGAGCGGCCCGTCGACTTCTGGCTCAACGGCGGCGTCGGCTTGGCCCCGCTCGCCTTGGTCACGGACGAGGCGGAGGCCGACTTAGGATCGGCCCTGTCCCGGCTCCAAGGCTGTCTGCGGGATCACGGGACGGACGCGAAAGTGACGAAGAGCCTGCTGGGCTCGTCTTACGTTTTGTGCGGCTTACGGTACGAGCGCGAACGCATCAGGAACCTGTTTCAAAATGTGAGCATGCTAATGGAAGAATCGACGACCTATCAGGAAATCATCGAAAAAGGCGAAGCCCGCGGGATCCCGAAGGGGGAGCGGACGATGCTCTTCCGGCTGGGCGCCCGGCGGTTCGGCCCGCCGTCGCCGGCCATCTCCGCCGCGATGAACGCGATCACGGACCCGGCGCGGCTGGAATCGTTGGCCGACCGCATCTTCGACGCCACGAGTTGGGACGACTTGCTCCGCACCGGCTGACCTTCCCCGAATCCGCTTCCACGCCTCTCGCCGGAGCCTTCCCCGTGCGCCGATTCCTTACCGCCGCTTGCGTCGTCCTCGCCGTCGCGGTCGCCGCCCGCGCCCAGAAGAAGACGGCCGACCTCAAGGCGCCGGAGCCGGGGTACATGTTCCCGGCCGGGGGCCAGGCCGGCACGACCATCAGCGTCCGCCTCGGCGGGTACGACTGGACGCCGGACGTGCAGTTCTTTGTGCTGGACCCGCGCGTGCAACTGCAGACGACCGGGGAGCCGGGGCCGGTGCTGGTGCCGCCGCCGCCGTACTGGTTCGGGGCGAAGAGTACGCTGGCGGCGCCGCTCCTGCCGCGGGAGCAGCCGGCGAAGTTTACGATTCCTGCGGGGATGCCCGTCGGGCCGGTGCGCTGGGTCGTCGCCGGGGCGAGCGGGGCCGGGGCCAAGACCGGGATTTTCTGGGTGGGGGACGTGCCGGAAGTCGTTGAGGACTCGTCGTCGAAAGTTGGGCAGAAGTTGCCGGTCTTGCCGGTGACGGTCAACGGCCGGCTGTCCCGCATCGAGGAAGTGGACCGCTACCGCTTCACGGTCGCTAAGGCCGGGCCGGTGACGTGCGAGTTGTTCGCCCGCCGGCTCGGGGTGAACATGAACGCGGCCGTCACCGTCCGGGACGCGGCTGGCGCCACGGTCGCCGACGCGGTGGACACGGCCGGGCAAGACGTGGCGGTCACTTTCAAGGCGGCGGCCGGGGCCGAGTACACCGTCCGCGTGAACGACCTCGACTTCCGCGGGGACAGTTCCTCGGTCTACCGGCTGGCCCTCACCGCCGGGCCGCGCGTCGTGGCGACGATCCCGGCCGCCGGCAAGCGCGGCGAGTCGCGGGCCGTCGAGTTCGTCGGCTACGGGCTGGCGACCGGCGAGCCGAAGCTGGAGAGCGTCTCCCGCCCGGTCGCCTTCCCGGCCGACCCGAAGGCCAATAGCTTTGCTTACCGCGTCGAGACGCCCTTCGGTGTCGCCCCCGTGTTCCACATCCCCGTAAGCGACTTGGCCGAATCGCCGGCGGGGCCAACGCTCACGCTGCCGGCAGCCGTCACCGGCGTGTTCGACCACGCCGCCACGGAAGCCTTGTACCCGTGCGCCGGCAAGAAGGGGGACGTGTGGGCGATCAAGGCCGAGGCCCGGCGGTTCGGGTCGCCGTTGGATCTGTCGCTGGCCGTCCGCGGGCCGGACGGCAAGGAGTTGATGCGCAACGACGACTTGCCCGGCACCACGGACGCCGGCCTGACGGTCACGCTGCCGGCCGACGGGGCGTACACGCTGGTCGTGTCCGACATTTCGGGGCGGGCCGGCACGCGGGCGGCGATCTACCGACTTACGGTGG
Organism: Zavarzinella sp.; assembly: GCA_043744795.1. Taxonomy (GTDB): domain Bacteria; phylum Planctomycetota; class Planctomycetia; order Gemmatales; family Gemmataceae; genus Zavarzinella. The sequence goes on along the minus strand of JAYTTY010000376.1, from coordinate 3,463 downwards.
AAAAGCCGGCCGCGGACTTCGCCCTCACCACGGTCGCCCGCCTCAACGTCCCGCTCGGCGGCACGGCCGACCTGATCGTGAAGGCCGACCGCAAAGGCGGCTTCAAGGAGCCGATCACGCTGACGATCATCGGCTTGCCCGAAGGCGTGACCGTGCCGCCGGCCTTGGTGATCCCCGCCGACAAGCCGGAACTCAAGGTCACGCTCACCGCTCCGGAGACCGCCCCGGCGATGGCCAGTTTGCTCACCGTCACCGGGACCGCCGGGGCCATTACGCGGCCCGCCTTGGTTCCGATCCCCGGCGACCTGACCGGGCGGCATCCCGACGGGGAGAAGACGGCTTCCATCCTCGTCGCCACCACGCTGACGCCGCGACTCAAGCTGGTGTGCGTGGACGCCGACGGCGGCCGCAAGGTCCACCGCGGCAGCACGCACCCGGCCGAGGTGACGCTGGAGCGTATGAACGGCTTCACCGGCGAGGTTCACCTGCAAATGTCGGCGGCCCAGTCGTACCAACGGCAAGGCATCACCGGCCCGGACATGACCGTGCCGGCCGCCGCCGACCGGGCCTTCTACCCATGCTTCATGCCCGAATGGCTGGAGACCACGCGCACCTCGCGCATGGAGTTGATCGGCGTCGTGAAGGTGCCGGACGCCAAGGGCCGCGTGCGCCACCTCGTCACGCCGATGGCCGGCCGCATCACCATGAGCATCGAAGGCTCCATCTTGAAAGTGGACACCGCGACGCGCGAGGCAAAACTCCGGCCCGGCGAGACGCTTGACATTCCCGTGACGATCCTGCGCTCGCCGAAGCTCGAAGTCCCTGTCACACTGACGTTGAAGTTGTCCGAAGAAGTGGCCGGCGCCTTCACGGCCGACCCGGTGACGGTCGCCCCCGGCCAGACCACGGCGACGTTCCGCGTGAAGCGCGTCAAGGCATCCAAGCTCGACGGGGAACACGCCGTCGTGATCCGCGGCTTGGCGTTGCAGAACGGGAAGTATGAAGTGGTGTCCGAGGCGACGGTGTTGGTGGAGTGTGTGAAGGAATAGGGCGCTCCAACACTACTCCCGCTTCGCGTCCAAAAACGCGAACACGACGCGGATGGCCTCGTAGTTCACTTCCTCGTTCATCGCCAGGAACGCCGGCTTGAGGCGGGCGGTGCCGTGCTCTTCGGCGGCGGCGGTGACGCGGTCGATCACGTCGGCGTCCACCCACTCGGTGATTGACTTCGGCTTCTCGGCCCGGATGAAGTCGGCGAGGTGGTCCGAGATCGTCGTCCGGGACAGGTTCGTCTGATGCATCACGTCTTCCACGGAGGCGCCGTCGCGGAACAGGCCGAATGACTTGATCTTCGACGCCGTCATTTTCCCCCCGCCGGAAGACGACGGAGCGGCGTCCCGCGGCGGCGCCAGGTCGGTCGTCAGGCCGCGAGCGTCCGCGTGTTCGCGGATCACGGCCAAGAAGGACTCGCCGAAGTCGCGCAGTTTCACGTCCCCGACGCCGGACACCATGCGCATGCGGGCCGGCGTCGTCGGCCGGCAGCGGGCCAGTTCCGCGAGGACGGTGTCCGCGAACACGACATACGGCGGCACGTTGAGCCGGGCGGCGTGCTCCTTGCGCAGGTGCCGCAGGGCCTCGAACAGGTCGAGGTCGGTCCCTTCCGGCAGCGTCCCCTTCGCGGCACGCTCCCGGCCAGAACCCGACGACGCGGCGGCACCGGGCGGGGTCTTCAGTTGGATCAGCCGGACCTCCTTCTTCCCCTTCATCACGGCCCACGACGCGGCGGTGAGCTTGAGGACGGGGTACTCCCCCTCGGACTGCGTCAGCACTTCTTGGCCGATCAGTTGGAAGATGCAGTCGCGGATTTGCGGCTTGGCCATGTTGTTCAACAGGCCGTAGGTGCTGAGCTTGTCGTGCCCGCGGGCGCGCACGTTTTGCGTGTCCCCGCCGCGCAGCACGTCGATCACATGATTGGCGCCGAAGCCTTCGTTGACGCGGGCGACGCACGAGAGGATCTTCTGGGCGATCACCGTGGCGTCGGGCAGGTCTTCCGTGTCCCCCAGGCAGATGTCGCACGCCCCACAGTTGTCGGCCTCGTACTCCTGGCCGAAGTGCCGCACCAGCGCCTTGTGCCGGCAGACGGCCCCGCTGGCGTAGTGGGTCATCTGGTCGAGCGACTTGCGCGAGGCGTTCAAAAACTCCGGCGGCATGTTGGCCTCGGCCGCCGACTTCTCCATGATCCGCTTGAGGGCCACCACGTCCGCGACGGAGAACAACAGCAGACACTCGCTCGGCAGCCCGTCCCGCCCTGCCCGGCCGGTCTCTTGTTGGTAATGTTCAATGGTCTTCGGCACACAGGCGTGGACGACGAACCGCACGTTGGACCGGTCGATGCCCATGCCGAAGGCGATGGTCGCCACGACCACGTCGGCCTCCTCGCTGGAGAAGGCGTCGTGGCTCTGCTTGCGGGCGTCGGCCGTCATGCCGGCGTGGTACGGCACCGCCCGATACTTGGCCTTCAACAAGGCCTCGTGGATCGTGTCCACGTCGGCCCGGCGCAGGCAGTAGACGATGCCGGCCTCGTTCGGGCGGCGGTCCAGCACCTCGCGGATTTGGGCGATCACGTCCACCTGCGGCAGCACGCGGTAGGTCAGGTTCGGCCGGTCGAAGTTGCCGACCAGGACTTCCGGGTCTTGCAGATTCAATTGACTGATGATGTCTTCCCGCACCGACTCCGTCGCCGTCGCGGTGTAGGCGTGGACGGCCGCGCCGGGGAAGAACTCGCGCAGGCGGGCGAGCATGCGGTACTCGGGGCGGAAGTCGTGCCCCCAGTGGGAAATGCAGTGGGCCTCGTCGATGGCGACCGTCTTCGTCCCGGCGTCGCGCAGCAGTTGGTGCGTGCCGGAGTTCACCAGCCGTTCCGGGGAGATGAACACCAACTTGGTCTCGCCCGAGCGGATGGCGGCCAAGGCGTCGTTCCACTCCCCCTGGTTGAGCGTGCTGTCGAGCCGGACGGCCGTGACGCCGTTGCGGGCGAGGCCGTCCACTTGGTCTTTCATCAACGCGATCAGCGGGGAGACGACGACGGTGAGGCCGGCGCGGACGAGGGCCGGGGCCTGGTAGCACAGCGACTTGCCGCCGCCGGTCGGCATCACGACGAGCGAGTCCCGCCCGGCCAGCGACGCGCGAATTGCCTCGGCCTGCAACGGCCGCAGCGCGCTGAAGCCCCAGTGCTTGGCGACGGCGGCGAGCAGGGCGGGCGGCAATTTCGACGACATGGGGGTCGGTCCGGGTGCGCGGTCGAGAAAATCCTTTCCTCCAGATTATCCCATTCGGGGACAGGGCGGTAGCGCGGTTGAAGACTTCCCGGGGTTCGCCGAGCCTCACCCACGGGCTACAGTCCGGCGCCCCTCCGGGGCTGAATACCCAAGACGATGTTTTAGCCCCGGATGGGGCGCCGGAC